>PGYD01000146.1 GCA_002839495.1 Planctomycetes bacterium HGW-Planctomycetes-1
AAGCCCCTGCCCCCGAGCCGGCGCCGGTTAAAGAGACGGCTGCGTCTGAATCCGATACCACTGCCGTGGTAACCGTCAACGGTGCGAAAATTACCGAAGGACAAATCGCAAAGATTCTAAACGCTCGAATGGAACAGCTCGCCGGCAGAATACCGCCGAATATGAAAGAACAGTACACCCAGCAGATGCGAAAACGCATTATGGAACAACTGATAATCGAAGAAATACTGGCTCAAAAGGAAAGAGAGAAAAACATCTCCGTCAGCCCGTCCGAACTCGAAGAGCAAATCAGCAAACATCTCGCCCAGCAGAATCTGACCATCGACGAATTTAAGTCGCTTCTGAAAGCGTACGGCACAACTTACAGCGATTACGAGCAAAATATGCTTAAAAAGCTTATGTTCGAAAAACTGATGGAAGGCGAGTTCGTCGGCAAGATAATCCCTCCCACGGACGAACAAATCAAGGCGTACTATGATGAAAACATCGGGATGTTCGGCGAGCCGGAAAAGGTGCATACGAAACATATACTTATAATGCCCGCAAAAGATTCGAACGACCCAAATCAGGCAAAAGCGCAGGCAAGAGCCAAGGCGGAAGAACTGCTCAAGCAGTTAAAGGCAGGCGCCGATTTTAACGACCTTGCGACAAATAACTCGCAATGCCCGTCCGCTAAAGATGGCGGCGACCTCGGCGAAGCGCCCAAAGGCTCTTTCGTTCCCGAATTTGAAAAGGCCGCTTACGCACTTAAGCCGGATCAAATTAGCGATGTCGTGGAAACCCAGTTCGGCTTCCATATCATACAACTCGTCAAGCACATCGACGCTAATACTACGAGCTTTGAAGATGCCAAAGCTCAGATAATTGAAACCCTCACCGACAAGCAGAAAAACGAGGTCGTTATCAGCTATATAAAGCAGATAAAAGCCGAGTCTGATATTCAGTTTGCCAATCCGGCAGACGGCTTTGAAATGAACGGCTCGAAACCGACGGCTCCATCACGAACCGAAAATACAGAGAAAAAAGAGGCGGAAAGCTCGCCTCGTGGCGAAGCCGAGGGCAAAAAATAATAAGCTCGAATCCAAACCCCCTCTGCTGCTTGCGCAGCAAGCGAGGGGGTTTTTTATGCGCATAACCGCGGATTACGCGGATTGTACGGATTATTTCACTGCTAAAACCGCATAAAATCCCTTTGATAAGCAATTTTTTAAAGGTATAATCTGATGAGATTGAGGAATATGTGGTATTCGCCGGCAGTTTGTTATGGTTAATTTTAGGACTATGAAACCATAGATGTAATTATGAATATAAGCGATTTGCTTACCGTTTTTACAATTGTTCTTGCTGTTTACGCAATTTTGCCAAAAACAAAAATTTTAGATATCCAATTACGATTGACACGTATTAACTGGTTCTTAATCTTATGTACCGGCTTATCTTTGCTTTATCTTCAGTTCTATGACGTATTTGCCGTTTTCAATCTTACGCCAAAATTTAATCTGAGCAAATTTAATCTAAATCCTCATAACTTTTCTTTCATAATAATATTACTATTGACCTTGTATTTGCTTCTGAAAACTCGACTCGCTCCACTTTCTTCTTACAAACTCAATAAACTAAAAAACCTTTTTGAGCAGTTAAGTTATAGCGACGAGTTGGGGCAAATGGTTGGCCTTTTAGACGAACATTTTAACAGATTGGTTAAATTTTATACGCAAAGCAAATTTGCCACAAGGGATAGTTTGGGCCAATTTAGTAATGAGGAATTGAAAAACAGCCTGCATGCCCTCGTTGCAAACTCTATGCCCCGAAAGCATAGACGGTTGACTTCGTTGTGCGGTTTGAAGCAAATCTTAATTTCTCGAATTAACAAAAAAAATGAAGTCAGACGCGATATCATAAATGACATTTTTAACCTCAGTTTACTAAGGCCAAGATTTGTCCACAAACTTGCAAAAACAAATCCTTATTTGTCACTTAAAATTTTAGATGCCGAAATAGATATCTGGAATAAACGAAAATTCTGCGAATTGTTTTTGGCAGAATTAATTACATCACCGGAAAGCATTTTGTATTTTGAGATTAGTAATAATCAAAATACAAGAATCTCTTCAAACCGATACGAAATACCGGAATCAAATAAACTTCTTAATTTCTTATTTTCAGATTGCCGCAAGGCGGAAGATCTGTGGGCGTGGAAACCTATAGGAGAGAAGACTATTGACTTCTTGATAGAACATCAACGCAATCCGTCTTACGATACTTATAATCTGCCTTATGACAAGTTGTATGGTGAAGAACTTCGGGCAACATGCCTGTTAAATAATGAGGTGCTAAACGAATGACGGACACTCGGCGGGAGGATATAATGCCTCCCCAGGAAAGGAGTGTCCGATATGGCACAGCACAAACATTACAGTAA
>PGYD01000147.1 GCA_002839495.1 Planctomycetes bacterium HGW-Planctomycetes-1
ATCAAAAGACACGGATTTACGCAGATTTACACAGTTTTTTTAAAAAATATCTCTGTGTTCTCTGTGAGTTCTGTGGCTAAAAATTTGCTCTTTATATAAAATTACAACTGAATAATCGATAAACGAAATCACTGAGATTTCATACGTTTCAAGCAAATTCGCGAATTCATAGCCTTGTGGCTGTGAAAAGTATTATGGAATGTATGAGGCTTCGGTGCTTCTTTTAAAGTAAGAAGCACCGTTTGCTTTTCACGTCCATAATGGCTTTCGCGAGCTTGCTTGAGCGTGAATTTGCGGCGGTGCTTTTTAAATGCGCTCCCGCAACGTAAGATACTCTGTACAAATATGTTATGAAAAATTATTTTAAAAAATCTTAAGGATTTTTCTTGAACTTTTGGCTGCTGTTCTGGTATAATGTCAGATGAGGTAAGAAAATATTTTTGGGAAGGAGTGAGATTATGAAAAAGGAAGTAGGAGTTTCAATCGTATTGGCATTTCTGTTTTGGGTGTCCTGCGCTAACGCAACGCCGATTGATGTCAATATCTACAGCGACACAACCATTTCTTCCGGCGAATATGGAACCGTAAACATCTACGACACTCCGCCAGACCAGACAACAGTTACAATGACAGGAGGGACAGCTGAATCCGTTTGGGCTTATAATTCCAGCATTTTCAACATGCAAAATGGAAACGTGTCTTTTGTCGTTTCAGTTTTCGACAATAGCACGGCAGTAATTTCGGGAGGCTCGATTCAATATTTACAACTTTCCTATTCTGGTGTTGCAAGCCTATCAGGAGGTAGTATAAACGGTTCTTTGTCGACAGGAGGCATGGCAACGGTCCATTTCTATGGAAAGAACTTCAATTGTATTCCTCACGCAGGAGGAGGTTGGTTAATAACTGGCAACTGGGACGATGCTATTAGCTCACCTTTCACTGTTTGGTATCGTGCTGGTTATTCTGAACCAATTCCTGGTTCTTTTGATTCTCCGATAACTTTGCATATAGTTCCAGAACCGATAACATTATCGTTTCTGCTGATCGGTATTTTGGGTATAAGAAAATTTCGAGGTTAATTTGTTTAATTTCATAAGTTTTGAGTGAATGTTTCTGCATTCAAGGAGGAAAATATGTCTACAGAAAAAAATACTATAAAACTTTTTTTAATTTGTCTAATAAATTTAGTTTTGTTTGTTGGTTGTTCAACTGTGTTCGCTGATGGTGAACCAATTAAAATATATACAAACGATCATGAAGCTTCGAATGGTGGGGTTGCTTTTAATTTTTATCCTTCCGGTTATTCGGACGGATTTTGGTGGGGCTATACCAACCGCCACCAACATTCTCATCATGAAATGCTATCTGGAGAATATGGCGCCGCAATATATTATTCAACCGTCAATACCGCTCCCTGTGCTGTGTGGCTCGAAAAAAACTTTCTTTATCCTTATTTTAGTACAAATAGCAATTTTAGTACACAATATGATCCTGAAACTTATTATGCGTCTTGGTATGACTCGAATAACCCCTGTCCGGGAATTAACACGGCGCTAAGCAGGATAGAAAACGATGATATTAGGATAAGAATAGATTACGAATTGGTTGACTTGGGAGAGCAGGATACAAATGGTGTTGGTGGTTCACCCATTGCATTCAGAGATGCAAATGAATCCGTTGTTTACGTGAACTCCGAGAGGCACGTATTGCTTCAAACCTACTCGATAAAGAATATTTCGGCAAGTACTATTTCAAATGTGGAATTTTATCAAATGCTTTGTTCATATCCTTATGGTTATGATGGAGATTATTCAAGCTATGCATCGGATAATTTCTATGATCCGCTATCGCAATATACTCCTTATAATCCTGTGCATCAGGTCGGTAATTTTAGATACGATATTGCCCAATGGGGTGCTAATCCTGACCATAATGATTGGATATGTTTTTCAAGTACTGTTGAGCCAACAGCTTTTGAAAATGGTATATTTTGCTCTAACGGCGGTGTACCTACGACAGGCACATATGTAAATATTCAGAATCGAAGCCTAAATGGCAATTTATATAGTGTATTTAGTGATTATTACTACTATGAACGTGTCGCGGGCGCAATGCAATTCAATCTCGGAAATCTCGACCCGAACGAAACAAAGAAAATTACAATCGCTGTAATGTTTGGCTGCGGCCCAATTCAGCACGACCAGCCCATTCCGCCATTGCCCGACGGCTGCGAAGATTTCGACCTCTCAATCGACAACGCCGAAGAATGTGTTCACCCGTCCATTGACGAACCCGATTGGCCTACAACCTTTAATTATAATATTTGTTACGCTTTCGGTCCCTCCTGCGATGTCAATGATGTTAACATTGTCTCGACACTCCCCGCC
>PGYD01000148.1 GCA_002839495.1 Planctomycetes bacterium HGW-Planctomycetes-1
AATGCTATCTGCGAGTGCTGACCTACGACCTGATGATCCTTTATTTACTTTTCAAAAAGAGCTTTTTTACATATTATTATTAATGTTTTCTACAGAGCACTATGAAATTTGAAACATTATTAAAGAAAACGAGCCAATTGCCGTGTTTTACGACCAGATTTCTCTCTGCGGGTCAGAATCTGGCTCAGGTGAGATTGCAGCTTAATCGTTGGGTCAGGAGCGGCAAACTTATAAGATTGAATAAAGGTATTTATATACTTGCCGAGCCTTACCGAAAAATTAAACCGAATTTGTTTTCTATTGCCAACAATATCGAATCGCCGTCTTATGTAAGCTGCCAGTCTGCCCTTTCTTTTTATGGATTGATTCCGGAGTTTGTACCGGTTGTTACGAGTGTTACATCGGGCAGGCCGCGAACGATTGAAACACCGCTGGGGCGGTTCGAGTATAGATATATCAAAAAGGATTTTTTCTGCGGTTATCAGGAAATTGAATTGCCGGAGAAGCAAAAAGCGTTTATAGCAAGACCGGAGAAAGCCCTGCTTGACCTGATTTATCTAACCGCTCAGGGAGATAAAAAAGAATTTATAGATGAGCTTAGGCTGCAAAATTTCAATCGGTTTAATAAAGACGTACTTGACGAATATACAGAGAAGTCTAAAAGTCCCAAACTCAAAAGAGCGGCGTCGAATATTAAAAAGATGATTGATGAATCGCAAGGCGGTGAGCTATGAAAGATTATATTAAACAAATTATTGAAAGAATCGAGGATAATAATTTCGCAAGATGTATTGTAAGAGAATATCTACAGGCAAGACTGCTCGAAAGCCTTCAGGAGAGCGGTGCCTTTGAAAACTGGGCATTTGTCGGCGGGACAGCCTTGCGGTTTCTTTATTCTATGCCGCGTTTTTCGGAAGACATGGATTTTTCTCTTTCTGCCGCGGGAAGGGAAGATAATTTTACAGCGCTTATGAAAAGGACTAAAAGTATTTTTGCCGCAGAGGGTTATTCGCTAATAATCAGAGCAAAAGCTGAAAAGACGGTAAAAAACGCCTTTTTAAATTTTGAGGGTCTGCTTTACGAGCTTGAACTTTCACCCCATAGCTCCGAGACAATTTCCATCAAAGTAGAAATCGACACAAATCCGCCTGCCGGAGCTGATTTTGAAACGAGCATTATCAGAAAACATTGTCTATTAAACTTGCAGCACTATGATAGGGCGTCATTGCTCGCCGGGAAATTACACGCGATGTTAAGCCGTAAATATGTGAAGGGCAGAGACATTTACGATTTATTTTGGTATTTGTCCGACAGAAACTGGCCTGCGCCGAACATTACCCTTTTGAATAATGCCCTAAAACAGACCGGATGGCAGGGCAGGACAGTCACGAGCGATAACTGGCGAAGCGAAACCGCCCTGCGTATTTCAGATTACGACTGGGATAAAGTAATTACAGACGTCCGGCCGTTTGTCGAAAGACAGCAGGACTTAAAACTTCTCACAAAAGAAAATCTTTTAAAAATGCTCGAAAACGACGTCGATAGATAAAGATTTTCTTGATGTGTCTGTAAATAATGTTTTAAGCTGAAATATCTTTTTGTTTTGCCGATTTTGTTATCTGTTCCGTATGTTCCAAATGGCTTACGATTGCCTTTACGGCGTTTTTGGCATTGCGCCCCTTCAGCGCCGAAAGCATTTTCCTGTGGAAATTTATCGCGGTATGCACTTCGCTTTCGTAAAGGCTTGAAAAGACCTGCGAATATTTATGGTATTCCGCGATGGACTCAAACGCCGTAACCAGCGGCATATTTCCGCTCGTATGGATTATAATCTGATGAAATTCCGTGTCCAGTTTGAGAAATTCGAGAAGATTGTCTTTTGCCGCCTCCATTTTTTCTATTAACTGCTGAAGCTCTTCAATCTGACGTGTGCTTATTTTTTCGCAGGCGAGTGTTATTGCCGCCGTTTCGATTGCCTTGCGTGCGTAAATAATATCTGAAAAGGTTACTTTGGCAAAATCGAGCGGCAAAAGATGTGCGGGCAGTTTCTTTTGAGAAATTTTCTGAACGTAGGCACCTGAGCCGGGCTTGATTTTCAGGATTCCGAGTTTTTCAAGGTCGTAAAGTCCCTGTCTTACCGTGCCTCGGCTGACGTTGAACTGCTCGCAGAGTTTCCTCTCGGCAGGCAGCCTGGCGCCATCGCCGTAATTGCCGGACGCTATCAGGGCAATCAACTCGCGTACGAGTTTCGTATGAAGCAGTTCTTTATTCATATAAATTGGCACTATTGTCCCATTATAACTTGAATAATAACAATTGGTTACGAAATTGAGAAATTTCGTTTTGCAAAATATTTTTCGTAAGTACTTGTGTAATAG
>PGYD01000003.1 GCA_002839495.1 Planctomycetes bacterium HGW-Planctomycetes-1
GGTCTCTGTGAGCTCTGTGGCTAATACGTACCTGTTTACTGGTCGTGAATACGATACTGAGACTGGAAACTATTACTATCGAGCCAGATATTATAAACCGAGTATCGGCAGGTTTTTGCAGACTGACCCAATCGGCTACGCCGATTCGCTCAATCTGTATCAGTATTGCTTGAATAATCCGGTAAATTACATAGATCCGTATGGATTGTGTAAAAAAGACGGCGGTAGCATCGATTATGGCAATATGACTCCTGCAGAAAAAGCATTAGAGTTTGCAAAAGCAGCCGCCAAAGGAGCTGCCGATGGAGCGGTAATTACAGCTAACGAATACACATTCGGATTGATTAAGCCGTTAAACAAAGCTGCTTCTAAGAAGGTTAATGAATATGGGGCAATAGGTCTGGCTTCGCAGAAAGCCGCACGTGTGTCGCGAAATGCAGCGATGGCAGCAGCAGCGTTGAAAGCAAGTGGATGGAATGTCAAAGGAGGGATACATGGCCCGCACCATGGCCAAGGTACGCATGCCCAACTGAATTGGTGGAAATCTGGCGTTAAAGATAGTGGTGGACGATGTTCCTTTCCCATTCCAATTGATTGAGTTTGGCGGGTTGCGGAGTGAGAAAACAAAAATAGGCAGATTTTGCTGTTGCGTTTAATAGCAGGGGGCGAGTATAATCCCGATATATTTTGTATGAAATTTCTCAAAAGAAAGGAAGTAACAGGATGAATCTTTATGTAGGTAATTTATTGTTTGACGTGACCGAAGCAGAGTTAAAAGGGCTTTTTTCGCCATACGGCGAGGTTACGGAAGTCCGTCTGATAATGGATAAGTTCAGCGGTAAAACCAAGGGATTCGGTTTTGTAGAAATGCCCTCGAAAGAGGAAGCAGAAAAAGCTATCGCAGAGTTGAACGGCAAAGATTTAAGGGGCCGGGCAATGACAGTCAATGAGGCAAAGCCCAAGACTGATCGCGGCGGCAGAGGCGGCGGCGGTGGTCGCGGCGGTTACGGCGGCGGCGGCAGAAGCGGCGGCGGACGCGGCGGTTATGGCGGTGGCGGCGGCGGCAGAGATAGCAGAGGCGGCGGCGGTTATGGTGGTGGTGGCGGCGGCAGAAGAAGCTACTAAGAGCCAGTGTCGCTGAAAAAGTAAATACTCGACAAGCAGAGCAGCAGTGCTGCAGATGTGATTAGTCGTTCTGCGTAGAAAGGAAACTGATATGGGTGACAAGGGAAAAAAAGATAAAGGCGGAAGAGAACAAAGGAAAAAGGCCTTGCTTAGTCCGGAAGAAAAGCGAAGGCTAAAAAGAGAAAAGAGAAATGGTTAATTACTGACCCCGCCAAAGTTTTGGCGGGGTCAATTTTTTGATGGGCAAATAATCCGTGAAGTTTGCCGTATTCCCGATTAAAATAGGAGTATGGCGAAGTTTCAATTAATCAGCAATTTTAAGCCGAAAGGCGACCAGCCCCAGGCGATAAAGGCCCTTGCCGATAACCTCAAATCAGGCAGGCAGTATCAAACCCTCTACGGTGTAACGGGCAGCGGAAAAACATTCACGATGGCCAACGTCATCGCCAAGTATCAGAGGCCTGCTCTCGTAATCAGCCATAATAAAACGCTGGCGGCACAGCTTTACGAGGAATTTAAAGGGCTTTTTCCCAATAACGCGGTCGAATACTTCGTCAGCTATTACGATTATTACCAGCCTGAGGCGTATATACCGCAGCGGGATATTTATATCGAAAAAGACGCATCGCGAAACGACGAGTTGGACAGGCTTCGGCTTGCGGCGACGGCGAGTCTGACGAGCAGGGACGATGTGATAATCGTCGCATCGGTATCGTGTATTTTCGGATTGGGTTCGCCGCAGGATTATAAGGCCAGCGTAATCACGGTGAAAATCGGTGAGGCTGTCGAGCGGAACGAACTGCTTGGCAGGCTGTCAGATTTGCAGTACGCAAGAAACGATATTGATTTTAAACGCGGGACGTTCCGGGTTCGCGGCGATGTTGTGGAATTGTGGCCCAGCTATGAATCGTTCGCGGTGAGACTGGAATTTTTCGGCGACGAAATCGAAAAAATCAATTATATCAATCCGACAAGCGGAGAAATACTTGCCAAAGAAGAGCAATTATTCGTATATCCTGCCGGACATTATGTAATGCCTGCCGATAGGATTGAGGCCGCGACGGAGAGTATAAAGGCTGAACTCGAACAGCAGCTTATGAAACTTCGGCAGGATGGCAAGCTGCTGGAGGCGCAAAGATTGCAGGCAAGAACTCTTTACGATATCGAGATGCTGAAAGAAGTCGGGTTTTGCAGCGGGATTGAGAATTATTCGAGGCATTTGAGCGGTCTGCCTGCGGGGGCAAGGCCTTATACGCTGATAGATTATTTCGGAGACGATTTTCTTTTGTTTATCGACGAGTCGCACGCGACAGTGCCGCAGATTCGGGCGATGCACGCCGGCGATAAGAGCAGGAAAGAGGTTCTGGTTGAGCACGGATTCAGACTGCCCAGCGCGATGGATAATCGGCCTTTGCGGTTCGAGGAATTTCAGGAGAACTGGAAGCACGTTGTATTTGTTTCCGCGACGCCTGCGGAGTTCGAATTAAACCTGAGTAAAGGCGCGGTTGTCGAGCAGGTTGTAAGGCCGACGGGGCTGCTCGACCCGGAAATTTTTGTTCATCCTGCGGCCAATCAGGTGCCGCATTTGCTTGACCAGATTGAAAAACACGTGCAGGCAAAACAGCGGGTACTGGTTACGACGCTGACGAAAAGGCTTGCGGAGGATTTGTCGGCGTACATAGCGAAAAAGGGATATAAGTGCAGGTATCTGCATAGTGAAATAAAGACGCTGGAGAGGGTTCAGATTTTGCGGGATTTGCGGAGCGGGGCGTTCGATGTTTTAGTCGGGATTAACCTGTTGCGTGAAGGCCTGGATTTGCCGGAGGTTTCGCTGGTGGCGATTCTTGACGCGGACAAGGAAGGATTTTTGCGAAGCCAGACGTCTCTTGTCCAGACTATCGGCAGGACGGCGAGAAATGTCGATGCGAAGGTGTTTTTGTACGCGGACAGGGTAACAGAGTCGATGCAAAAAGCAATTGACGAAACGAATCGGCGGCGTAAAATACAGACACAATATAATAAGGAAAACGGGATTACGCCTGAGACGATAAAGAAGCAGATTTACAGCGGCTTGCAGGACAAATTGAAGGCAAGACAGGCGGCGCAGCAGGCGGTGAACCTTGGCGACGATGAATATGATGCCGCCGAGATTGCGGTGCAGATTGAAAAGGAAATGCTCGAAGCGGCAGAAAAACTTGATTTTGAAAAGGCGGCGTTTTTGCGGGACCAGTTGAAGGAACTGAAAGAGCTGCCGCAGATAGGAAAAAAGAAGTAAGGAAATAGAGAAATAAGGATTAAGATGAAAACTTTGGATTTTAAAAGAATCGATAAATTAATTGATATGGCAATCGAGGAAGATTACGGCGGGCGAGACCCTTCGAGCGAACTGATGATACCTGCGAAGGCGACCGGCAAGGCTTATATCATAAGCCGAGAGGAAATTGTCGTCAGCGGTATGAATATCGCCAAAGAGGTACTGAGGCGATACGACCCGAAGCTGAAGCTGCGGATACTCAAGCGCGACGGACAAAGGGCGAATGTTGCCGACAGGCTCGGCGTAATCGAAGGGCCTATACGAACAATGCTGAGCGCAGAAAGAGTGGTATTGAATTTTCTTCAGAGGATGTGCGGAATAGCGACGATGACTTATAAATACGTTCACGCGACTCGCGGAACAAGGGCGAAGATATACGATACACGAAAGACGATACCGGGCTGGCGGGAACTTGAAAAATACGCCGTGCGGTGCGGCAAGGGACACAATCACCGGTTTAGTTTGAAAGAAGCGGTGATGTTCAAGGATAATCACGTTGCCCAGCTCGGAAAGAATTTCGAGCCCAGACTTAGAAAACTCGTCGAAAAAGCAAGGGCAATCGAAGGTGTGAAATTCGTATGTGTTGAAGTTGACCACGTTGACGACCAGTTGAATCACGTTTTAAAAGTGCCGGGCGTTGATGTCGTGCTTTTGGATAATATGGGTCAGTGGCAATATACGCACGCCGTCGAGATGCGGAACAAGATGTGCAAAGGCAAACACAAGCCGCAACTCGAGGCGAGCGGCGGAATTACGCTTAATAACGTCAGACAAATTGCGCTTTGCGGCGTTGACAGGATTTCAATCGGAGCGATAACGCACAGCGCGGTGTCGGTCGATATCGGCATGGATAGAGAATTTTAAAAAGATGTCCGAATATAACGCTTTAGACGCAGAATTTATAAGAGCAAATCTGGATACGAGCCGAATCGGCAGAGAAATACTCGTATATAAAAGCACATCGAGCACGAATGATATCGCGGCTGAATACGCAAAAGCGGGCGATAAAAATGATGGGCTTGCGGTTTTTGCCGAACACCAGACGGCAGGCAGAGGCAGACGGGGCAATCAATGGCTGAGCGGCAAAGGCAAGAGCGTCCTCTGCTCGGTCGTGTTCTTCGAACCGAAAATCGAAGCGGATATGATAACAATCACGGCCGCTGTCGCCGTTGTTGAGACGATTGATAAAAACGCTAAAATCAAATGGCCGAACGATATTCTGCTCGGCGGCAAAAAGACCGCGGGTATTCTGGTCGAGGCGTTTACCAAAAATAAGAAAAAATATTTTATAATCGGTATCGGGATAAACTGCCATCAGTCAAAGAAAGACTTTGACGGCGAACTGGCTTCGATAGCGACGAGTATTGATATCGAAAGCGGGACGGTTTGCGACAGGAACAGAATCGCAAAAAGGCTGCTCGTGAATCTGGAGCATTTTCTGGATATCGCGGTCAAAGACCCTGACGAGATTGTGGAAAGATGGCGGGCGGCGAGTATGCTGTTCGGAAAACGAATTACCGTCGAGCATAACGGGGCGCAATTTACGGGCAACTGTATCGGCGTAGAGCCTGCCGAGGGCTTGATAATCCAGCTCGAACGCGGCGGAGTGAGAATGTTTCACGCGGTTTCGACGACAATCGTTAAAAACGGAACGGAGATGTGAGATGGCCGAAAAATTCGATGTTGCAGTAATAGGGTCGGGGCCGGGCGGATACGCAGTGGCAATCAGATGTGCACAAAAAGGAGGCAAAATTGCGATTATCGAAAAAGGAGATATCGGCGGAGTGTGTCTTAACTGCGGGTGCATACCGTCGAAAACCTTGCTGGCGTCGGCGCATATTTTTAACCTTGCAAAAAACGCAGGGGCAATGGGAATCGATATTGAGAATCCGAGAGTGAACTGGCCGAAAGTGCAGAGCAGAAAAGAAGCGGTCGTGGCGGGGTTCAGGAAAGGGCTGGCAGGTCTGCTGGCGGGTAATAAAATAAAAATCTTTCAGGGTGCGGGAATCGTTACGGCTAAAAATAAAATCGCTGTGCAGGGTGATACAACTGCTGAAATTGAAGCGGCAAAAATAATAATTGCAACGGGGTCGGCACCGATTGAAATTCCATTTATGCCGTTTGATGGTGAAAAAATCATAAGCAGTACGGAGGCTTTGTCATTAAACGAGATACCAAAATCTATGGTTGTAATCGGCGGGGGAGTTATAGGTTGCGAAATGGCGTGTATTTACGCAAGTATCGGGACGAAAGTTACGATTGTCGAGGCTTTGGATAGGATTTTGCCTTTCGAGGACGAATGGGTCGGGCAATTGCTGGCGAGGGAATTTAAAAAAGCAGGGATAGATGTAATTGTGGGCAAAAAGGTAACGGGCTGTGAAAAAACAGGTTCGCAGATAAAGCTAACTCTCGAAGACGGAACGGCAATCGAGGTGGAAAAGGCGCTCGTATCCGTCGGCAGGAAGGCGTCTTGCGACAGTCAGACCGTCAAAGCCTTATCGCTTGAGATGAACGCCTCGGCGATAAAGGTTAATGATAAGATGGAAACGAGTGCGGCGGGGGTTTACGCAATCGGCGATGTAGTCGGGACAACGTACCTTGCGCACGGGGCGTTTTTCGAGGCGGAAATTGCTGCTGCCAATGCGATGGGCGAAGAAGCCCGCATAGGAGATTATTCGCTTGTGCCGCGGGCGGTTTACACATTTCCCGAAGTCGCATCGGTCGGACAAAACGAAGCCAAATGCAAAGAAGCAGCGATTGATTACACAATCGGCAGGGCATTTTTCAGGGCGAATGGCAGGAGCATTGCGCATAATGAAACTGCCGGCGAGATAAGAGTTATAAAAGATAAAAAGACGAATCAAATTCTGGGGGTAACGATAATTGGGGCAGGCGCTGCGGAAATGATAGCGGCGGCGAGGGCACTCATCGGCAGCAGAGAAAAAATGGGCGAAATTTCGTTCGCGCATCCGACTGTTTCCGAGGTGCTCAAAGAAGCGTGGGAAGATGCTTTCGGATTGAGCCTGCATACGCCGCCAAAAGGCTGATTAATCCGTTGCCGTACAATAGATTAAGTCTTAATTTTTTGTTGACGGCAAAAGGTCTGTAAAGTACAGTGGGTTATAGATTTGACGCAGTTTTTTGTCCGTTTTTAAGGTGTTTTAAAGCTAACGGCTTGACGTAAGCCGAAGAAAAAATAATAAAAGGATTGTAAGTTAGGGGAAATGCAGGCGTTGCATAATTTTAAAACCTACTTTTTAAGAGGTTTGGCGACACTTCTGCCGACCATTTTGACGGTCTGGATTTTTGTTCAACTTTACCTATTTATCCAAAAAAATGTAAGTGCCCATATTAACCGCGGTATGGTTAGGGTTCTGGTGTACAGCTCTCCATATTATCCTCATATAAGCGAAGATGATTTACTGGTTTATGTAAAAAATACTTATCCTGCCGCGGCTGATAACCAGCAGATATTAGAAGAGAAGCTGAATGACCCTGCGGTAAAACGGGCGGCGCGTATCGGCGAAGCCGAGAGATTCTGGGTTTACGGCGGAGGACAGATAACCGGTTTTTTACTGGCCTTTATCGGTGTGGTTTTTGTCGGGGCCTTTCTGGCAAGCTTTATCGGCAAGGCTCTGTGGCGAATGTTTGAAAAAGCCTTTGTAAAAACGCCTTTCATTCGAACGGTATATCCTCATATCAAACAGGTTACAGATTTTTTCCTTACGAAGGAAAAAATGAGTTTCAGCCGAGTAGTCGCTATCGAATATCCGCGTAAAGGCACCTGGTCGGTAGCAATGGTAACGGGAGCAGGTCTTCAAAAGATTAACGAGAAGGAACAAAAAGAGTTTCTGACGGTATTTCTTCCGACATCTCCGACGCCATTTACCGGTTATGTTATTATAGTTCCCAAAGAAGAAGTTATAGAGTTGAAGATGTCGGTGGAAGAGGCGTTGAGATTTACCATAAGCGGCGGCGTTATCAGTCCTACGATTTTTGAGTCTTATTCACAAGAGACGAAACCTGTAAAGCCAAAGAAAGAATAGACATTTGTTAAGGAGTAATAGATTTGGATATTAGAATAACAGGCAAGCATACGGAGATGACGGAAGATATCAAGGCAAGGATTGAAGAGAAAGTTTCGGGATTTCCGCGATTTTACAGCAGCGTGCTCGATGCGGAAGTAATCATCGAGGGCGGCAAGACCGGGGCAGCGAACATCGCGGAAATAATTGTAAGGGCAAAACACAATCGTGTCTTTATCGGCAAGCATAGTGACCCCGATGTGTACGTATGCATAGACCAAGCGGCAGAGAAAGTTGAACGCCAGCTTACCAAACAAAAGCAAAAAGAACGCGACAATAAACATTCAGGCGGTGAAGTGAAAACACAGGAGTAAATATGAAGATAGCTGATGTTATTTGCGCCAAGGCTATAGTACCACGGCTCAAAGCGGCAAAACGGGACGAAGCGATAAAAGAACTTGTCGATATTCTCGACAAGGCGGGCAAAATCGGCAAGGACAACGCGGCTGATATTTCAAAGTCTGTTATCAAAAGAGAAAACGAGGCCAGTACCGGTATAGGCAAAGGAGTAGCAGTTCCGCATATCAAGCACAAGGCCGTGAAAAAAGTTGTTGCGGCAATTGGAGTAAGCGCTACAGGCATCGATTTTTCGGCTTTGGATAAACAGCCGGTTTATACGGTAATTTTGCTGATTAGTCCGCTCGAAGGCGACCAGCACCTTCAGGCGATGGAAGCGATATTCGGACAGCTTCAAAACGACAATTTCAGGAAGTTTCTCAAGCAGTCCGAGACAGTAGAACAGATAAAAGAGCTATTGGCCGAAGCAGGTCAGAATCCATCGTGGTAGCCTGACCGGAATATTTTTACAGGATTCCTGCTGAATGCACGGGAGAGTAAGTGTTGGCAGAAACAGTCAATAAGATAGAAGTTGAGATAAAGAACGCCAACGGGCTTCATATGCGGCCTGCGATGCAGTTCGTCGATACTGCGAGCAAATTTTCCAGCAGTGTCAAGGTGGGCAACGGAGATATAGAAGTGGACGGCAAAAGCATAATGCATATGGCGATGCTTGCGGCGGCGGCAGGGACGAAACTGACGATAACAGCCGAGGGAGCGGACGCTCAAAAGGCGTTAGAGGCACTGAAAGACCTTGTGGAAAACAAGCTTTTCGACGAGTCTGCCTGGCAGGGTAAAAACGAAGCTGATAAATAAGTGAAAATATAAGATGGAAATAAAAAAAGGAATCGCTGTTTCGCCCGGTATCGCAATTGCCCGGTCGCTTGTTATCGATTCCGAAGATTATCGCATACCAAGACGGTCGATATTGCCGTCGGTAAAAGTTATGGAGGTTAAGCGGGTCAGGGACGCATTCAAGAAAGCTGTCGCTGAACTTGAAAAGCCCGACTCCGATGAGATAATCGCGGAAGGAAATATAAAGGATATATTCGCGGTTCATCTGCGTTTCCTGAAAGATAAGAATCTCAGGAAGAAAATTACCGACCTTGTTTATAACGACCTTTTGACGGCGGAATACGCTGTTTCGACGACACTTCGCGATATAGCCAATCATTTTGCGAGCGTGCAGAACAAGTATATCAGCGAACGGGCGACGGATATTTACGATATTGAGAAGCGTTTGCTGCGACATCTGCTCGGCAAGAAGCGCGAAGACGTAGGGCACATAAATCGTGAGGTAGTGGTCGTAGCACATGAGTTAAGTCCTACACAAACGGCCGGTTTCGACAGGAAATTCATAAAAGGATTTGCGACCGATGCAGGCGGCAGGACAAGCCATACGGCTATAGTTGCCCGTTCTTTGGGTATTCCTGCGGTTGTGGGCCTCGAAGATGTTACGAGAAATGTCGCTCCTGCCGCGACGGTGATAATAGACGGTAATCGCGGCGTGGTAATAATCGAGCCGGACGAGCCGACACTAAAGGAATATCAGCAGCACGCGATAGAATTTGAAAGGCTCGAAAGAGAGCTTGACGCTCTGCGGGACCTTGACGCGGTTACGCGCGACGGAGTTAAGGTGGAGCTTTACGGAAATATCGAGTTTCCGCACGAGGCGGAAATAGTAATAGACAAAGGCGGGCAGGGGATAGGCCTTTACCGTACTGAGTTTTTGTATCTTTACAGTCAAACCGAACCGACGGAAGAAGACCATTACAGGGCGTACAGCGAAGTCATCAGGGTTTTCGGGAATATGCCGATAGTGATAAGAACGATGGATTTGGGGGCGGACAAATTTACACAAAGCCGGCGGTTTGTGCGTGAGCCCAACCCGTTTCTCGGTCTTCGTTCGATAAGGTTTTGTCTGCAGAATATCGTGCTGTTCAAGACTCAACTGCGTGCGATTCTGCGTGCATCGGTTCACGGCGATGTACGGATAATGTTCCCGCTGATAAGCAGTCTTCACGAACTTCGGCAGGCGAAGATGATATTGCGTGATGTTATGGAAGACCTTGACGAAGACGGGATAAAATATAATTCGAGCGTGCCGGTAGGGATAATGGTTGAAACGCCGTCGGCGGCGCTTACAGCGTCGATTCTTGCCGGCGAATCGGATTTCTTCAGTATCGGAACAAACGACCTTATTCAATATACTCTGGCGGTTGACCGCGGAAACGAGCGTGTTTCGACTTTATATTCCGGAGCCGACCCTGCGGTGGTAAGTCTTCTTCGCAGTATTATACACGATGCGAACAAGGCGAAGATAAACGTCAGTATCTGCGGCGAAATGGCGTCGGAGCCGGAGTTTATTATGCTGCTTTTAGGGCTCGGGTTCAGGACATTTTCGCTTGCTCCGCCGATGATACCGGAAATTAAAAAGCTCGTCCGCTCGGTTACGGTTGAGTCGTGCAACGTTATCGCTCGGAAAGTTCTTATGATGAATTCGGAACGGGAAGTTATAAATTACCTTCGGAGTGCGGCGATGAAGGTTCTTCCCGAAGTGTTCTAAATAAAATTGATTTTTACGGATTAGGAGACAGCAGATAAAATCGAGTGTACAGACACTGGTTGGAAGATATAAGATACGAGACAGTGTCAGATTTTTATCACATCAGGAATCGTTCAGAGCGGTTCAGAGGGCTCTTGTGCGCAGTGAGATAAATCTGATTTACAGTCAGGGTTATAATCCGCATCCGAGGCTGTCGCTGCCGCTGCCCAAAAGTGTGGGGCTCGCATCGGAAGACGAACTTTTCTGTGTGCAAATCTCCGGGGCCGCCGGTACAACGGCTGAGCAAAATAAGGAACTTTATAAAAGGATTTCGGCTCAACTTCCGGAAGGTTTTGTTCTGACCGAACTGATAATTCACGATGAAAGAATCGCGTATAGGCCGCTCGAAGCGGAATATCTTATCAGGTTCGAAGACGAAAAGGAGCTCGAAGAAATCTGGGCGCAGGCGGATAAACTTAACAGCCTTGTCCGAGCGGGCGAAAAAATAACGATTGAAAGAAGACTCGACGAAAAAGGCTCAGTAAAAACCGCCGATGTAGGGGGATTTATTAAATCGGTCGAGCAGACAGGCGAAGGCGTCAGAGTCGTATGTAAAATTACAGATAAAGGAACAATAAGGCCGGATGAAACTGCAAGACTTTTGGGATTGAAGCCGGAAAGCGTCGGCGTCTCAATGAGCAGAAAAAAAGTCGTCTGGCAGACAAATTAAGGACAATAAATATATGGCAATAGAAATGTTAATCAATTTTGCCGAGGCGGCTGAATGCCGGATAGCTGTTGTCGAAAACAACAGTCTTGAGGAGCTTTATATCGAGAGGCCTTCGGTGGCGAGCCATGTCGGCAATATTTACAAGGGGAAAGTGGTAAACATCGAGCCTGCGATACAGGCGGCGTTTATCGATTTCGGTATGGGCAAGAACGGGTTTCTGCATATAAGTGACCTGCACCCGCGATACTTTATGCGCAAGGGACAGGACTATACCGAACATATCGGAAAGCGCAAATCGCTGCGGGAAAGGCCGCCCATTCAGCAGTGTATAAAAAGGGGTCAGGATATTATCGTACAGGTTACCAAGGAAGGCATAAATACCAAAGGGCCTACGCTTTCGACGTATCTGTCGCTGCCGGGCAAATATCTTGTGATGATGCCGTGGATGCATAATCTCGGCGTTTCGCAGAAAATCGAAGACGAGCAGGAAAGAGCGAGACTTAGGACGATTCTTGACGAGGTTCATCCTCCGGAAAAGGCCGGTTTTATACTGCGTACCGCAAGTCAGGGTTGTTCGAGAAGAGACATCCAAAAGGATATGGATTATATAGACAGATTGTGGAAGGCGATTCAAAAGCGAATCGATACAGTGCAGTCGCCGGCGGAGCTGTACCGGGAGTCGGACCTTGTGATTCGCACGATGCGGGATATTTTCAACAATAATATAAGCAAGATTATATGCGATAGTGAAAACGTCTGCCACAAAATCAGAGATTTCTTCCGGATAGTTCAGCCGAGGATGATAAAGCGTGTAACGTATCACGACGGCAAAGTGCCGCTGTTTCACAAATATAAAATCGAAGATGAAATCCGGAAGATTCATTCACGAAAAGTGGATTTGAAAAGCGGCGGGTCGGTCATTATCGAGCAGACCGAAGCGCTTGTAGCGATAGACGTCAACAGCGGCAAATATACCAAGCATGAAAACGCCGAACAGACCGCTTTAAGGATAAATCTCGAGGCCGCAAAGGAAATCTCGCGGCAGTTGAAGCTTCGCGATATGGGCGGCCTGATTATCTGCGATTTTATAGATATGCGGGACAGTAAAAACAGAAGAGAAGTCGAAAAGATGTTTAGGTCGGCTTTGGCAAGCGACCGGGCCCGAAGCAGGATATTGCGAATCAGCGCATTCGGAATTATCGAGATGACAAGGCAGCGAATGCGGCCGAGCCTGCAGTCGAGCAATTATTTGGAATGTCCGTTCTGCGCGGGAAGCGGAATGATAAAAAGTCCCGAATCGGCCGCGATAGAATCGCTGAGGGCTTTGGGAATGGCGGCATCGAAAAAAGAGGTTAAAAGGATAGAACTGGGAGTAGCGCCGTCAGTCGCGGATTTTCTGCTTAATAAACGCAGGGCGGCGATTGCTAAAATAGAGGCGAACGAGCAAAAGCAGATAATAATCCGTCCCGATGAAACTTGTCCTGCGGACAGATATAATGTAATATGTTTCGACGAACGTGAAGGGATTGTGAAGATTTAGAATGTTTATCCGGTATTAACGGAGCTGTTAAATGGCATTTGACCTTGAATACGCAAGGCAGGTAATAAACGCCGAGGCCAAAGGCGTGGCGAAAATGGCCGAGCTTGTCGATAAGACCTTTGCCGATGCGGCGGAGCTTATTTATAACTGCAAAGGCGCGGTTATCGTTACGGGCATCGGAAAGGCGGGCATTGTCGGCAGAAAAATCAGCGCTACGCTCGCATCGACGGGAACGCCGAGCCATTTTCTGCATCCTGCCGAAGCGGTTCACGGCGATTTAGGCAGACTGCGAAAAGGCGATATCGTACTTGCGCTGAGCTATGGCGGAGAAACGGACGAAATTATCCGCCTGATAAATATAGTCAAACAGCTCGAGGTCAAGCTGATAGCGATTACCGCCAGCAGTGATTCGCGTCTCGCCGCACACAGCGATATTGTTTTGTGTATGGGCCAGCTCGACGAGGCTTGTCCGTTCGGCGTCGCGCCGAGCGTTTCGACTACCTGTATGCTTGCGATTGGCGATGCACTGGCGCTTACGGTAATGAAGGTCAGAAAATTCAGCATCGAGGATTACGCCAGATTTCACCCGGCTGGTTCGCTGGGGCCGAAACTTATCACGGTCGAACAATCGATGTTGTTTAAAGCGGGAGAAAAACTGCCTCTTGCGAAAATTACAGATACGGTCAAGCAGCTTCTCGAAAAAAACAGTGAAATAAAAAGACACGGAGCCGTGATGATTGTCGATGCAGGCGGAAAACTGGCGGGAATTATCACGGACGCGGATTTGAGAAGACTTATGGCGAAAGACGGAGCTAAATTTTTCGATTATGCGGTAAAAGATATAATGACGCCCAATTGCAAGAGAATCAGGGCCAGCGCCCTTGCCGCCGAGGCGATGGCGATATTCCATAAGCATAGAATCGACGATTTGCCTGTTGTCGATGAGCAGGACAAACCCATCGGCCTAATCGATGTACAGGATATTGTCGCGATAAAGATTGTAGGATAACCGGTAAATGACGCAGATAAGCAAGATAGAACTTAATCAGATAAAGCTGCTGGCGATGGATGTTGACGGCGTTTTGACCGATGGGACGATAACGATAGGCTCCGACGGTTCGGAACATAAGACCTTTAATCTGCTCGACGGTCACGGTATAAGGATGTGGCGAAGAGCGGGTTTAAAAGCGGCATTGATAAGCGGCAGGGAAAGTGCTGTAACCGCGCAAAGGGCCAAAGAAATGGAAATCGATTTTGTATATCAGCCCTGTCAGCGAAAACTGGACTGCTTCGAGAAACTTCTTGCGGACTCGAAACTTGAGCCGAAAAACATCGCATATATCGGCGATGATGTGCTTGATATTCCGATTGTAAAACGCGTCGGCTTCGGCATCGCCGTGGCAAATTCGGTGGAAGAGCTTAAAAGCGCGGCTCTCTATGTAACTTCGAGAACCGGCGGCAGCGGCGCTGTAAGGGAGGTTGTCGAGTATATCCTCAAGAACACCGGCCAATGGGCGGCCCTTATGGAACGTTATCTCGTTTGAAATTAGACCGGCTGTATTATGATTCATAGCAGAAAATTTAAAATCTGGCTCACCTCGTTTCTTATCGTGCTGGTTGTCTTTCTGTTTTACAGAATATTCGGCAGCGTCGGCGTTATAAGGATATCGAGGCCGGATTATGGAATCGGCGATACGAATGCACTGCCGGGCGGCTCGCAGGCGGGACAGGTAGGACAAGCGAAACTTGAGTATGTTGAACGCGCACGTTTCGAAACAGTTGACCCAAAAACACGCAAACTCAGGCGCGTTGTAGGTTTCGAGAAAGTGCTGCACAAAAGCGGCAACGAATGGGACCTCGACAAGCCCTATATGAACGTTTTTCAGGATAACTTCCGCTGCAATATCACCGCAAATACCGGTACAGTCGAACTCGAAAATGTCGAAGGCGGAGACCCTGCTCCGAAAACAGCTATTTTAAAAGGCGATGTTCTGGTTCACGTTATTCCGGATGGAGAAAACCGTTCGGAAAGTTTCATCTATCTTAAAGATGTGGCTTTTGACAGCGACCGTTCGATGCTTTGGTCGAATAACGATGTTAATTTTGTCTCGGCCGACGCCGACCTGATGGGAAAAGGACTGGAAATTGTTTATAACAACGCCACCAACAAGCTCGAATATCTCAAAATAAAGAAAGTCGAATACCTGAATATAAAAAGACTGGCAGAGACGGCCGGCGATACAAAAAAACCTGCGCCGCAATCACCAAAAGCAGAAAAACCTGCCGAAGTTCGCAGCGTACCGGATAAACCTGCGGCCGTGAAAGAATCGGCGCAGCAGGATCAGGATAAAGAAGAATATCAATGTTTGTTTAGAGATAATGTAATCATAGAATATAAAAACGAAGTGGTTCTTTCCGAAGAAATCGCCATAAAAAATCTTTTATGGTCGCAAAGCAGCCGACCGAGTCAGGAGCCTCAATCTCAGCAATTCGAGCAAAGCCCGCAGCAGCCCCAAACAGAGCCGCAGCCGTCATCACCGCCCCAGCCGCAAGATACCGAAAGGCCTCAGGAAAAACCCCAGCCGCCAAAGGCCTGGCGAGAAATACCTGTTATAGCTACGGTACAATGCGACGGGCCTATGATAGTAAAGCCTTTGGTGACAAATCTTTACGACGATTTCAAGCCTGACAAATTCAGGGGGTTTTATCAGTTGAGCAGCAAGCTCTTTTATAAGCTTGGCCAGCGAAATGTGCTTATCGGCCAAAAGGTTGATTATGACGTCGCCAGCCAGACCGCAAGCGCTATCGGAGATGTAGAGCTTGTCTTTTATCCGCAGATAGAGACATCGAAGGGAAAACAGAAAGTGCCTTTTATCATAAGCGCAAAAGAAGGCGCACAATTTGTCGTGCCGGACAAGGTGGCGACTTTTAACGGCGATGTGAAAGGCAAGTTCGTCAAGCAGACAGAATATTATGACGAAGAAAATGTCTTTTACGGCAGCAAGCTTATCGCGAACCTTTCCGAAAAGCAGGGCAGCGGGGATATTATGCCCGCAGGCGATATATCGCATATAACGGTTCTCGGGCCGAGTGTTCGGCTCGAATCGGTAAGGACGTTCGAGAAGACAAAACTGAGCCATGTAAGGCTAAAATCCGAACGAATCGATTACGACCGTGCTACGGATGATATAGTCGCTTCCGGCAGGGGCAAAATCGAGTACGGCAATACCGTTAAACACCCCGGCAGACCTACCGGCCAAAGAGCGCTGGACAAACCCTGCTATGCGCTGGTCGAAGGATTTACCAGACTTGTCTGGAATACAAAAACAATGCATGTTCAGGCGACCAGCGAAGAGAGCGGAGGAATCCATATCGGCTATGTTCCTATTTTAGATAAAGGTTACGGACAAAGAGTTACAATCGATACCCGCCGGATTGATATAGATTATCACGAGCCGATAAAGGGCAGGGCCCAGCTTAAACAACTAAAAGCGACGGGCGGAATAGTTTACTACGAACAGGGCAGGTACGAATTTGCCGGCAAGGAACTTGCCTATAACGCCACGGAAGATTTTATGACCGTCTCCGGCAGTCCGGAAATGCCCTGTATGCTCAACGGCGTCTTTACTGAGGGAATCGAATACAATCTAAAAACAGGTGCGGCCAGCGCGGTTCTCAGCGGCGGGGTCGGAATTATGCCCGTCAGAGAATAATCTCTGTCTTGTTTATCTACAATGTGTTTTTGAGTTGACTTGTGTTTTAATTTAGCTAAACTACCCCTCTTCAAACCATTGGATTTCTGATATAAGGAGGTCAGATTGGCTTATAATTGCGTAGTATCGATAAAACAGGTGCCTGATACCAAGAGAATTACAGGCGAAGCGATGAACGACGACGGCACGGTTAATAGAGGTTCTCTGCCGGCGATTTTCAATCCGGAAGACCTTAACGCTCTCGAATTGGCGCTGGATATAAAGGACAAATATGGCGGCAAAGTAACCGTTATCACTATGGGACTGCCTGCGGCAAGCGCGATTCTGCGCGAGTCCTTATATCGCGGAGCGGACGAGGCGATTTTGATTACCGACAGACGATGCGCAGCAAGCGATACACTGGCGACAAGCTATATATTAAGCTGTGCGGTTAAAAAACTGGATTGCGATATCGTACTTTGCGGAAGACAGGCAATCGACGGCGACACCGCACAGGTAGGGCCGCAACTTGCCGAAAAACTCGGCATCTCTCAGATTACTTATGTCGAAGAACTTATAAGTCTTGAAAAAAAGACAATCACCGCAAGACGCAATATCGGCAACGGCTGGCAGGAAGTAAAATGCAATCTTCCGGTACTGCTTACCGTTGTTGACGAGGCGAACGAGCCGAGAGTCTCGGTCGCGAAAAGACTGATGAAATATAAAAAGGCCAGAACACCTGTTGAAATTCAAATGCAGCTCAAGCAGGATAATCCTCACGCAAGCGACGAGGAACTGAAACAGCTTGCCAAGGCCAAGGCAGAGGAGCTTCAGGAAAAAGGTCTTTTAATAAAACAGTGGGACATTGATTATCTGGGCGCCGATTTGCAGTGGTGCGGCAGAGACGGCTCGCCGACGAAGGTACACCGCATTCAAAGCGTTATTCTGACCGCCCGCGAGAGCAAGACAGTCGAGCCGAGCGAGCAGTGCATCGCGGATATGGTTCACGAATTAATAAGCGACAAGACAATAAGTTAGTTTCAGGATAATCTATGATTTCAGTCAACAGAAAAGGTGAAGTATGGGTGTTCGCCGAACAGCACAGCGGCAAACTCGAAGATATCGGCCTTGAACTTTTAGGCAGGGCGAGGACGCTCGGCGATACGCTCGGCGTTAAGGTCGGAGCGGTCCTTATCGGCGACGAGATTAAGGGCCTTGCGGAAAAGCTCTGCCATTACAGGGCGGACAAGGTTTATGTGCTCGAACATCCGCTGCTGGAGCATTACCAGGCCAACAGCTATGCCAAGGTGATATACGACCTTATTCACAAATACGAGCCTCAGATAATGATTTACGGCGCAAGCGCGTGCGGCAGAGACCTTGCCCCGCGTGTAGCAAGTGCGGCCAAGGCCGGTCTTACCGCTGACTGCACCGATTTGCGAATCGGCGACCATGAGAACAAAGACGTAGTTCATAAGAATCTGCTCTTGCAGATAAGGCCCGCGTTCGGCGGAAATATTATCGCGACGATTATAAATTACGACCGCTGGCCGCAGATGGCGACTGTCCGCGAAGGCGTTATGCCGATGCCGGAAGCGAACGGCACAAGGAAAGGCGAAATTATTGTCGAGAAAGTACACCTGACGCCTGACGAGCTGCCGATAGAAATTCTTAATGAACATAAACGCGAAAAAAAGGTTAATCTCAAGGCATCGAGGATAGTCGTATCCGGCGGTGCGGGTGTCGGCAGCAAGGAAAACTTCCGGCTAATCTGGGACCTCGCCAACGCACTGGGCGCGGCGCCGGGAGCAACGAGAGCGGCGGTCGATTTGGGATTTATCGACAGAGACCATCAGGTAGGACAGACCGGCACGACGGTAAGGCCGAGTTTGTATATCGCGGTCGGAATAAGCGGAGCTATTCAGCATCAGGCGGGTATGGGCGACAGTCAGAAGATTATCGCAATCAACAACGACCCGCAGGCCCCGATTTTCGATATTGCTCATTATAAAGTTATCGGCGACCTTAATGAAATCGTTCCGAAGATGATAAAAGCTATAAAGGCGAGAGTTTAAAAAAATGGCAAATTTCTACAAAGATAACGACGATATTCAGTTTTTATTCAGGCATATGGATATGGCGGGCGCTGCCAATCTTATAGAAGAGGGCTTCAAGTTCGCGAAGGACTTCGATTACGCCCCCGCGGATGCCGCAGAGGCAATCGAAAATTATGACCTTGTGCTCGATTCGATAGGCAAACTCAGCGGCGACTTTATTGCTCCGCGCAGCGAAGATATCGACAGACAGGGAAGCACTCTTAATGAAGACGGCACTGTCAGCTATGCCGACGGCATAAAGGAATCGCTCGATATGCTCGCCAAGGCACACGTTATGGGCTCCACTTTGCCGCATAGATTCGGCGGACTGAATTTTCCAAACCTTGCCCACTCAATCTCCATCGAAATAGTTTCTCGTGCTGATGCTTCGTTAATGAATCTTTTCGGTCTTCAGGGTATAGCCGAGACGATTAACGCGTTCGCATCGGAAGAAATAAAACAGAAATACCTGCACGATTTTGCGGCAGGAAAAATAACCGGCGCAATGGTTCTGACCGAACCGGACGCAGGAAGCGACCTGCAAAGCTGTAAATTAAGGGCTTTTCAGGATGACAGCGGCAACTGGTACCTGCACGGCGTAAAACGCTTTATAACCAACGGCTGCGGCGAAGTGCTGCTGGTTCTTTCCAGAAGCGAGCCGGACAGAAGCGGCGGACTCGGCTTGAGTTTGTTTGTCTGCGACAGAGGCCCAACGGTTCATGTTCGCAGAATTGAAGACAAACTCGGTATTCACGGTTCGCCCACCTGCGAATTGTTCTTCGATAATACGCCCTGCGAACTGATTGGCGAAAGAAAACGCGGACTTGCTCCTTATGTTATGACTCTTATGAATGGAGCGAGGCTTGGCATATCGGCTCAAGGACTCGGAATCGGAGAGGCCGCTTTCAGGGTTGCCAGAGATTACGCCGCCAGCAGGAAGCAGTTCGGCGGGCCGATTGAAAAACTGCCCGCGGTTCGCGATATGGTTATAGATATGAAAATCGACGTCGAAGCCTCTCGTGCGCTTCTTTACGAAACAAACAGAGTGGTCGATTACGATGTCGGATATACGAAAAAGCTCGAATTCGACCCGCCTGCGGACAAAGAAGAGCTTAAAAAACTCAAAGAGGTTTCCAGACGATACGGACGATACGCGGGAATGCTTACGCCGATGACGAAGTATTTGAGCTCGGAGATGTGCAATAGGGTCGCGTATAATTCGATACAGGTTCTCGGCGGCAGCGGATTTATGCGGGATTATCCGTGCGAAAGATACGCCAGAGACGCAAGAATTACGACGATATACGAAGGTACGAGCCAACTGCAGGTTGTTGCTGCCGTCAGGGGCGTTTGCAGCGGAACGGCAGAAAAATATTTTGAAGAACTCGCGGCAGGACACTACGAGCCGCAGGTTAAAGACCTGCTGGATATTCTTAAACAAAACACAGAGATTCTGCTCAAGGCGGCGGCTTTCGTAAAGGAAACAGGCGCAGATTATATGGACCTTTGCGGCAGGGCGCTTGTGGATTCGGCGATTTATATTATTTGCGGCTATTTATTCTGCGGACAGGCGAGCAGTAAATTCGATATGGAAGTTGACACTGCCGACGGCAAGAACAATGGTAAGCCGCAGAAAGTAAGTATGAAAAAACGCAAGGGAATGCTTGCCAGAAGATATATAACGAAAAATTCGCCGCTGATAAAGTCGCTTGTCGATATGATACACAGCGGCGATAAATCGACGTTCGAACAATACGAGACTCTTGCAGGACCGGTACCACAGGAGAAATAACAAGGGTGTTAAAGGCCGTAATATTCGACTTTGACGGAGTGATTTCGGATTCCGAACCGTGTCATTTCGCGGCCGCAAACGAAGTGCTTAAGGATTTTGGCGCTCAAATCAGCAAAGAGGAGTATTACGCCGAGTATCTGGGTTTTACGGATTACGAACTTTTCGAAGCCGTCAGAGACAAAAGCAAAGCGGATTACAAAGACGTTTCCATCGACCGGCTCGTCGAAAAAAAAGCAGCCGCTTTTGAAAAACTTATCAAACAAATCGACCATCTGATTGACGGTGTTCCGGAACTGATTGAACAGCTTAAAAATAACAAGATAAAAGTCGCTATTAATTCCGGCGCCTGTCTTGCTGATATAAAAATTATGCTCGCCGGCTCATCTATTGAGAAATCTTTCGATGTTATTGTTTCCGCCGATGATGTTGAGCGAGGCAAACCCGACCCCCAGGGCTATCTTATGGCCATTGAAAAACTTAATGTAGTTTTTGATTCGATGATTCAGGCCGGCCAATGTGTGGTTATCGAGGATTCACGATGGGGGATTATTTCCGCCAAAAAAGCGGGGATGAAGGTAATTGCCGTAACCAACAGCTATCCTGCCGATGAATTAAACGAAGCGGATTTGGTGGTAGATTCCGTCAGGCAGCTTAAAATCGGCGATTTGCAAAAGTTGTGTTCGGCTTAAAAAACCCGCAATTTTTCGATGATATAATCGATGATTTCGTTATCCGCATTAGTGTCAAAAACCGTCTTTGTCCAGATATTTCCAATCAATATGCTGACGACTAAATCGGTCTGCTGCTGGGCGGAAAACTTATTGCCTATCAGTTTCAAATCCCTGCACTGGATTATCAACTGGCGGTATTGGTCTATATACCATTGCCAGAAGCCGTCTAATTTTTGTTTTATCGGGGATTTTAAAAGATGCCCCTGCGTGCTGATATGTAATATAAGTTTGCAGTTTACCCACTGGCCGGAACAGTTTAATTCGAGAATTTGTCCGATTACGTTTTTCAGCTTTTCGAGAGGGTCGGCATCTTTCGGCAGGGACTCGAATATATTTTGATAATCTTTTTGTATATCGTCTATTATTTCGGTACAGATAGCCTCTTTGCTTTTGAAGTAATGATAAAACGCTCCTTTCGTTATCCCAACCGCAGTGATTATGTCGTCGATGGTCGCTTCGCTGTAGCCGTGGGTGCTGAACAGGTTTTTCGCCGCGTCGATGATTTTCTGTCTCGTAGTTATTTTTTCAGCGGTCATTTCGGCAAATCCTGCAGAGAATGCTTGATAGCTTCTAAAAGCGTATCTTTATTTTTATCAATCCAGGAGCATTTTCGCTGAATCATTTTCAGGAAGTCGCCGCCGGAGAGATTTATAAAAAAACCTGTTGCCGCTATCGGCAGAACCGCCTCTGCTATAAGAGTTTCAATCATCAAATCCGGCAGGGTTTCGAGCAGCTTTTCTTCGGGCATATTTACTTCGCAGTAGCCGCAGATAAAGTGGACCAGTTTTGACTGGTCGAGATAATCAGGCCAATCAGCAGGGTTGGGTCTTCCGCCTACGATTGAAAACTGCAAAGCTCCATTGGCGATGTCCGTTATGGCCGGCGCGATTTTGAGCGAATCGTAATCGAGAACGGCGACGATTTTCCCGCCGCTAAAGAGCATATTGCCGGGATGCCAGTCTCCGTGAATAATCTGGCTCGGCCAGTTGTCGAAGCCGTACTGGTTTATATTTACACTTGAGTTATTATACATTGTCATCAGCAGTTCCACGGTTTTGCGGAAGCCCTGTTTGGTTTCGCCGTTTTTCTCGGCGCTGATTTTCTTCAGATGGCTTCTTACAGAACGGCAATCGTGAAAGCTGCCTTTAAGCGGCACGGATTGATACGAAAAATTTTGCAAAAAGCTGTGGAATTTCGCCAGCTTGGCGCCGGCGTCCACGACAGCTTCCATTTTGCCTTCAAAACGCGCCCCGTTCGTAAATTCGAAAAGCTCGTAAATATGACCTTCGAGTTCGAGAAAAGTATTTTTTTCGTCCTTGGCGGGGATAAGACGCGGAACCGGAAAATTTTTATCTTTAAGGTAGTTCTGTACCGCGTGGGCGAATGCGACACGGTAGTGGTCGTCTTTGCCTTTTGCCCGTCTTTTGAGCAGATATTTGCCGGTGTCGGAAACGACAATCTGTTTCGGCGCGCGTCTATTGCCCGATACGAGCGGCTTTATGTGCTGGATAATGCCGATATCGTAATGGCTCAGGACAAGAGCAAGCTCCTGCGATGTAAAATGTGCGCCTCCTTTTGACATAATAACTCCGCAAAAGACCAAAAACAGTAATATAATGGGCAAAAACGGCTAATTAGTCAATGCAAAATACGGGAAAGGGGGTTATTTTGAGGCGAAAAGAAAGACAACCAGCAGCACAAGAACCGCTATTACCGAGCTGAGAATAACGACCAGTACCTTGTACCTGCTTATCAGGGCCTCATCGTGGTAAACATTTACCTGTGTATCGATGAATTGGCCGTCCTGAAGGTCCTGCAGGTCGTCGAGATTGAATTTTCTTCTTGCCCTTAAAGGAGGCTCTCCCCTGCGAACAGCGTTAAGGTCTGCCAGCAGTTCTTCAGCGGACGGATACCTGTCTTCTTTCTTTTTTGCCATCATCATTTCGATGACTTCCGATATTCCCGCCGAGAGCGATGTGTTGATATGGTCCGGCGGGATAAGCGGCTCTCTTAAATGTTTTTTCATTACTTCCGAAGGAGTCGAGGCCTCGAACGGTACCCTTCCGGTAACCATATTATAAAAAGTGGCTCCGAGTGAATAAATATCGCCTCGGGCATCAAGGTCCATTTCACCCCTGATTTGTTCGGGAGAAATATAATAAGGCGTGCCGAAAGCCTTTCCGGCTTCGCTCTTAGCCATCTCTATATCAGATGCGTCGCGGGCAAGACCGAGGTCTGCGAGCTTTACGATGCCGGCGGGATTAATCATTATGTTCTTCGGCTTAACATCTCTGTGAATCAGTCCTCGTGCGTGGGCGTGGGCAAGGGCGTTGGCGACCTGTGTTATGACATCTATCGCTTCCTGTTCGGAAAAGATTTTGCCTTTGGAAATGTCCTCATAAAGAGTTTTGCCCTCGACATATTCCATTACAAAGTAATGATAACCGCCCGCTTCGCCTACGTCATAAGCCCCCACGATATTATTATGATTTAATTTGGCCGCCGCTTTACCTTCCTTATAGAACCTTTTGACATAATCCTGATTTTCGCTGAATCTGCGGGGCAGAATCTTTATCGCTACGATACGGTCGAGGCTGAGCTGTCTTGCCTTGTAAACGATAGCCATCGCGCCGGCGCCGAGTTTACCGAGGATTTTATAGCCGGGGATTTGTTCCGCTACGTCCTTGGTTTCTCTCGTACTTTCCTTACTGACCTGCTTTAATCTTTTTGCTTGGTTAGGAGTGATGAAACGGTTGGATATTAAAAGCTGTTCGAGTGTAATCGGCTCGTCCTTGGGACGGTCCTTGATTTGTTTTTTGCAATATGCCAGTTCCTCTTCGGTGCAGTATCCCTGGTCGATAACCATCTTGCCAAAAATCGAATCGTAATTCGTTTCGCTCATTACACTTCCATTTGCTCTTATGTATAGCAGTCTTCTGGACCAATTATCTTAAGACATTGGCCTTTGTCAAAGAAAAATTGCCGTAAATCCGTACATAAATGACACTTACCAGAATATAATCGGCTTTTTTCGTATCCTTGTTTAACAGCTTTTTCGAGCAGGCCGGCAGGGCCCTCATTAAATAATACGCTCAAAAACTCTTCTTTGGCCGGGTCAAAATCAAGCCATACCTGCTCCAGAGGCTTTTCGTTGATATTTCCAATGATTATTCCGCTGCATACCCCGCTGAAAATATTGCCGTAAGGGTCAATATGAATGCCCTTAGAGCCCAGAAAGGAGTTTTTGCAGTTTTTTGGGGCTATTTCTTCAAATTCTTTGTTTGCAAGCGCTTGCGCAAGTTTTCCCGCCGCCCGGCCGGTAAATCGGCAGGGATGTTCTTTAATAGAATTTATGAAAAATTCGGTCTTTTCTTCTTCACAAAGGTCTTTGACCGACAGGTCTTTTTGGAGGTATTCCTGCCAGCGGACAAGCACCCTTTCGGGGCCGAGGATTTGACGGGCGGTTTCCGCCAGAAGTTTAACCCTGCCGTACTCGACAAATTCAGCGTGGAAAGGGTCATAGCTTATCTTCAGCTTTTTGACGTTATGAGTATCAAGAAATTTAAGCTTGTCGATAATGTCGGATTTATTGTCTGCCCATGAGCCGTTGGTTTCCACCATATCGACAGTGCCGAGGTTAAGATTCGCGGCTTTTTCGAGCAGTTCGGCAAGGTGCTGCCAGTATAAAAACGGCTCGCCGCCGGTAATGTGTATTTTGGCGGATTCACCTGCGATGGCTTTTAAGCCCTTCCATGCGGCTATAGCGTTTTCGATGCTTATAAGGCCCGCCTTTTGAGGTTCGCATTTATAATAGCAAAAGCCGCAGGCGGCGGAGCATTTGTAGGTTAGCAATAGACCCAACGATGTCCAGAGTTTGAACTTGGGCATTTCGGGGCTCAAAGACCGGTTGTACGCATTGTCATTAAGGTCAAACATAAAACACTTGCGACAAATATAAGTCCCGGTGTCCGGTGGGCGGATGAAAATAAAGTGAAATATAAAATAATTGCAAATTTTTTATGAAGCCCTGCTGCCCGCCGACGCCGTTTTTATAGGACACGCATAAATGGTACAAATCGGGCAGGAAAGTGCAACTATATAATGTAAAAATTTTATCGGCCTGCCGATATATAGTATCCCGTGTTATGGGGCGTTAAAAACCGCCATTTTGGGGCTTAAAGAAAAATTACCCTTTGTTCCGATATTTAAATAGCGGAAAGATGATATAACATTTGGAGATGAAAAAATGAGTAAGCGGGAAGTAATCGACTTTATCTGTCAAATCAACAAGAGCGCAAAACCTGAATTTCTTGCTCGTTTTTCGATTTCCGATTTAAGCAGCTATCTCGATAAACTGATGGAAATTGACACGCGGGAACTGCAGCTTGTAGAAACCTAAAATCATCGACAAAAAGCCGATTTTCTCTCTTCTAATTCAAGTCTTGTGCCTGAATCCACGCAAAGTTTATAACGAAACGGGTATTTTGTCTCCGCTGACCAGCTTTCCAATTTGAGCGGCAGAATTCAGCTTAAATTGTATCATTACCGGAACGCTATCGGCGGAAATGTAAAATACAAAGTCATACCATTTTTTGCCGCCGGAGAAATCTTTTGAGGTAAGATTAATCTCGTTGGTAAGATTTTGAATTTCGACAACATTTCCTTTCCTGATAAAACCGATAGGAAACGCCAATTCAGCGCTGCCTGTAAGGTCGTTTGCAGATTCATTGGCTTTACAGGACAGCCTTATCTGAGATGTTGTAAATGACATTGTTCCGCTTTCCGGCATTGCTCCACCGTCTTTTATGTTTCTGTTGCTTATTCCGGTTCGGACGATAACAATCTTTTTACCCGAAGGAGGACTCAACGGCTGATTATCCGAGGCGGATACGAGTTCAGCGGGGGCGAGCCATGCGGCCTTGACTTCAACAGCCTGATTTCCTGTGATAATCGTGTTGTTTTTATTTATTCCGATACGATTCAGATGTATTTCATTAATAAAATCAGGATGAAATACCGCAAGACTCTTTTTCCCGCTAATCGAACCGCGGCTGAACCACGAAGCGAGAGAGGCAGTAAAGCCGTCGGCATTTAAAATCAGCCCTTTATCGGGTTGGGTCGGACGAAGATTCTTATTTTGCGGATTGAAGCGTCCATAAGGCAATTTTGTTCCTATCGGCATCAGTGCGGCGGCTATTAAAACGGCTCCCGCAATGACAAGGCCGGTAAATATAGAGATAAAGGACCTTACAGCTATATCGGGGAAATCGCCGAAATGCACATTTTCCGGTGCCAGCTTTTCTGCCAGGACGTTTAGCAATAAGAAAACAAGAACAAAAATAACTATAAAAGTGCCGCCGAAGACCCATTCGCCGCCGTAGCCGTAACCGAGTATCAATCGTCCCGCCGTCTCGAAAAAGGACAAAGCTGCGGTCGAGCCGATAAGTGCGTTCATCAGGAGCGTAAATGATTTTATTGTCGAGCCTTTGACATAAATAAAGCCGACGGTTGCGAGTATTACCACTATTACGATAAGTTCTGCGAGCATATTTTATAAACCTTTAACTTTTTGCCTGTGTTTTTTTAGCGCCTTCACGAGATGCCGAGAGGGTCTGGATGACTTCGTTCACGGAAGTTATGCCCTCAGCGACTTTTCTTATAGCCTGTTCCTGCAGATAAAGCATTCTTGCCCGTCTGAAGATACCTGCGATATCGTTCATACTTTTCGCCTGTTTTAGAAGTTGCTTTATCTGGTCGTCGAATATAATTGTTTCGAATACAGCCGTTCTGCCGTAAAAACCCGTACCCTGACAATGCGGACAAAGAACGGGTTTGCCCCGCTTGTAGTGGGGCTCTCCGGGTTTGTAAAACGCGGTGATTTTGTCTGCCGGAATGTTATGTTTGCGAAGCAGTTCTTTGTTGGGCTCATAAGGCTGACGGCACTGTGCACATAGTTTTCTTACTAATCTTTGATTGCTTATGCCTATAACGCAATCGATAGCCGCATTCCTGTCTGCGACGAAGTTTATCCATTTGCTAATCGCTTCTACTGTACTTGTTGTCTCGAAAGTGGCGTAAACTATTTTGCCGTCTCTTGCGGCGGCGCAGGCAAGTTTTGCGACATTTTTTTCTTCACAATGCTCGACGCCCACAATATCCGGGCCGACCCGCAGTATCGACTGAAATTTTTTGGAGTAGGTTGTCGTCCCTGTATCGCTGAGCGAAAAGGCGTTTTGCGTTATATTCGGCACTTCTCCGGCCGGGCGTTTTTCAAGGGTGTTGATATTATTCAAAAACGGGTCGTGATTTCGAATAAGTGCATAAAACGTAGTGGTTACGCCGCTTTTTTTGGGGCCTGTTACAAGGAATACTCCGGTTGGGCCTTTGGCGACTGCTTTGAGTTTTTCAAGCTGGTCCGGCATTAGTCCCAAATCCGGCAGCATCTTAAAGCTGTATTCGGCCATAGATTTAAGTTTTACCTGCTCGCCGGCGGTTGTTCCTGCCGTCGTTACTTCCCAGACGAAGGTATTGCCGTCTTTTTGCACCGTGAATTTGCCCACTTGCGGTTTGCGGTGCTCTTCGATGTCGAGGTCGGCAAGGTTTTTCAGGTAACGAATAAAGTATTCGATTTCCTCCCTGCCTCTGGGCTGTTGTTTTGCCATAACGCCGTCGATTACATATTGAACGCTGTACTGCTGGTCGGCAGGCGTAAGCAGGACGTATTCCGCTCGTCGCCATATAGCATCATCGAAAAATTCCTGTGAAGTTTTATAGCCGAAAAATTCAGGGGTTTGGGTGTTCGGTACAGGAGCCTTGTTTTTGTTGGCAGTGATAAAAACAAGACCTTTTGTGATTTTTTTGACCTGTTTCTGCTCATTCACAAAGAGACTTTTAATATGACCTACCGTAAGTATTTTATGATATACGTCAACGATGCTGTTTCTGTGTATGATATATACTATTGCGGTTGTGCCCACGGCGATTACGTACATCAGCAGGCCTATTATGAAAAGCGGTATGATAAGCCAGACAAGCAGACCTGCCGCACCTGCGGCAAAGACAGTAATAGTCCATTTTTGCACCATTGTTCTGACTTTAACTGCGTCCTTATTTACCCATTTCAGCAGGGGCAGCCAGGCGAGAAATCCCAATACAAAAACGGCCAGTTTGACAGGTGAGACATAAAAGCCCATCTCAATCGTCGCTGTAATTGTCGGCATCAGTTACTCCGATATTTTCCTTAAATATTATTCTAACCCCTTGACCTTATTCCCTTAAGGGCCATTTTTAGTTCTTCGACATTAGGAGCATACTGCAAAGCTGTCTTGAGGTCAATCCAATCGCCCTCGACAAGACTCCGCAGGCTTTCGATAAAGTCGAGCATTCCGTCGCTTTCACCTGTTTTTATGATGCTGATGACCTCGGTTTCATGGCCGTCCGCTATGAGATTTCTGACGACAGGCGTGGCAATCATGATTTCAACGGCCGGGATTCTTGGTGTCGTCTTTTTCAAGCCTGCTAAAAGCATCTGGGTTATGACGGCTCTGAGCACATTGGCGAGGGTCTGTCTTGCAAGACCCCTTTCCTCCGGCGGAAACAGGTCAACAAGTCTCTGTATAGCCTGTATTCCATTTGCGGCGTTGACGGTGCCGAATACGAGTTTGCCGGTTTCGGCGGCTCTTATCGCGGCCGTAATGGTTTCCTTTTCCTGCAGCTCGCCGATTAGAACCACATCGGGATCCTGCCTTTTCAATGACTTAAGAGCATCTTCATAATCTCTGACGTCAAGGCCGATTTCCCGCTGCGAAACAATCGCTTTTTGGTCTACATAAATAAACTCAAGCGGGTCTTCTATAGTGATTATATGACAGGGACGGGTACTATTGATGTGGTTAATCATCGAGGCTATTGTGGTACTTTTTCCGCATCCGCCCGGACCGCCAACGAGAATGAGCCCCTCGTGGGATTTATCGGCAATAGCTTTAATTGAAGGGGGCAGATGGAGCGATTCGAAAGGAGGAATCGCCGACACTATTCTTCTTGCCGAAAGACTGATTTTGGACCGCTGTCTGAAGACATTCACTCTGAATCTGTCGGCCTGGCCGACTTCGTAGGCGAAGTCGAGCGAGCCGTTTTCGAGCAGGAACTGTTTTTGTTTGTCGTTTAGAATCTGAAAAACGAGCTTTTCGATTTTTTCTTCGGTCATCACTTCCGCGGTGGTGTCTTTTATGTCCTTATTTACCCGCAATTTAAGAGAATGGCCGACCTTCAAATGCAGGTCGCTGGCCTGTGCCTTTATGGCGGCTTTGAAATACCTGTTAATCTCCGGTTCTACTTCTAAATGTATCTGGCTGTCAATCGGTTGTGTCTTCTCAGACATTGTACGCTCCAACTTATAACTATTTGTCAAAAAAATAGTTATGATAATCACTAACTGCGGTCTAAGGCCCGCCGCACAGGCTCAGGCTGATTTGAATACTATATTGTACAATGAATATAAGTTATTGTCAATAAGGAGGCAAGGAAATATGGCATAAGGATAGTTTGTTGACGTTCCTGCCGCATTACCCTATAATCCGGTTGTTTTTCAGGTGTTATTATGGAAATTCAATCGGTAAAAGGGACAAGAGATTTTTATCCGGAGGATATGGCTAAACGCAATTTTATAGCCGACCTCTGGAAGCAGGTATCGTTGCGCAACGGCTTTTCCGAATATGACGGGCCGATATTCGAGTACCTTGCAATGTACCAACTCAAAAGCGGCGATGAAATCGCGACGCAGCTTTTCGCGTTCGAGGACCGAGGCGAAAGAAAGCTCGCTATCCGTCCTGAAATTACACCGACTCTTGCCCGTATGGTCAACCAGAGAATCAATACTCTGCCAAGACCTATAAAGTGGTTCTCAGTGCCGAGATTGTGCAGGGCGGAGCGTCCGCAAAAAGGCAGACTTAGAGAATTTTTTCAGTGGAATATCGACATCATCGGCGTTGACGATTGCCTTGCGGATGCGGAGGTTATTTTCTGCTCGGTCGATTACCTGATGCAAACAGGCCTTACGAGCGATGATGTAGTCGTCAGGATTTCGAGCAGAAGGCTTATAGCGGCGATGCTCGAATATTTCGGCATAGAAGAAAAGCATCTCGAAAAAGTTTATGGCATTCTTGATAAGAAAAGCAAAATGCCGCAGGAAACCTTCGAAAAAATGCTCGAAGAGGCAATTTCCGATTCGAATAAGCGTCAAAAAGTGCTGAACCTTATGGCGGTTGAGTCTCTGGTAGAGTTTGAGAGTTTCGCAGGGGCCGACAAAAATGCAAACGAGGCGATCGAAGAGCTTAAAAAGCTGTTTAATTATCTTAATATAATGGGTATTTCTGAATTTTGCAGATTCGACATAGGTATTGTCAGGGGGCTTGCCTATTATACGGGCATAGTTTTCGAGATTTATGACAAATCCGAGCAACTGCGGGCGATTTGCGGCGGCGGCAGGTACGACAACCTGCTTGCGGATTTCGGCGGACAGAAAATCAGCGCAACCGGTATGGGTATGGGCGATTGTGTTCTCGGGATTGTGCTTGAAGAAAAAGGACTGTTTAAAAATCTTTCGCAAAAAAGCGGTATAGAATATTTTGTCGCCTTTGCCGAAGAGTCTTTACAGAACGAATCGTTAAAAATTATCGCCAGACTCCGCAGGGCCGGACGCAAGGCAGACTTCAGTTATAAAGGCGGCTCATTGGGCAAGCAGCTCAAGCAGGCTTCCGCGGTCAATGCGGCGATATGTGTAATAGTCGGCGAGGAATTTACACAGAAAAAACAGCTTGTAATTAAGGATATGAACAGCGGCAAACAGGATATTATCGCGGTGGAAGATTTCTTCAGCCGACTTTAGGAAAAATGGATGGCGCAAATTGCCGGTAATCATTATGAAAAGGCATTTGAAAGCTGGCTGAAGGATAACGGGATTCAATATCTCCTTGTTGACCAGCGGAAACGGACGGCGTTTTCGAGGAGCAAAATCAAAAGTTTCGACTTCCTTTTTTATCCGCCGAAGGCGGACTCGCCCGATTCGAACGCTTATATAGCGGAGATAAAAGGGCGTAAATTTTCGGGTAAAACTTTTACCGCTTTTGGAAGTCTGCCGAACTGGGTAACTCTTGACGATGTTAAAGGGCTTGAGAACTGGGTCGAAATATTCGGCGGCCGATATCAGGGGTTATTCGTCTTTGCCTACGAGCTTGAGAATATCGATGTAGATACCGACGGCAGAGAAATTTACGAATACCTTGGCAGACGATATGTATTTGCCGCTATTAGGCTTAGCGATTACAAGAAAGGGGCGGCCAGACGGAGTGAAAAATGGCAAACCGTGCATTTGTCTGCGGAATTTTATAAAAATTGTATTATCGATGCGGACGAATTGATTTGCAGAAAGGTTAGATTGTGAATCCCGCACCTTCTAAATATTTCAGTGAATAAAACAAGGCACTTAAGGACTTAAAGATTTATATATGGGATATAGCGAAGTTAAAAACGAAATTAAAGAAGGTGCGGGATGAACGACAAGGTCGCACAAATTGCACAAGAAATATTAGACGGCAAAATCATCGACAGGGCCGAGATAAAATATCTTTTTTCACTTGGCGATGAAGATTTTGATGACCTGCTGTATTGGGCGAATCGAATACGCGAAAAGTTTTTCGGCAAAAAAGTGAAAGTCTGTTCAATAGTCCCCGGCAGGCTCGGCGGATGCAGTCAGGACTGTAAGTTCTGCGCGCAATCTTCAAGATATGAAACATCGTTTAAGAAAACCGAAACGCTCAGCGATGAGGAAATTTTAAGAGCCGCAAAAAAGGCCAAAGAAAAAGGCGTGCCGAACTTCGGCATAGTTTACAGCGGCAAAACCATCAGCGAAGAAGAGCTGGCAAGACTTGAAAAGCTGATTGCGAAAATCAAGAACGAAATCGGTATCGGCGTTTGCGGAGGGTTCGGAATAATCAGTTATGAACAAGCTGCCAGATTAAAAAAAGCGGGAATGTCGAGATATAACCATAATCTTGAGACTTCACGGAATCATTTTAAGGATATTGTAACGACACACGATTACGATTCGCGCATCGAGACGGTAAAAGCGGCCAAAAAGGCCGGACTTGGGTTGTGTACAGGAGGTTTATTTGGTATCGGTGAAGAAGATTGCGATAGAATCGATATGGCGATGGAATTGCGAGAACTTGACGTTGATATGGTGCCGATGAATTTTCTGCATCCGATAGCAGGCACACCATTGGGCGAATTGCCGACTATGCAGCCGCGGCAAATTCTGCAATTGCTCGCTTTATACCGTTTTATTTTGCCGAAGGTTCATATAAAAGCGGCCGGCGGCAGGGCATTAAATCTGCGAGATATGCAAAGCTGGATTTTTTACGCCGGTGCTACGGCAATAATCAGCGGCGATTATCTTACAACAGCAGGCAGGGCGGTTGAAGATGATTTGCGAATGATAAAAGATTTAGGTCTTGAGGCGGATGTGGTATGCGGATAATTGCCGGCACAAAACGGGGAATGACAATTCTGCCGCCGAAAGGCGATAAGACCCGGCCGATAACCGACCGTATCAAAGAATCCATATTCGATGTGCTGTATAAGTATAATCTTATAGAAGACCGAATCGTTGCGGATTTGTTTTGCGGCACAGGCTCGTTCGGACTTGAGGCTTTGAGCAGGGGAGCCAAAGAAGCGATTTTCATTGATACCGACAGAAAAGCGATAGAAATTCTCAGAAAAAACATTGCCAAAACGGGTTTTACAGCTCAATCAAAAGTTGTTTGCGCAAATGCGTTTAAGGTTGGAGCTCCAGCAGGTGCGGGACAAAAATGTTCGCTTGTTTTTGTTGACCCGCCTTATGTAATGAGCAGGGAAACCGACGCCAATTCCCGTCTGGCAGGGCTTTTGGAACTTTTGGCCGTTCAGCTTGCCGATGATGGATTGGTTGTAGTTAGAACGGAAAAAAAGATAAACCCCGTTAGAGACAAGGTGTCAAAGATACCTGACAGCCGTCATAAACGGCCTGTCTCTAACGGGGTAAATCTTCTCGACAGTTACGGCTCTTTGAGGATAATTGATAAGAGAATATGGAGTACAATGACAGTAACTTTTCTGGTGTTGAGGAAAAATGACCGGCAAACAGGCGGCAATACAGATAATTCGCAAACTGCGTAAAGCGGGTTTTGAGGCTTTATTGGCAGGCGGCTGCGTGCGCGATATGCTCTGCGGCAAAAAGCCCAAGGACTACGATGTCGTTACCGGCGCAAAACCTGCCGAGGTTTGCAGATTGTTTCGCAGGACGATTAAGGTCGGCGCAAAATTCGGCGTAATTATCGTGCTTGCGGATAAGCATCAGATTGAAGTCGCCACATTCAGAGCCGAGACGGGATACAGCGACGGCAGACGGCCGGACAATGTCAGTTTTACCTGTGCCAAAGAAGATGCCCTGCGGAGAGACTTTACAATAAATGGTATGTTTTACGACCCGCTGAAAAAAGATGTTATCGATTATGTCGGCGGCAGGAGAGATTTGAAGAAAAAAACAATAAGGACCATCGGCAAACCCGCTGAAAGGTTCAGCGAAGATTATTTGAGAATGCTCAGAGCTGTTCGTTTTTCCGCCCAGCTTGATTTTAAGGTCGAAAAGAATACTTTAAACGCGGTAAGAAAATACTCCACGAATATCGTAAAAATCAGCGGCGAGAGAATCGCTATGGAGCTTGAGTCGCTTTTCGCCGCTGCGAAACGACAAAAAGGCGTAAAACTGCTTATTGAAACAGGTCTTGCGAAGAAAATCTTTCCGATTTTTAAAAGCAAATCGAAAGCTCAATTCGCAGTAAAGGTTTTCGAGTTTTTGCCGAGGCAGATAACGTTTGAACTTGCCGTTGCGGCCTTTTTTGCGGGCTGCGATAGCGGCGAGGCAATGAAAAATCTGGAGATTTTAAAGCTCAGCAGAACTCAGTTGAAGTATATAAAATTCCTGCTCGAAAAAAGGGATTATCTGCTGGGCGATTTATCTCTTGCCCAGCTTAAAATGATTGTTTCAGAACCTTATTTTGAGGATTTATATCTGCTGCAAAAGGCGATTCGAAAGGCTGAAAAAAAGGGCCTTTCGGCACTTTCGGCGGTTCGCAGAAGGGCAAAGGCTTTGGCCGGTAAGGAATTAAGACCTAAGCCGATGCTTAACGGTTATGAAATTATTCGGCTCGGCGCAAAACCCGGCCCGCAGGTAGGGCTTGTCGCGAAAGAGCTTTATATTGAGCAGCTTTCCGAAAGAATTACCGATAAACAAAGGGCTGTAAGTTGGGTAAAAGACTGGCTGAAAAAACACAAGAGCTGACCTTGCAAAGGTGGTCTTTTTGTGTTATTATAGTTTTTGATACGGGGCCATAGCTCAGTTGGGAGAGCGCTTGCATGGCATGCAAGAGGTCGCAAGTTCGAATCTTGTTGGCTCCATTTTATATCCAATTGAAATCAAATAGTTTATAATAGCTTCTTTCAATCTCAATCAGATGTTAAACTACACTTTTGGTGCTTATCTATTCCAAAATATATCACAGTTTTTTTGTTTTTGACAAAAACGAAAATAATGCGATAAATTATGTATTTGTCAGATAGTTATGTTTAGGATTCTAATGACTGATTCCGATTATTCACCTGTTAATCCTTTGCCAGGTTTAGTACAAGAATACATCTTACAGCGAATTATATGATTAAGCATATTCAAGACAATCAGTTAAATCTTGCGGTATCTGCGATTAACGTTGATTCACAATATTCATCTCAAGTACTTGCGCTATGTAACAAAAAATATGCGGATATATTACCGGGGGAACGAATATGCTAAGAGTGATTTCCAAGCAACGCAAAACGAATTTTCTTACGCCATCTGGTTTGCGCTGTTTGGCGAATTTGCCTACTGTGAATATTTCAGCAGGTTGCGTTCACAATTGCGTTTACTGTTACACTAAAGGGTATTCGATTTATCCCGGCGACAATTCAATCGAAGTTTACGAGAACATGGCAGAGGAGATTGCTAACGAGATCAAACGAAAACGAAAAAAACCTACAGCGGTTTATTTTTGTCCTTCCTGCGACCCATTTCAACTGGTTCCAGAAGTTCAGCAGATTACTTTTGAGGTAATGAAGATTCTTTTAGAAAATGATATAGGCGTTCAATTTGTGACTAAAGGAAGTATGCCAGAAGAAATCTTTGATTTATTTGAAAAACATAGTTCGAAAATAGCCGGCCAAATCGGATTGATATCTGTAGATGAAAAAATCTTGAATATATTCGAACCTAACGCTGCAAATGTATATCAGAGACTTAAACAGCTTGGAAAGCTTGTAAAAATCGGAGTTAAAATGTCCGCGCGTTGCGACCCAATGATATATGGCCTTACTGATACAAATGAACAATTACAGAATTTATTTTCAGCGGTTGCCAAAACGGGGTGCAGGAAAACCGCGGTTAGCTTTCTTTTTTTACGACCCGCAATTACTGCCAGTCTCAAAAAGAATATTGTCGATAAAAATATTCTTAATGAAATTTTGAAACCTTTTTCAAAAAGTGTTTGTTTGCCGATTGGTATTAAAAATTCCACAGGGGCTGTTTTGCCTGTAGAAATCAGGAAAACAACTTTTGGAAAAATCAGGAAAACAGCGAATGATTTTGGTATCAAAACACACATATGTGGCTGCAAGAACTGTGATATCACAAGAGATAGCTGTTATATTACCCGTGAGCTTAATTCCCAAGAATGTTTATTTCCAAAATAAATTGCCGCCGTGGTGTCAGACTCATAAGTGCCATTCCTGAAAGAGCGAAGAACGGAGAGGGCGGGATTCGAACCCGCGGTACAGACAAGCCGTACACAGCCTTTCCAAGGCTGCTCGATCAGCCGCTCCGACACCTCTCCGAAATACCAATATTATGCCAAAGAATTACTTTTATGCCTTCCTGTCTTAAATAACTTTTAAGTTCAGGAATTTTAATAATATTAAAATGAAAGACCGATGCCGCCAGCAGTACCGTAGCGCCTGCCTTTGCGGCATCTGCAAAATGTTTCATTTCGCCTGCTCCGCCTGAAGCGACGATTTCGGCGCTTGTAGCATCTGCGATTGCCTTTATCAGCGGCAAATCATAGCCTGTCTTTGCACCGTCGGTTGCCTTGCTTGTCGGCAGAATGACTTTTACGCCGAATGAGTCGATTTTTTTCGCCCATTCGACGGCATCTGTGCCGGTAGCGGTTCTGCCGCCGTCGATATAGACTTCGTAGCCGCTGGGCAGTTTGGGATTTTTATCGACGTCAATGGCGACGGTTACTTTTTCTGCGCCGAACTGTTTTACCATTTCGGCAATCATATCAGGTTTTCGAAAGGCTGCGCTGCTCGTAGAAATTTTGTCTGCGCCGGCATCAAGAACGGCCTCGGCAGTTTTGAGGTCGCTGATTCCGCCGCCTACGGTGAACGGAATAGTGGTAACAAACGCTACTTTTTTGACGACGTCGAGCATAGTGGCCCTGTTTTCGACGGTGGCGGTGATGTCGAGCATAGCCAGCTCATCGGCGCCGGCTTCGCAGTAGGCTTTTGCGCATTCGGCGGGGTCGCCGGCATCTTTTATATTGACAAAATGAACGCCTTTTACGACTCTGCCGTTCTGCATATCGAGGCAGGGCATAATTTTTACTTTTTTGTCATCTTGCATTGTTCACCTTTTCAAAATCCGTTGTCTTTGCGCTGCCTTTTTACACTGAAAAAGTCCTGCAGCAATTTCGAGCAGTCATCCGCAAGGACGCCTTTGGTTATTTCGAGCCTATGATTAAGGCGATTGTCCTGAACGATATTGTACAGGCTGCCGCAGGCGCCTGTTTTCGGGTCGTCGCAGCCGAAGACCAATCTATTGATTCTGGCCAGTACCAAAGCGCCGGCACACATAGGGCAGGGCTCTAATGTAACATAAATTGTGCAGTTAAGCAATCGCCAGTGTCCGATATGCTCGGCGGCGGCGGTTAATGCGATTATTTCAGCGTGAGCGGTCGGGTCGTTGAGCTGCTGACGCTGATTATAGCCCTTGGCGATTATTTTATTTTCGCAGACTATTACGGCGCCGACGGGCACATCGTCGTTTTCAAGAGCGATGTTTGCCTGGTCGATAGCGGCCCGCATAAAATGCTGGTCTTGTTTTTCGTCCATTATCTAAAAGGGGAAAATAGGATTATCTATCTGCACAGTTTAAAAATACCCCCAAGGGGAATCGAACCCCTGTTACCGGGATGAGAACCCGGCGTCCTGGGCCGCTAGACGATGGGGGCCAAAACACATCGAAAATCGAAATCTAAAAATTAAAAATGGCGGCGGGTGGATTCGAACCGCCGACCCTGGGCTTATGAATCCCATGCTCTAACCAACTGAGCTACGCCGCCATAACACCTTGTTTTGAAAGTGGTTATATATCAAAAACCGTTATTTGTGTCCAGATAATTATCGCCCGAACACAAAAAAATCATAAGCCTTTACAGGCCAAGCCAATAGCTAATTTACCTTCAAAAAAGCGATTTTGCAAGAAGAAGATTGCGCACTAATTCGATTTAAAGATTGAAACTTTGATTTTTCCGGCTGGATTAATCGAAACGGCTACCGCACCGTCCCTGCTGGTAAAATAATTATGGTCGAAATCGCGGATTCGAGGACTTGTCCTGCCAGATTGACTGTATGAAGAGCTTGTTATCAGAAATTCCGGCTTGAAATAATCCAAAAAGGCGGGGTCGATAGTCCTTGCCGAGCCGTGATGAGGAACAACCATTATATTAGTATCAAGGTCGGGATAGAGTTCCATAAGGCGGTTCTGAATATTTTTTGGAATGTCGGAACAAAACAGTATTTTCCTGCTGGCATATTCGAGCAAAAACACAAGAGAAGATTCATTGTCCGACAAATCTTCAGATACATCTTTCGGCCAGAGCTGCGTAATGACGACCTTATTTAACGAAAATTTTTCAGGCGAGATTTTAAGTGAAAGATTTTGCGATTTTAGAAACTCGATAAGTATCGAAGCGGCATTCGAATTATTACGGATAAATTGCGGATTTGTATAAATATTTTTGCATTTATATCTGCTTAAGATTTCAGGCAGGCCGTTGTAATGGTCGATATCGTCGTGGCTTATGAAGGCCGAGTCGATTTTGCCGGCGGCGGTATAAGCGAGAAAAGGATTTACTATTCTGCCGCCGATATCGCTTTTCGAGATTGAGCCTGCATCGAAGATTAGATTTTTATTGTCCGGCGTTTTGACGCAGATTGCCTGGCCATGCCCGACAGATAATACGGTTAGCCGCAGATTATTTAAGTTTTTAAAGTATCTGACGGATAAAGCGGAGATGAGCATCAGTATAATTGCCGCAGGATAAATATAATTTTTGCGAAGCGGGAAAAACTTCCACAAAAAAATCAGTAGGTAAAAGAGCAGGACAATATAAATAGCAGGCTTGCCGATTATTATTTGCGAAAACGGAACTTTGGCAAACAGAATAACTAAAAGTGAAAGTATGTCGGCGCATAAATCGAGCAGAATTCCTAAAAAGGCGGCAACGCTCGGCAGCAAAGAAGCAAAAATAATTTTGAGCGGGCCGAGAATTACAATTGCTGTTACCGGAAAGGAAGCCGGAACTGTCCAAAGTGCTGTAAATAACTGAAATTGATAAAAATGCCAGGCGATTATAGGGGCGACGGCAAGCCAGGCGGCAAGACCTACGGCAAAAATATCAAGCGGCAGTCGAATAGGCGAATAAAAAGAAGTTTGTTTCAACGGCTCAATAGGCAATAAAAGAATTCTCCTGATAGGCTCATTAAACAGCAGTATGCCGAGCGTTGCCGCGAAGGACAGTTGGAAGCCGGGACTTAAAAAATCCATCGGCCTTATGAGCAAAAGCAGGATTGCCGAAATAGCCAGACCGTTTAACGCCATCGAACGGCGATTGAATAATCGACCCAGACATAACACTGTGAACATTATGCCAGCGCGGAGTGTCGGCGAGGCGGGCGGGACGATGAGAAGAAAAATAATTATCGCTGAAATAGCGGTAATCGAACGGCCCCGATGCAAAAGACCGCTTCTTTTGGCAAGCCACCACGCAAAGGCGGCAAAAATGCCGACATGCAGGCCGGAAAGGCAAACAAGATGCACAAGTCCGGTCTTCATAAAAGCATTATAAAGGTTTTTGTCGATTTTAGAACGGCTGCCTAATACGAGGGCTTCAACAAGACGGCTATTATTATCTTCATCGGCATCGCTGAGCGAAGCAACGGCAAGCTGACGCAGTTTTGCTCTTATGCTGAAAGGTTTTTGCATTGGTTCGGCATTTAATACCGTTATAGCGGCGGCGGATTTGACAGAAGCCGACAGGTAAACGCCGTTGCGGTGCATATAACGGGCGATATCGAATTGGCCGGGGTTGTCAGGAGGAGAAAATCCTTTTAATCTGCAAAAGGCCTGAAACTCATTGCCGAGTTTCAGATGGCCGGCGTCTTCGGAAATATAAAATTTTATTTTACCTGCTGCCGGCCTCCAGCCTTCGACAGTTTTTACATCGGAAACCTTTGCGTAAAAATGGGTATAAGGATACGAACGGGAAAACTTCGAAAAGAGCCAATCGCCTTGTCTGACGACGAGCGGTTCGATAATGATTTTGGCCCGGATATGCGCGAAAGTAATATCCTGTATCGGGATTTTGCGGATATCGTTCGGAGTGGGTAGATTTCTGTTTATCAATCTGAATGAGCCGAGGCAGATAAAGCATAACGAAACGGAAATAAAGATAAGATACTGATTTCGGATTAAAAACCTGTGAGACAAAAACAAGACCAGAGAGAAAATTAAAACGATGAACCAGATAACCGCCGGAAAGTTGAAATAAAACTGTGTAACAAGACCGACAGTTAATCCGACAGCGGGCAAAACGGCAGGGCAGGATAGCAAAATCTCCTTTAAAGGGGATTGAGATTCAAGAGTTCGTTTAAACTCCTCGATTTTTTGCTGTATTTCATCCATTAAGGAGATAAGCCCTCAGCAAATCAGGGGATTAAAAATTTATTTGGCGATTTTTTCCATACCGTTCATATACGGCCTGAGAACTTCCGGTATATTTATTGAGCCGTCGGCGTTCTGGTTAAGTTCGAGAACCGGTATCAGGATTCTCGGCGAAGCGATAACGGTATTATTCAGTGTATGGCAGAAGAAATTTTTCTTCTGTTTATTGTCCTTATAGCGAAGGTTCAATCGCCTCGACTGGAAGTCATAGAATTTACTTGCGCTGTGCGTTTCGCCGTAACTTTTGCGAGACGGCATCCAGGCTTCGATATCGTATTTTTTGGCCTGACCTCTGCCGAGGTCGCCTGTGCAGACTTTTACCACACGGTAAGGAATGCCGATTGCCTGCATCACGCCTTCTGAGTTGGCCCTGATTTCTTCGTGATATTTTGCGCTTTCTGCGGGGTCGTTTTCACAAATGACAACCTGCTCGACTTTGTCGAACTGATGGATTCGATAAAGGCCGTAAGTGTCCTTGCCCGCGGCGCCGGCTTCTCTTCTATAACAAGTACTGAGACCGACGAATTTTTTCGGAAGTTTTTCCTGCGGCAGAATTTCACCTGTGTAATAGGCGGTAAGCGGAACTTCAGCGGTGCCTGCGAGATTTAATTCATCCCGTTCCATCCTGTAGGTCTGCTCTTCTGCGCCGGGATAGTAGCCTGTGCCGGCCATCGCCTCGTTTTTCATCAGCATCGGCACTGAAAAAGGCACATAGCCTTTTTTAATCATAAAATCCATCGCAAATCGAAGGATTGCCCAATGCAGAACCGCGCCTGTACCTTTTAGAAAATAATTTCTCGTTCCCGCCAGCCTTACAGCCCTTTCAATATCTATTATGTCAAGAGCCGTACCGAGATGGATATGGTCTTTGGGCTCGAAATCGAATTTCCGGATTTCGCCCCATTTTGCAATCTCAATATTTTCCGTGTCATCCTTACCGAAAGGCACATCATCGTCGGCAGGCTGAGGCACGGCAAGCATAAGCTCGTCGAATTCCGGCTGGAGATTTTTAATCTGCTCGGCGAGGGCGGCTTCCTCATTTTTGTATTCAGCGAGCTTGTTGATAAGTTTCTGTTTTTCGTCGCCGGCGAGTTTCGGAATGGATTTGCCGACGGTGTTCTTTTCAGTTGTTATTTCCTGCAGACGGGTTTTTACCTTTCGCAAATCATTGTCAAGCCCAAGCAGGCGGTCGATATCGACATAAAAATTCTTCGCTTTGCAGGCTGTTTTAAACGGCTCAGGATTATCGCGAATAAGTTTTATATCAATCATAGTTTAGACAGAAATAAGGATGTAAGGACATAAAGATGTAAGGATACAACAGCCAACAAATCGGCTATGATAGTTTTCCTTACTTCCTTGCATCTTTGTTTCCTTACTTCTTTTTTTATTCGTATTCATTCGTGGTTAATTTTTATATCGCTTTATTATAACAACATTATTCTGACCGCCAAAGCCAAAAGATTCCTTCAATACGATATTAACCTCTGCTTTTCGCGGCTTGTTCGGCACATAATCCAAATCGAGATTTGGGTCCGGGTCGTTAAGATTTGCCGTCGGCGGCAGCACATTATCACGAATCGCGAGGATACAGGTAATCATCTCTGCCACACCGGCTGCGCCGATTAAATGCCCCATCATACTTTTGACACTGCTGACGGGGGTATTCTTCGCTTCTTCCTTAAAAACCTTTTTTATGGCCAGAGTCTCAATCGAATCGTTCTCGGAAGTGCTTGTGCCGTGTGTACTTACATAATCTATATCCTTATAGGATACTTTTGCGTCTTTCAGGGCCGCTTCCAACGCCGCGACGGCTCCGCGGGCATCTTCGTGCATATCGGTTACACGAAAAGCGTCGCTGCTGCTGCCGTAGCCGAGAACCTCGGCGAGAATTTCAACGCCTCGTTTCTTTGCCGATTCGAGCGTTTCGAGTATGACGATTGCCGCTCCTTCGCCGATGACAAATCCGTCTCTGCTTGCGGTGAACGGACGCGAAGCGGTTTCGATACTATCGTTTCTGGTCGATAGGGCGGTCAGGCGGTTAAAGCCCATAACGCCCAAAGGATGAATCATCGAATGCGCGCCGCCGGCGAGCATTACATCGGCTTGGCCGGACTGCAAAATCTTAAATGCTTCGCCGATTGCCTGGGTGCTTGCCGCACAAGCCGTAAGGCAGCTTCTAATCACCCCGCGAGCGCCGGTCAGCATCGAGACGTGAGCGGCAGGCATATTCGGTTCCTGCTCAAGCTCGCGATAAGGCTGCATTTTGCCGAAGGCAACGGCTGCCCATTTGTTCCAGTCCATCGTTCCGGCAGCGTCGTCCCAGCCCTGGACAATAGCGTTAAAGAAATTCTCGTTATCGACAGAGCCTTCGCCGGCGCCCAGATATATGCCGATTCTTCTGCGGTCAATGCCGTCTTTGGGATTTTCTGTTTCTACATCTATTTTTGCCTGTTTGCAGGCCTGGGATGCCGCTCCGACAACGAATTTACTGTGGCGGTTGCCATCTTTGTGCAGGTCGGGGTTCTTTGTGAATTTTGTAATGTCGTAATTTTTGACCTCGCAGCAGAATTTTGTCGGATATGTCGAGGCGTCGAAAATCGTGGTCTTATTCATACCGCTGCGGCAGTTGAGAATATTGTCCCACATTGTCGGAATATCGTTGCCGAGCGGACAAACGATGCCCATTCCTGTTATCACAACACGATTTTTTGTTTTCTCATTCATATTTTTTCAGAATAATCGCGGCAGTCTGGCCGCCGTAAGTATAACTTGTGCAAAGAACATAATTGTTCTTTTTCTTAATCTGTTCTTTGGCGATATTTAATTTGCAATCTTTATTGATGTTTTCGCAATTTTTAGCCGCCGGAATAATTCCGTCTTTAATCGCACAGCAGGCGGCGATAATATCGACCGCACCAGCCGCTGCTCCAGTGTTACTCGTCATACTCTTTGTCGGAAATACAGGTATCGAATCGGTTGCATTACCGAGAGCCTGCCTGATTCCCTTTGCCTCGGCTGTATCGTCGGCTAAAATGCCAGTTCCGTGCGGAATAATCAAATCGAGCTGCTGGGGTTTTATCCCCGCATCTGCAAGGGCGGCTTCGATTGCGTATTGAACGCCTTTGCCGTCCGGCTCGAGAGATTCATATTTTGCGTTTATACTGCAGCTTTGACCCAAACCTGCGATTTGAGCGTAGATTTTCGCGTTGCGTTTTTTCGCGTTTTCTGGATTTTCAAGGATTACATTCGCCGCCGCTTCGCCGAAAACCGAACCTTTCGCGTCTGCATCGAAAGGCCGACAGGCCTTTTCGGGTTTATCGTTATAGTCCGCAGTTGCGCGATTGAGAAGACACTGCCTCAAATGTACGATAGCGTTTACTTTTGCTTCACCGCCGCCTGCAAGGGCGAGGTTCGCATCGCCGCGAGCGATTATCTGGGCGGCTTCGGCGATTGCCAAAAGCCCCGCGGACTCGGCACAGGTAATCGTATTGCTCATCCCCTGTATGTCGTGAATGATGCCGATGTGGCAGGCGAGCATATTGGGCAAATATTTAAGCAGCCACAGAGGCGTAACCGCTTCAATGCTGTATGTGCCCCATTTTTTTATATCGAATTTTCCGTCCGTGATGCCTTTCGCGACCGCAGGAGCAAGCTCGACAAGGTCGCAGCTTATAAGCCCTGCGCCGAGAATAATTGCCGTTCTTTCCGGATTGATATTTATATTCTGCTCATCGAAAGCCTTGGTTATTAGTCCTGCATCCTTGAATGCCTCGTTAGCGGCGATAACGGCAAGCTCGATATCTCGCGACATCAGCTTTGTAGTTTTGCGAATCGCTTTGGGAACGTGGTCGCGGATACTAAATTCCGGCGCCTGACCTGCAATCTGACAGGTAAAACCCGCCGGGTCAAAAGCGGTAATTCTGCCTATTCCGCATTTACCCTGGCAAAGACCAGACCATAAATCCTGATAGCTTAAGCCGAGCGGAGTAACCGCTCCCAATCCTGTTATTACCGGCTTATGAGAGGTCATTTATCGCTCCCAAAGGCAGGTGCAGCAATGCCTGACGCCCTTAAGACAACGCCGAACAGGTCGGTAAATACGAAGTTTTCTTTTGGAAATTGTTTGCCCGCGAGATTTTGGTCGATGTGGCTGAACATCAAATCAATTTCAGCGATTGTTTCGTCGCCGCAGGTGATTTTGCCTGTTGTCGAGGCGGCCTCGTCGGCAATCGATTCGATTTTGGCGTGAATTTTTATCGTATCTCCCGGCCGGACGTAGTTGAAAAACACAGCCTTATTGATTTTCGCAAGGATTACCTTTTCTTTGAACTGCCGCGCTTCGCCGACAAGAATGCCCGCAGTTTGCGCCATCGACTCAATCATCAGACATTCCGGCATAATCGGAAAGCCGGGAAAATTATCGTGCAGATACTCCTCAGCCATAGTTACATTCTTTATGGCGACGGCATTTGAGCCGCTGTTGAACTCAATGAATTTATCTATCCAAATCCAACGCAAATTTATTACCTACAGTGTTAATCCGTGTCTAATAAAGAACCGCATTAATCCGCGTCTTAAGCGGCCGCATTAAGTTTGCCGTCAACGAAATTAACAAGTGCATCGACGGTAAACAAATCACCGATTTTATTGACGCTCGGGTCTTCGATAAATGCTGAAAGGTCGCTGTGCGGCATACGCTTCTTCAGCTCGTCCAGGCCCTTTTGGGTGAGCTTGCCGTTGCTGACGTATTCGGCAGTGCTTAAAAGGCTTTCAGCAGGAAAGAGCTCTTCTCTTGGTATTTTTATTCCGAACGCTTTTTCCATACGAAAAACGATATCGAGAAAATCGATGCTTTCAGCGCCGAGGTCCGCCATCAAAGTGGCGTCCGGCTTAACTTCTTCTTCATCAACTCCGAGAGCATCGACAAGTACGTCCTGAATTTCCTTTAAAATCTCATCCCGCGTCATAGCCATAACTTAAATCTCCGATAATAAAACATTAATCCTTTAATTACATTGTCATTTCGAGCGAAGTCCCGATTTATCGGGACGAAGTCGAGAAATCTTTTGAGAACTCCGTGCCGAAGGCACTCCAAAAATTTTCAATTTTCAATCTTCAATATTAAATTATGCAGCTCCGCTTCCGGCTGCTAATAATTTGTATCTTTCTTTTAATTTATTTATAACATAGGCATCTTCGACAGCGAGTTTCGAATCTTTCTCGGCAAGGTTAAAATGTCTCAAACTGAACCTTGCCTCGACGATAGGTTCTCCGTTGCAGGTGCCTGTTCCCGAAAACGAACTTATATTTTCTTCTATATCCTTTGCCGTAACGGTGTACTGAATAGTCGCACCGGGAGCGGCAAAGCTTTTGTATTTTACATTTTTTGCCTGCCCAAGCAACACCATACTATGGGCAAAATTTTCGCTGTCCCTGACGAGCCAGCAGGCCGATTCGACCAACCCCTGCAGCAGAAAAACGCCCGGAAGTACCGGAAAAACGGGGAAATGGTCCCCCAGATATTCCTCAGAAAGGGATACATTCTTGATAGAGGTTATCTTTTTACCGGGCACTATTTTAACTATTTTATCAATCAGTATGAACTTCATAAGTGTTGGTCATTTTAGTGATTTAATTCCCTTTTACCAGCTTTTTTTAAAATTATAAGGGGGGCATTCCTATCGCAATTAGAGAGCCTATTTAAACTTTCAAAGGCAATTCGATTTTCTACAGTTTGTTTTATCTACTGCTATTTGTTATCTTTTTTCTTGACTTTGAAAGAACTCATTGCGATAATCAGCAAGGACAAAAACACAGTGGAGAAAATCAAGAGATAATTTATTTGGAGAGAACTTGCGCTGTGAGAGGAATACAATGGAGCATAAAATTTTTCCGGTCGTTTTTGTTTTTCTAACCATCACAGCAATCTCATCGGCTCAGTATGATTATCCCGATTTGGCGGGCGACGCCGATATAATCAATTTCGCCGATTTCGCCGTCTTTGCCGAAAACTGGCAGAAGTCAGGCACCGGATTAGCGGGCGATTTCGACGACAGCGGCAAAGTCGATTTTAACGATTTAGCCTATCTTTCCTATTACTGGCTTACCGCACAATGGGAATGCAGGAAAATCGACCTCGATTACAGCGGCCTGATTGATTTTTCCGATTTTGTAATTTTCGCCGACTGCTGGCTCAGCAGTGACGGTAGTCCGAACTATAAGACAAATTGCGATTTTGACGACGATGATATAGTTGATATTTACGATTTAAAGGCCTTTTGCAATTGCTGGCTCAAAGGCACAAGACCGCAGGGTATCTGGGAACAGTTCAAGGCTGCACTGGCGGCAGGCGATATAGACCGAGCCGTCAGTTTCTTTGCTGTTTTCGTGGCGGACGATTATAGAGACATATTTAATGAACACAGCGATAAATTGCAGAGTTTAGCGGCCGATATGGGCCAATTAACTCTTGAATACAGGGATAGAGATATTGCCGTTTATGAGTTAAGCAACGCCGCAGGCAATCTCTTCTTTCCGGTCGTTTTTACTATGGACGACGAAAGCAAATGGAAAATCGCGGTCTTCTAACAGCCGGGCAAAAAATTCTGGAGAAAAACCTATGACTGAAAAAACAAGAAAAGTGTTATTTGTTACGGGTGAAATTTTTGTTTTATGTGTCGCTACAGGTTTATTGATATTTAAATTCAATTTGTTGCTGCAACCAATTTTTAATTTGATATTTTTACTCCCCCTCGATGGAATCCCTATATTAACCAGTGTTGTAGTGCTAGTATTCGATATCATTTGGCTTGTATTAATGAAATTGTGGCCGCTAAAAAATATATATATCAAGTTGTTTTTAACGTATTTGGTACTTTTTTTATCAGGATGTGTTTTATTTGCTGTGATTATATTACCCAACCTTATGGTTCCCTAGCGAGATTAAAAAATGTTTTATGTTTCTGGAGTATAATATGCGTATAAAAAATTCAATAATAATTTTCTCTTTATTTTTTGGATTATGCAGTAGCTTGTATGCCTTTGAAAACAAATATACCCATCCGGCATTAACCCAGAGAGCCATCGGAGACTCTGTGTGTGTTTTAGATGATTATCTAAAAACTCAACTGGGGATGACCGGAGGGCTGACAGCCGAATTATATTGGGATTTTCCTGCATCGATAAAGGCAAGAATGGACAAAGCCGAGCCGGACAAAACTACCAGAAGTATATCGGATTGGCTCAAAGCAGGCAGTATAATTGAGGATGAGCGCAAAATAGATTTAAGGTTTAATAATCACTTTTATGACCCAACCAGAAATAGCGGATTAGATAACACAGAAGCAAAGTATTGGTTGAGTGGCCGATTTAAAGGTGCATCCGCTAAGGATTGGGCAATAGATTATAGTTTAAATGAATTCGATTGGCAGGCAGCAAGAGAAGATTTCTATTTTGCCCTCACAAAGCCAACTCAATCCGAGCGTGACGCATCGTTGGCGCAATCTATGCTGAATTTAGGCAGTGTTCTGCATCTTCTTGAAGATATGGGCGTTCCTGCCCATGCAAGAAACGATTCACTTTTCGCTCATGTTAGATCGTTGGTATTCGAAGAAGATAGAGTTGAACCGCTTGAAAGATGGATTGAAAAGAAGATTTCGAGCGACGGCTCATTGGCAAGATGGATTTCGCCGAGCTGGACTCCTACGCCACAAATTTATTCTAAAGTTTCGAGTTATTTCGATGCTGAGGAATACACCGGCAATTATCTCGGCGATGGCGTACCAACTCCCGGCAACTGGGGGCTGGCGGAAAAGACTAATTATCAGTTTTTGTCATGGACAACGATTTTCAACGAAGATTTTTTGACCAGCCGGTATTATTTCCCTCATCCGGCAAAGATACATACTATCGATGTGAACGAATCGGGGCGCATTTATTTATCCGGCTATGGCGTGAACCATTTAGCCAGAAAAACAATGTCGTTTCATCGCTTGCAGCACGACCATTTGGATAAAGCGTGGTGTGTGCTCGGAATCGTTGTTTTTGATGATTATGCGGCGATAACTTTGCCTCGGACGATTAACTATGCTGCCGGGCTGGTTAATTAATTTCTTCCGCGGCAGATTAAGCGTTGAGGCCGAGTGTATAGAATGTGATGTCTTTGAGCTTACTATTACCAATAAGTCGGACAATTCAGGGTTTCCGCAAACCTTAAAAGGCGGCGATTTTGAGTTGTACTGGGAAGATGCGGCGGGCAATAGGGCAGAAGTGCCGGATTTCGGTATCGACAGCGGCTGGACGTCAAGCAGTACTTTAGTTTACGATGGAACTGTAACGGCGACATTTATTAAGCCGACGGCAGGAGAGCCAGTTAAGTATATTTTGGTTTATAGGGGCAATATTTGTGAGAATCCGAACCAGCCGGATGCTGACGATGAAAATGCCATAGCCGTAACCGTCTTTACCCCTCCATCGGACAATTGCTGTGGTGTTTGTTCTTATTGTGGTGCAGACCCGACTCCAAGCCCTATAAGAATATCAAGTTTGGGCATAACAGGAAACGATTTAACTTGTTGTTATAGTTGGACTGTTTCAGGGTACAAATATACGACAGTATTCGAGATGCTATATCCTTTGCACTTGCCATTTGAAATATATATACCTTATGGCTATTATTATGGAGGATATTGCAGATGGGAGAAAGTTTTTGCCGCCCAAATACGTTGTACAATATATCGCGGCAACGACTATCCAGAATGTGATGGAACTGGCGCAATAAGTTCATCTGTCAATTACTACGATTTACTTTTTCAAATTAGGAGGTATAGTTCTTATGTTGCAGTATCAATAAGGTCTTTGCAGAGCTTTGATTTGGATTTTTTTTGGACAGGCTATGGCGCAATACCGGAAAGCGGCTGTGTCTATGGGGATTATTATGGCTATACTGCCAAAGGTTGTGGCTTTGCGGGATGGCAATGGGGTGGAGGTTTGATACATATTGATTGATATAAATGCCTTGTACTAAAATAATAAAACCTGAAATGACAAAATATTTAGATTGCAAAATGCCAAGAGTGAGTATACAATTTTGGACATAATGGTTATAAGTATTGAATTTAATCGGTTTTTGATAATGAGGAAAAAACAAAAAATACAAGGCCTGACAATCGTTGAGATTTTGGTCGCTATTGCAATCGTAGCACTGCTGGCGGCAGGACTGTATTCTGTCAGCAGCTATGTTGGTAGGCAGGCAAAAATAAAACTCACCGAATCGACAATCGCAATCCTCACCGCCGCCATCGACGAATATCATGACTTCTACGGCAAATTCCCTTTTGAAGCCGATGAAAGTTACAATAAGTCAAACCTTGAGTCAGGTGTTAATGGCGTTAACGGGACTGTCAGGGCATTCGTTAATGATGTTGACCAAGGTACCGCTGGCAGCCATAAAGACGAATATTCATCAATTGAAGCGTTGTATTATTTTTTGAATCGCGCTCCGGATGCCAAAAAAATTGTCGGCTCTATAAATTCTTCATTATTTACCAATAAAAGCGAAAATAAGAGCGAGGAATTTCGAGTTATTATCGGTTCGACACAGTATCCTTTGGTAAGAATCGTTGATGCCTGGGGTATGGCGTTAAGGTATACCTACGCGACAGGCAACAATTTTCCCGCGATTACTTCCGCCGGCCCCGATAAGGATTTTACTAAGACCGATGATAATATCACCAGCCGTTAGTATTTAATTGAAAACACCTTTTCTCTATGGCTAAAAAATCCGTCTCGGTTCGTGTTCATTTGTGGTTAATTATCCCTTAAAATTTGTTGCAAAATTATGCGGCATGGGTATATTTCACAGCTATGATAGTTAGAAACGCCGCAGTTAAAGATGTTGAAGCTATATATTTGCTCATCAGCCATTATGCGCAGTTCGACAAAATGCTGTTTAGGTCAAAAGCGTATATATTCGATAATCTGCAGATGTACAATGTTGCGGAGGATGGCGGCAAGGTTGTCGGCTGCTGTGCTTTACAGGTAATATGGGCCGATTTGGCGGAGATAAAGTCATTGGCCGTGGATGAGAAATACCAGGATAAGGGAGTCGGCAAGGCACTGGTTGAAAAGGCCGTCGAACAGGCCAAAAATCTCGGCGTTAAAAAGGTTTTTGTCTTAACCCTTGTTCCGAAATTCTTCGAGCAGTATGGCTTTAAAATCGTGGAGAAAAAGACGCTTCCGATGAAGGTCTGGAGCGATTGTGCCAAATGTACCAAACAGGATAACTGTGACGAAACAGCGGTGGAGAAAGAAATAAAGAATTAAGGAAGTAAAGATATAAGGAAATATCTTGAAGCAATAATCCTTATCTCCTTACTTCTTTGCATCCTTACTTCCTTTCAATTTTACCCGACCTGTTTTCTTTCAAACATAGCGATGCCGAGCAGGATAAAGGCCGCAGTATAAATCAGTCCGTAAATGCCGCAGGAGATAATATAGCTGAAAGTGATTTTTGCGGACTCCTCATATATGGCATCGGTTATCCAAAACGCCTGAAAGCTGGGAATGATTATTTTGCCTATTTTAGCCCATAAATGGGTATCAGCCAGTCTGCCGAAAACGTAATCGCTCACAAGCCCAAGCAGAAACAGGCCTATGCAGCAGCTTAATGTAACAATCACATTAAAACGGGTCGAAAACATAATCGCAGCGGCTGAAATAACAAAAAGAGCTATCAAAAGCAGTATTGAGGCATAAACATCGAGCATATTAAATCCGTTATTGGCAGGGTAAAACCTCCATTCTCTATCTATAAAGAACAAAAAGACTATAGAAATTGTAGCGAAAATAGAAGTAAATATTATAGCGGTTGATGTAAATTTAAAATCGTAAGAGTAGTTAAGGAAAGAAGTTATAATAATAGAAAGGCCTAAGGTTGCCCCTGCACAAGTCAATACGGTCATATCATGATAATCAGAGGCAGTTGTGAGTACGCCATGCCTGATGGACATAAGAAGGGCTATTGTAAGGATGTAATGAGCGAGGATTACGGCGAAAATAACACCTAAAAACTTGCCTAAAATGAAAATAAAGCGGGGAATAGGCTTTGAGAGGGTAGTAATAATGGTTTTTGTTTCAATTTCTTCGGTGATTGCCGCTGATGCGGAGAAAATTGAAATGAACAACCCGGCAATGAAAAGCGTAGATAAGCCTATCTCGCGTAAAAACTTATTGTCGTCGTCCAAAGAGTACATTGTGAGCGACGGACTTATAATAAACAGAAACACAGCCGCGGCGATAATAATCGCGTAAATCGGCTGTCTGATTATTTCTACGAAGGTGTTTTTTACGATTGAAAAAAGTTTATAGAACATATTATTCTTTCATTAACGGTTTACGGCGCAGAACTTATCTATTATATTAACGCCTTTTATACTTGTAGTAAAGCAACTTTATTGTATACTTTGGTCGCGAATATGGGTTCAGAAAATTTTGATTTAAGGATAAGCAATAGATAATGATACAGACAGAGTACAAAAAGGCGGCGAATGTTTCTCTGGCAGCTCTTATATTAAGCGTTATATTCTTTCCGGCCTGTTTTATTCTGAGCAAAGTTACGGGAGTTTATGCGTTGTTTGCCCTGAGCTGGCAAGTACTCGGGGCGGTCCTGATATGGGCGGTTCTGGCAATCCAGTTTTATCAGAAAGCACTGGCGGAGCAGGAAAGACTTGACCTGGCACAGCTTGCCCAAAGCAGCGGCAGCGATACCATCTTTGAAGCGCAAAAGACAAGTTCGGAACTTTTCGCGGTCGCTCAAAACAGGTTAAGAATCTTCGAGAAATGGTTTCTCCCGATTTTTTCGGTTTTTATTGCTGTATATCAGCTCGCTATCGGGTCGCATCTTTTAAGATTAACCATCAGAGGCGATATATATGACAGGGAAATGAGATTCTTGCTGCTCGGAGCGGTTCTTGCATCGGCAATAGCATTTGTCAGCTTTCTGTTTTCGCTTTACGCTACCGGGCTGGCGAGCCAGGAAAAATGGCGGCCATTGAAAGCAGGCGGAAGCTATTTTCTGGCGACTGCGATTTTCGCTTTTGTCTGTGCGGCGGGAATGGCATTTGCGCAGTTTAAGGTACAGATAGTTCTTACTGTGCTTAACTGGGCGGTGCCGACTGTTATTATTCTTGTCGGATGTGAAACGGCGTTAAACTTTATATTCGACATATATAGACCCAGAGTAAAGGGACAATACAGCAGTACCGCTTTTGACAGCAGGCTTTTGGGGATTATCGCCGCACCGCATAATATCCTTAAAACGGTCGCAAGCGTTATAGACTACCAGTTCGGCTTTAAGGTCTCTCAAACGTGGTTCTACAAAATAGTCGAACAGGCGGTAGTGCCTTTGGTCCTTGTTTCGGCGGTCATTCTTTATCTTTTAAGTTGTATTGTGATTGTCGAACCTGATTCAGAGGCGATAATCGAAAGGTTCGGTTCGCCGACAGATTCGCAGGGTAATGTGCGGCTCGTCGAAGCGGGAATAAGTTTTAAGCTGCCATGGCCTTTCGGAATAGCGAGAGAATTTCCGGCAAAACAGATTCAGGAAATATCTGTCGGATATATCCCGCTCGAAGACGAGACAAAACAAAGACAGCCGCTGTTATGGAACAGGGAGCATTATAAGGAAGAATATAACCTTTTGACCGCGACGGAGAGCATAAGCTCGCAGGAAGAAGGCGCTGTTCCGGTAAGTATTATAAGGGGCGCCATTCCCGTGCAGTACAGGGTCGTTGACCTTTACAAATATCTTTACAATCACGCCGACAGCAGGGAAGTCCTTACAGCGATTTGTTATCGTGAGGTGGTCAAATTCGTAGCCAGTGCGAGAATTGAGCCTGAATCCGAAACCGACAGCACCGAAGAGAGTCTGCTCGGGGCCGGCAGGGCAAGGGCCGCTTTGGAGGTCGCCAGGAATATTCAGCAGCGGGCCGACGAGATCGGACTTGGTGTTGAGATAGTATTTATGGGATTCGAGGGTTTTCATCCGCCTCCGCAGGTTGCCGAGGATTTTCAGGCTGTAACAGGGGCCGTACAGAAAAAACAGGCCGCGATACTTGAAGCAATCGCGATGCGAGACAGAATTTTTACCGGAAATGTCGGCTCTGTGAAACAGGCTGAATCGCTGCACGAACTGGCAGGCAGATATCTGCAGTCGCAGCAAAAAGGCAAAGAGCACGAAGAGTTAAAACTGCAGCTTGATAAGGCGTTTACGGAGGCAAGCGGTGAGCTTTTCGCCAAACTTAGAGAGGCGCAGGCCTATGCTTATGAAAAATCGACGCTCGCAAAGGCCGCCGGCGAGAGGTTCAGCCAGCAATTACAGGCATATCGGGCGTCTCCAAGGATTTATAAGCATGAGCTTAAAATGAATATGCTCGAAGAGACGCTGGAGAAAATAAGAAAATACGTCATTATTTCGGACGGCGATTCGGAAGTAACAATTATAGATTTGCAGGAAAAACTCACGCCGAGTCTTTATGACATCGAGCCGGTACAGGGGCAATAATAAAGTTATAGAATAGCTGATAAAATTTAAGGGTAAGCAAAAATGAAGAATTTTGCGGTAATGTTTTTGGTGATATTAATCGTCGCGGTGATGGCACTCTATCTCGTATCGTTTCAGGTGCGGCAGACGGAAACTGCTCTGATTCTTACTTTCGGCAAGCCTACACGTTCGATAATCGAACCGGGCTGGAAATGGAAATGGCCTGCCCCGATTCAGACGCTGATTAAATATGACTCGAGACAGATGCTTTTTGAGGGCGTTGAGGAAGAAACGGTTACAAAGGGCGGAGAACCGATAATTGTCCAGACGTATATCGTATGGCGAATCGACGAGCCGATAAAATTTCGTGAAGCCGTTAGAGATGTGCAGGGAGCCGAAAGACTGCTCAAAGGCAGGCTTCGCGACGTGCAGAATCAAGTTATCGGCCAGCATTATTTCAGCGAATTTGTGAACACGGACAGAGAGCAGATAAAATTCGGCGAAATTGAAAAAGAAATGGAGCGGCTGCTCGACGAGCCTGTAAAAGAAGCGTACGGCGTAAAAGTGGAAACAGTCGGAATAAAAATGCTCAAGGTGAGCGAAAAAGTAACGGAAGATGTTTTTGCTCGAATGAGGGCTGACAGGAGACGCAAGGCCGAGGCGACATTGGCGCAGGGCAGCGCAGAGGCGACCAAGATAAGGAGCGACGCCGATTCGAAAATTACCGAGCTTATGGCGGCGACCGAAGCAAGGGCGAAAGCCATCCGCGGCTCGGGCGATGCCGAGGCGGCTCAATATTACAAAATGCTCGAGGCCGACCCTGAATTTGCGATGTTCCTGCGTGAAATAGAGACCCTCAAAAAAACCCTTAAGGAAAGAACGACCGTGGTTTTGCCTGCCGATGCCGAACCGTTTAAATTGCTTAAGGAAATGCCTAAAATCGAGCCTAAATAAAGGAATTAGAATATCAAATGAGTAACGAACATAACAATAACCATCATCATATAGCCGGTGAAACGAACGAGCCGTTGGATTTCGGCAGCGAATTCGATGCCGGTACCAAGAGCCTTGCCGATGCCCTGAGAATCAGCTTCGCGGTACTGAAGATTATAATGGTTGTACTGGTTATACTGTTTTTCAGCTCCGGAGTCTTTACAGTCGCGCCTGACGAACGGGCGATGGTGCTTCGGTTCGGGAAAATCCGCGGAGAAACGACGGAGCAGAGAATACTCGGCCCGGGACTGCACTGGGCGATACCGTATCCTATTGAAGAGGTCGTAAAACTGCCTGCCAGAAATACCATTCTGCGAACAGCGATAGATTCGTTCTGGTATGACGAGAAGAATACATATCCGTCACGTTCGCTGGATCCGATACTCGAAGGATACTCCATAACCCGCAACGATACTATTGCTGATTTGAAAGAGGGAGACAGCGATTATAATATTGTGCATTCGAGATGGCTTTTGACGTATAGAATTTCCGATTGTGAAATGTTTTATAAAAACGTTTCTGTCAAAACGCCCGATGCGGGGCAGACTTTGATTGATGTAATACCGAAAAGTGTCGAGCCGTTTTTAAAGGCGGTTGCTTCGGAAGCCATTGTCATAACTATGGTAAATTTCAGCATCGATGAAGCGATAAAAAGTGATTCGAGGATAAGCAAAGAAGCTGAAAAACTTCTGCAGCAGAAACTTGACGCTATGAACTGTGGAATAGAGGTCGATTCGATGCAGCTAACCGCCGTTATATGGCCAAAGCAGCTTAACGATTCGTTTGTTGCGTCTATAAAGGCCAGCAACGAAGCCGACAGAATGATACGCGAAACGAGAGGCTACACCGAGAGCAGAATCAACGAGGCCGGCGGCAGAGCACTTATTAACGCAATTCTTTCGCCGGAAATTGAAGACGAGCAAAAGGAATATTACTGGAACAACGCTTCGGGAACGGTGCAGCAGATAATCGCCGAGTCAAAGGCGTATAGGACGAAAGTTGTCGAATCGGCCAAAGCCAACGCCGATTATCTGCAAAAGCTGCTGCCGGAATACCGGAAAAGACCGAAACTGGTTCTGCAGAGAATCTATCAGGACGCTATCGAAGAAGTCCTGAGCAATACGCAGGAAACGATAATAGCCCAGCCGAGCAGCGGCGCTAAGAACCGTGAATTCAGAGTTATGATAAACAGGGACCCTGCGGCGGTTAAGAAAAAACAGCAATAGCAAAAGTAAAAGGGAAAAATGACACATAGAGTATTGCAATTAGCGGAACACGAAGTTGATGCATCCAAAACGCGTCAGAAACAGGTTCGGGTAAGTCTCGCTCTGGCAGGAACGCTGCTGGGCGGAACGCTGCTTTTGAACAGCATTATCAGTCCGATTTTCTACGGCAAAGATTCGCAAATCAAGGAATTGCTCGCTATGTTCGCGGCGGTATTGCTCGGAACGCCTGTTATTATTCATTCGATTAAAGGCGTTATCAGGGGCGAAATGCATATGGATGAGCTGGTGGCGCTGGCGATAGTAGCCGCATTTGCCACCGGAGATTATGTCGCGGCAAGCGTTGTGGCATTCTTTTTGCTTTTGAGTGAACTTGTTGAAACAAGAACTGCGCTCGGGGCAAGGGCTGCGATTGAATTGCTTATCAAACTTACCCCCACAAAGGCTTCGCTGCTCGACTCAGGCGGCGGCGAAAAAGAGGTCGATGTCAGCAGGTTGAAATGCGATGATATTATAAGGGTAAGGCCCGGCGACAACATCGCCGCCGACGGCGAAGTCGTGAAAGGGTTAAGCTCTATTAATGAAGCGACAATAACTGGAGAATCACTGCCTGTCGATAAAGTCCCCGGAATGCAGGTCTTTGCAGGAACGAACAATCTTACAGGTGTTCTTGATATTAAGGTTACAAGGGCCGGTAAAGATACGACGCTCGGAAAAGTGCAATCGCTTATCCTGCAGGCCGAACATACGAAAATACCGATTATGCGTATAATCGACAGGTACGTAAAATGGTACATACCTTTGATATTGATGATTTCAGCGATAATATGGTTCTTTACGCGGGATGTTAACCGCGCGATAGGTGCTTTGGTTGTTTCCTGTCCGTGCGCACTGATACTTGCGACGCCGACAGCAATGGTAGCGGCATTGTCCGCCTCGGCGAGGCTGGGCATCCTTATAAAGAAGGTCGCAGACCTCGAACTTGCCGGCAGAATTACCGCAATGGTATTCGATAAGACCGGAACCCTGACGACAGGGCAGCTTTATGTTACCAAACTTACCCCTGCACAGGGAGTTGAGCCTGCGGAACTTTTGAAATTCGCCGCCTCGGCGGAACAAATGAGTAAACATCCTGCCGCAAGGGCACTGCAAATCGTAGCAAAAGAAGCGAACTTGTCGCTGGATACGCATAGCGAGTTTGCCGAAACGCCCGGAAAAGGTGTAAGAGCTTTAGTGAATGAAACGGAGGTATTTGTCGGACGGGATACTTTTCTTAAGGAAAATGGTATAGATACATCTGCTGTTCCGGACCCGGCATTGCACGAAGAGCAGGGATTCAGCACTTTATATGTCGGCAGGGACAAGAAATGTATCGGCTGGATAGGCTTGCAGGACAAGACCCGGCCGGAAGCAAGATATGCGGTCGAACAGTTGTTGGAAACAGGTGTACGACGAGTAACGATGCTGACCGGAGACAGGGAAGAAGTAGCTAAAAGGGTTGCGACAGAACTCGGATGTACGGATGTAAAGGCAAAATGTCTGCCGCACGACAAACTCGCTATTGTCGAAAGAATGAAAGATGAAGGATTCGTTGTCGCGGTGGTCGGCGACGGAATAAATGACGCTCCGGCTCTTGCCAGCGGAGACCTCGGTATAGCGATGGGCGCCGCCGGTAGCGATGTCGCGATAAACTCGGCGTCGATAGCTCTTATGAGCAATGACCTTAAGAGGCTCCCGTTCCTCGTAAAACTTTCACGTAAAACCACGTCGATTATTAACCAGAATCTTTTGTTCGGAATTTTATTTATAATCCTCGGCGTTTCGGCCTCTGCAGCAGGCTGGCTGCCGCTGATTTACGCGGCTCTGCTGCACTTTGCCGGTTCGCTGGTTGTAGTATTCAATAGCGCAAGGCTTGTGCGGTATGGCGAAGAACTCGAACCGCATAGCTATACGCCGGCGGTAAATGTTTAGTAAAGGATTACATCTCAAAATTTAATCTTGTTGATTTTAAGAGGGTCTATTGGCAGCGGGAAATGGACAATTTGTAATAGAAACGTTTTCACTTACCAAAATTTTTGCGGACTGGTGGGGACGAAACAGAGTCGTTGCGGTCGATAATCTAAACCTCAAGGTCAGAAATAATCAGGTATTCGGACTTTTAGGGCCTAATGGGTCGGGAAAAACGACTATCCTGAAAATGCTGCTTGGACTCCTGCATCCTACAAAAGGAAGAGCGGTTGTGCTGGGCGGAGACGGCAGGGACCCAAAAATAACCTCGCAAATAGGATTCCTGCCGGAAGAGTCATATTTATATTCGTACCTGAATGCCAGAGAAACGCTGGATTTTTACGGCAGGCTGTTTGGCCTTAACAGCAGAATCAGAAAAGCAAGAGTCGATGCGCTTCTCGATATGGTCGGCCTGGCCGGAATGGCAAACAGGCCTGTCGGGACATTCTCGAAAGGTATGGCAAGAAGAATAGGTCTGGCTCAGGCGCTTATAAACGACCCGAAACTGCTTATTCTCGACGAGCCGACGAGCGGACTGGACCCCATCGGCACAAGACAGATTAAAGACTTAATCGTCGAACTTGCAAGACGCGGCAAGACGGTTCTGCTGAGCAGTCATTTGCTGGCCGATGCCGAAGAGGTCTGCGACCGTGTCGTGATTCTTTATGGCGGACTGGTGCAGAGGGAAGGCAGTATCGAAGAACTTCTCGAAAGAAAAGACAAGACCCAGATTACCACGAATATTCTAACCGAAAGAGCGGTAGAGCAAATAAAACGGATAATTGAAAAAGACGGCG
>PGYD01000029.1 GCA_002839495.1 Planctomycetes bacterium HGW-Planctomycetes-1
GATAGTTACATAATAACCGAAATGGAGGAGATTGCAAGAAAATAATGAACTTAAGTCATTATTTTGTATATAGTTATGTATTTTACAGAAGGCTTAAAAGCTTTTTTGTAAGGAGACAAGAATGAATGATGCTGTGGATCCACGGGAGTCTCAACCTCAAATAGACCAGATTCTCAAAAACGCACAGTTATTTCTTCGGGAAAAGAATTATAAAAGAGCTGCTGAGACTGTAAAGTATGGACTTGGTATATATCCAAATCAAGAAAAGTTGTTGGATATATATTCAAACATTAAAAATCAGTATAAAAATGACAAAATCCAACAGTTACAGGATGAAGCTGTAATGTTTATGAATACTGGCGCTGAGGACAAAGCGCAGGAAAAACTTCGTCAAATTCTACAACTTGACCCCAGCCGTACAGACCTTAAACACTCCCTTGAAAAGACCCGTTCAGAAAGAGCAAAAGACTATGACTATCGTGTTAAGAAAGTAGAATTGATTCGTTTTGGTTCTTTCATTTTTTTCATCATAGTGGTTCCCCTTTGTTCTGTTGCCCTTTGGGCGTGGTGGAGTAACAGTAGATGCCTGAAGAAAAGCGAGGAACTTGTTGCTTCGGGCAATCTTTATGATGCCAGGCAGGAGCTAAAAAAATGCGGCTGGTTTCTTGCCGGGAAAAAACAGAAAATTAGTAAAGATATTCAATCGGCAATTGATGGGCTTGTAAATCAAGCTGTCCATTTAGCGGAATTAAAGAATTTCCAAAAAGCAAAGGAGTGTCTTAGAAATGCCGCCATTGTTGCGGGAAACAGTTCTGAAATAGATGGACTAATCAAGAAATATGAGTTGTTGGAACAACAACAGAATGAAGAACTGGCAAAACAAAAAATAGAACAAGAAAAACAGAGAGTTCTATCCGAAAAAGCGCTGATTGCTAAAAATGAATTTCAAAAAGCACTTGAACAGTCCATTGAGAATAAAGCTGATATAGAGGCGAAAGATGCCTTGGAAATCGCAAAAAGTAAAGCGATAACCGCTGAAAATTTATTTAGTCAAAATCAATTTGCCCCTGCCGAAAAAGAATGGCTTTCTGCTGCTGAACAATGCCAAACGGCCATAAGGCTCACAGAGAAAACAAGGATTGTTAGAGTAGCGACATTGGAACTTAAACTAAAGTGCGTTCAGGCCTCTGAGTCTGCACTAAAAGTTAATGCATCTGCCGAAGCGTCTGAAATTTGGCAGGAAGCCGAAGAAATTCACAATTCCGCAGAACAAAATTTTGCCCAAAATAATTTTGACACAGCCGGAAACTTATGGAAACAGGCTGCCGGCAAGTACGATGAAGCCAGACAGGCAGCTATGCAAAGCCCATGCTACAAAAAAGCCTTGTTAATACAAAAAAAATGGTTGCATCTTAAACAAGGCTTAAGCGAAGAAGATGTTAGGCTTATTCTGGGAAGGCCTAAATGTATTCAGGCCGCCTCAGACCACTGTATCTGGTACTACCAGACAAATCCAACAGTATCAAAAATCGACGAAGGAAACTATGAATGTATTATTCCTCAATATGGTTATGTCCGCTTTGAGCCTGTAAACATAGAAACTATTATTGAAAGAAATAGAGAAGCCGGCCAAAAACTCGAAAATGAAGAACAGAAACTGTATGAAAATAATATTGCCAACCTGAATAAACAAAGCCAGGAAGAAGATAGAAGGTATAATTCTTTTAAATTTGTCCCTCCAAAACACACAAAGTCAGATAGTTATTCCAAATCAGGACAGGCTAAAAGGGATGAAGATCATCAACGCCGGGAAGCGCATCGGGCAGAAAACCAAAGACATAATAACCAGATTCAACGGATTAGCAATTCAATTGGAAAAGAACACCAACGACATCAGCAAAGAGTAGAAAAGCTTTCAAAAGATTTACAAACAAAAATAGATATTCTGACCAATGCCCTGTCTCCAAGAGAACTACGTTACATTGTTTCCGATTGGAAATTGCCGGACCAGGATGATTTGGTGAGGTTGTTGGAATCTGAAGAAACAGAAAAACAGACAATAAAGCCTCCGTATAAATGGCAAATGCCTGTCAGATGGCGATCTCTCCGGCTTAATATCAAAGAAGATGAAGCATTTTTAATGCTGGGACATCCAAACAAAACAGTATCTGAACCCGGAAAAAAAATCTATTGTTACGGCAGGATTGCAGAATATGGCTCATTAATATTTGAAGAATGCACTGATTCTTTTAGGCGTTTAAGGTATTGGAAAGAGCCATTATGGGATCATATTGAACAAGAGCTTAAAGCTGAATACCAATTATCTGACCCTAATCAGGATACCAACCATAATGAATTAGAACTGTCTGGTACTTGATAAATTAGAGATAGCTATCTGTTAATCTGGGCAAACTTTAACGACTTTACAGCCAATTCCAAACCCTTTTTATCTTCTTCTCATTATGAATGCTTATTGCTTTAAGGCAAAAGCCCCTTTAGGGGCAGAAAAAAGCGAACACTAAACCCGGTTTAAGCTTTATCCGCCTGTGGCGGATTGCTTAAAAGAGGGTTTTGTTTGCTTTTTTCATAGTCCCGATGTATCGGGACGCCTTAAAGCAATCCTCTGTGGCCTCTGTGTGCTCTGTGGCTAATATATATCCGTATTGTCCGATATAATTTTTTATAAAAAAATATTTTTTTAACTTTCTTATTTGCATTTTTTTTACTCCTCTTTATACTGTTGAATTCGCTTTTAGCGGAATTTTATTAGGGACTCCCTTTGCATTTTTCGCAATGGGGCACGAGAATACCGTCGATTCTCTCGCCGTAGCATTGGCGAATGGCGGGCTTGCCTCGTCGTAGCCTATGGCGAAGACGGGTTTTCAGTATTGATATACGTATTTTTGATTGTGGTTTGCCTTGTGTCTTTGGAAGTAGAGATGCAAAGAAGCAGGGAAATAGCTGGTGTGAGAAATAATTTCCTTACATCCTTATTTCTTTACTTCTTAAAGCATTGCTGCTGTAGCTCAGTCGGTAGAGCGCGTCCTTGGTAAGGACGAGGTCATGGGTTCAAATCCCATCAGCAGCTGGATTTACAATTTGACCTGTGGAAACAGGCTTGACGGTTAAATGGTTAAAAGCCGCCATAATGGCTTGTTGAGATAAAACTTAGTAACGGATTTTGATACAATTTATAAAAGCAAGTTGGAGGTTATTACAATATGGCTAAGGAAGTATTCGAACGGAAAAAACCGCACGTTAACGTCGGAACCATTGGGCACGTTGACCATGGAAAGACCACGCTTACCGCTGCGATGACGAAGGTTATGGAGCTCAACGGCTTGAGCAAATTTAAATCTTATGATGACATTGCCAAGGCCTCGGAGTCGCAGGGAAGGCGCGACCCTACCAAGATTTTGACGATTTCTACTGCTCACGTCGAGTATGAAACCGCTAATCGGCATTATGCTCACGTTGACTGTCCAGGCCACGCTGACTATGTAAAGAATATGATTACTGGTGCCGCTCAGATGGACGGTGCTATTCTTGTGGTTAGTGCTTATGATGGTCCAATGCCTCAGACGAGGGAGCACATTCTTCTTGCCCGTCAGGTAAACGTACCGAAAATCATTGTCTTCCTTAATAAGGTTGACCTTGTTGACGACCCGGAGCTTATTGAGCTTGTGGAAATGGAAATCCGCGACCTGCTCAACAAGTATGAATTCCCCGGCGACGAGACCCCGATTATTCGCGGCTGTGCCGTTACTGCTATGAAAGCCGCAAAGGCTGATGATCCTTCCTGTGCTCCGATTGTTGAGTTGCTCAAGGCTATGGACGAATACATTCCGATTCCTCAGAGAGAAATTGACAAGCCTTTCCTTATGCCGATTGAGGATGTGTTCAGTATTAAGGGTCGTGGTACTGTCGGTACCGGCCGTATTGAGCGCGGTATGGTTAAGGTTGGCGAGGAAATCGCCATCATCGGCTTGAATAAGGAAACCAGAAAGACTGTCGTTACTGGCGTTGAGATGTTTAACAAGACTCTTGACCATGGTCAGGCTGGCGACAATGTCGGTTTGCTTATGAGAGGTGTTGAGAAGAATGAGCTTGAGCGCGGCCAGGTTGTTGCCGCTCCCGGCTCGATTACTCCTCACACGCACTTTGACGCTGAAGTGTATGTTTTGACAAAAGAGGAAGGCGGAAGGCATTCTCCGTTTTTTGCCGGTTATAAGCCTCAGTTTTATTTTAGGACTACTGATGTTACTGGTGCCGTAAAGGCCATTAAGTCTCGTGAAGGCAAGCCTGCTGAGATGTGTATGCCTGGCGACAACATTGCGATGGAGGTTGAGATTATATCTCCGATTGCTATGGAAGAGGGTTTGCGTTTTGCTATTCGTGAAGGTGGCAGGACTGTTGGTGCTGGCGTTGTGATTAAGGTTATAAAGTAGAATGGCAAAATCTAAAAAAAGGGAAGATGCTTGGCTTGAGTGTAAGGAATGTGGTCAGCGGAACTATAGAACCCAGATTAATGTTTCGCAGGGCACGCCTAAGCTGGAGCTTAAGAAGTTCTGTAAAAAGGAAAGAAAGCGGACTGTTCACAAGTTGAGACGGAAGTAGTTGTTTTTGGCTATTTGGAGCTTGTATGTCTTTGGATATTGTGGACATACTTTTCGGTATTTCAGTTTTGTTGAAGTATTGATTTTGTTTTTGTGAATTGTACGTCTTTGGATATTGTGGACATATATTTCAGTGTTTCAGTTTTTTTGAGGCATTGATTTTGTTTTTGTGGATTGTATGTCTTTGGATATTGTGGACATATATTTCAGTGTTTCAGTTTTTTTGAGGCATTGATTTTGTTTTTGTGAATTGTATGTCTTTGGATATTGTGGACATATATTTCAGTGTTTCAGTTTTTTTGAGGCATTGATTTTGTTTTTGTGGATAGTGAATAGCTATGGATAGAAATAGGCCAGTAGCTCAATTGGCAGAGCGTCGGTCTCCAAAACCGAAGGTTGGGGGTTCGATTCCTCCCTGGCCTGTTTGCAGGCCGGCGGGGAAAATAAAAGTGAGCGAAAAAAAGTAAGTGAATAAAAGTAAGTGAAAAAAGTGAAATAAAGATAAGTGAAATAAGTTAAATAAAGCAAGTTAGAGAAAAAGGAAAGAATCGAGAGAAAAGAGAATAACAGTATAGAAATGGAAGCATAGAAGGATTGCCAGGAATAACCTTTTATAGAAAAGGAAAAGAAGAGGAAAAAGAGAACAGAAGTATAGAAAGGGAATCATAGAAAAGATTGCTGGGAATAACCTTTTATAGAAAAGGAAAAGAAGAGGCAGAAAAAGGAAATAAGAGAAAAAAGAGAATAGAAGTATAGAAAAGATTGAGGACATAGCCGGTTATAGAAAGAGATAAAAAGAGTCAAGAAAAGGAATTCCGGCTCTGGTTTTTAATAGTTGGGCGAAGGGATATTTATAAAAAAAGACAAATAGGGTCAAGAAAGGGAAGCTCGGTCTTGGTTTTTGATAAATAGGGCGCAAAGATAACATAGAAAAGTATAAATAAGGTCGGGAAAGGAAATTTCGACTTTAGTTTTTAATAGTTGGGCAAAGGGATACCTATAACAAAGTATAAATAAGGTCAGGGCAAAGAAACCCGACTACGAGTTTTAGTGATTGAGTGTAGAAATACTTATAAAAAAGGATAAATAGAGTTAGAAAAAGAGAATTTCGGCCTTGGCTTTTGATGGTTGGGCGAAAGGATACTTGTTAAAAAAGACAAAAAACGAGAAAAGGAAACTCGACTCCGACATTTGATAATTAAATGCGGATATACTTATAAAAAAGTATAAATACGCCAAGGAAAGGAAGCCAAACTTTGGTTTTTGATGATTGAGGGCGTAGCTGTTTATAGGATAGGGTCGGGAAAAGGGATTTGACTCGACTTTCGATAGCAGGGCGCAGAAATAATTATAGAAAGAGATAAAAAGAGTCAAGAAAAGGAATTCCGGCTCTGGTTTTTAATAGTCGGGCAAAGGGATATTTATAAAAAAAGACAAATAGGGTCAAGAAAGGGAAGCTCGGTCTTGGTTTTTGATGATTAAGGGCATAGCTGTTTATAGGATAGAGTCGGGAAAGGAAATTTTGACTTTAGTTTTTAATAGTCGGGCAAAGGGATACCTATAACAAAGTATAAATAAGGTCAGGGCAAGGAAACCCGGCTTTGGTCCTTGATAGTTGGGCGAAAGGATATTTATAGGAAAGTATGAATAGGGTCGGGAAAAGGGATTTGACTCGACTTTCGATAGCAGGGCGCAGAAATAATTATAGAAAGAGATAAATAGAGTCAGAAAAATGAATCTCGGCTCTGGTTTTTGATAATTGAGGGCGTAGCTGTTTATAGGATAGAGCCAGGAAAGAGAAATTTGACTCTGACTCGTAATAATAAGGCGCAGAGATAATTGTAGAAAATTGTAAATAAGTTCGGGAAAAGGAAACCCGACTGTGGTTTTTAAGGATTGAGGGCAATAATGTTCGTAGAAAAATATAAATGGGGCCAGGGAAAAGATACCCGACTGTGGAGCTCGGTAGCGATAGCACTCATAACAGCTATCGGCTGCTGGAGACTGTACGACCGACTTCAGGCGACACTGGATGTAACCCAAACAATAAGCCTTTGGATAAGCACAGTAGTACCATTGGGCATCTTCGCAATAATGGCAGGGGTGCTCTACTGGCTCGTAAACAAGCCGACAGTGGCAGACTTTCTGATAGCAGCAGAAGGCGAACTGAAAAAAGTAAGCTTCAGCTCAAAACAAGAAATAGCAGTGTCAACATTCGTGGTAATCATCGTCGTAATACTAATGGCAGTTATGCTCGGAGCAGCAGACTTCTGCTTCAACCTGTTTTTCGCAGACGTGATAGGAATTTAAATAATCAGCCCCTCAAGGGGAGAACAATAGAAAAAACGCCTTCGGCAAAAAGCCAGGGGCAGATAAGACTGGATGAGAAATAAGTTATGCGTTGGTATGTATTAAGAGTCGCCTCCAACAGGGAGGAACAAGTAAAAGAAACACTGCTGCGCAAGGTTACGCTCGAAGGACTGGAAAGCGTAATCGGCAGAGTCGTAGTACCCGTAGAACAGGTAAAACGGATACGCGGCGGAAAACAAAGAGTACAAAAACGCAAACTCTATCCGGGTTACGTTTTTATGGAAATAGAACCAGAGGCCGACAGGAAAATTCCCGAAAAGGCATGGTTCCTTATAAAAGAAACAATAGGCGTAGGCGACTTCGTCGGAACAGAAGGCCTGCCGGTACCAATGAGCGATACAGATGTGGCCAAAATGCTCAGCGAAGTAGAAAAGACCACAGGACAAGCAACAGCAAATATAAAAGTCGATTTCGCCAAAGGCGATGTCGTTAAAATACGCGAAGGCGCATTCGAGAACTTCGAAGGCATCGTCGATTCAATAGACCAGGAACGCGGCGTAGTAAGAGTAATAGTAACAATATTCGGCAGAAGCACTCCGCTGGATATAGAGTATTGGCAAATTGAAAAGGTGTAACGAATTTTTTAATCGCAGATTTCGCTGATTAAAAAGATTAAATTGAAGTAAAGAAGTAAAGATGCAAAGAAGTAAGGAAAACTGCTGTCGCAATTCCTTACATCCATACTTCCTATTTCCTTGCTTCTTTTTGCGTGAAATAGCGATAAAAAGGAAAAGTTAAATGGCAAAAGCAATAACAGGCAAGATAAAATTACAGGCTTCCGGCGGACAGGCAACGCCGGCACCGCCAATCGGGCCGGCATTAGGTCAGCACGGTGTAAATATCGGACAGTTCGTTCAGCAGTTCAACGCACGAACGAGCGACCTTAACGGAATGACAGTTCCGGTAGAAATAACAGTCTATGCAGATAAGTCGTTCGAGTTCATAGTAAAGAGCCCGCCTGCGGCAGTACTTTTGAAAGAAGCGGCAGCCGTGGCCAAGGGCAGCGGAACACCAAATAAAGAAAAAGTCGGTAAAGTGACAAAAGAACAAGTAAAAAAAATAGCCGAGAGAAAACTTAAAGACCTAAACGCATTCGATATAGAACAGGCGTGCAAAATTATCGAAGGCACGGCGCGAAGCATGGGAATAGAGATAATTTAAGATTGAAGAATGAAGATTGAAAATTTAATCGGCATCATCGCCGCAGGCGGATTCCAAGAATCTTTATTTTTCAATTTACAATTTAAAATATAAAAAGTGCTTACCACGGCGGAAAACAGTGGGAGCGAAATTGAACCTCCCGCCCCAGGCGGGTAAATTTTGCGGAGAAAGAAAAATGAAAATAAGAAGAAGCAAACGTTATAAGGCTTCGGCGAAAGAACTGCCGGAAACGGCACTTAGTCTGGCGGAAGCGGTGAAGAAGGTTAAAAGCTTTAGTCCGACCAAGTTCGACCAAAGCGTCGAGTGCGCAGTCTGGCTGGGGGTGGACCCCAAACAGTCCGACCAGATAGTTCGCGGAGCCATATCACTTCCAAACGGTATCGGAAAAAGCAAAAAAGTAGTAGCCTTCTGCGAAGATTCCGACATCGAAGCAGCCAAGGCGGCAGGAGCAATCGAGGCAGGCAGCGACGACCTTATCAAAAAAGTTATGGGCGGCTGGCTCGACTTCGACGTCGCAATAGCATCGCCGAAAGTGATGGGCAAAGCGGGCAAACTCGGCAAAGTGCTGGGGCCGCAGGGCAAAATGCCGTCACCCAAAAACGGGACAGTAACAGCAGACGTAATCACAGCGATACGTGAATTCGCGGCAGGCAAAGTGGAATTCAAGGCAGACGCCGGCGGAAACGTTCATTCAGTAGTAGGTAAATACAGCTTCGATGAGGATAAGCTGATTGGAAATATTCGTGCGTTTATGGAAATGCTGAAGAAGATGAAACCGGCCAGCGCCAAAGGGACATATATAAAGAAAGTTACACTTTCAGCGACAATGAGCCCTGGAGTGATGGTGGATTTGGCGGAGTTTTAAGAAATAACGGTGTTTGTCAGATGCGGATAAAAGAGACAGTTTTTTAAATCGCAGATTACACTGATTTAAAATTTAATATTTAAAATTTTACAGGTGAAGATATGAGTAAGAGCGTAAAACAACTATTAACAAAGGAACTTTCAGAGAAGTTCAACGGAGTGAGCGAATTTCTGGTAGTCGATATGACCGGCTTTGACGGGATATCGAACAATCTTCTCCGCGGCGAACTTCGCAACAAAGGGATAAAACTTACGATGGTCCGAAACGCGATGATGCGTCAGGCACTCAAGACGCTGGACAAAGAGAAAGCATCAGGCCTGTTCGAGACCGGCTGCTGCACAGTGGCATACGGCAGCGACAGCGTAATCGACGTCGCCAAAGAAATAGAGGCGCTGACGAAACAAAAGCCGCTGAAATTTACGGGCGCATATATCGACGGCACCGTTTTGAGTGAGGCTGAGGCACAGAATCTGGCGAAGATGAAGAACAGAGTCGAACTTATCGGCGAGGTGGTAATGCTCGCCAATTCGCCGGCAAGAAGACTCGCATCGGCAATCGGAGCGCCTGCAGGAATTATCGCAGGGTGTATAAAGACGCTGGCGGATAAAGAAGCGGCATAGAAAAGATGAAAATTCGAAGCACTATCCGCCTTCGTTAAAACTACGGACGGACAAGAATCCGAAATTCTAAACAATATCGAATTTTCGAGATCGAAATGTTCAAAACAGTTGTTTCGGACATTTTCAGGTTTTGGTGATTTGGATTTGTTTCGGATTTAGAGATTAGGATTTCGGATTTATTGAAAAATTAAGAAACCTGTTTTTGCGGGTGTCCCTGAAAGGGGTTAAACGAAACGGCGTAGTTTCGGCAGTTGCAGAAGCGAAGAAATTACTGGAGTATAAAAAATGGCAGACGAAACAACAAAAGAGTTCAGTGCAGAAATCAAGAATCTGGGCGACGCGATAGTGAAGCTGACACTGATGCAGGCCAAAGAGCTTGGCGATTATCTTAAAGAAGTTCACGGAATCGAACCTGCGGCAGGCGGCGCGGTAATGATGGCCGGTCCTGCGGGCGGCGAAGCAGCAGCGGCAGAAGAGCAGACAGCGTTCGACGTTATTCTGAAATCAGCCGGCGATAAGAAGATTCAGGTAATCAAAGAAGTACGCGCACTGACAGGCCTTGGTCTGAAAGAAGCCAAAGACCTCGTAGAGGGCGCCCCGAAGGCTGTAAAAGAAGGCTTGAGCAAAGACGATGCCGAGGCGGCACGCAAACAGCTCGAATCAGCCGGTGCGGCAGTTGAAATTAAATAAATTGAAAATTTAAGAATGAAGATTGAAGATTTACGGATACGTCAGGGACAGAGCCGTTTAAATTTTCAATTTTCAATATTCAATCTTAAATTATTTTACGGGAGTCTGTAATGGGCAAGGTAATTCGTGATTTCGGCAAGATACCGGACGCGATAACGGTGCCTGACCTTATCGAGGTTCAGCGTGCCAGTTATGAAAGATTTATCCAGGCAGAAGCCGCCAGTACAAAGCGGAAGAATATCGGTTTGGAAGCTCTTTTTAGGGAGATTTTTCCGATAGAGAGCTATGACAAGACGATGAGCCTGGAATATTTGAGCTACGAGCTCGACAAGCCCCGCTATACTCCCAACGAGTGCCGAGAACTGCGGCTTACTTACGGTTATCCGCTGAAGATACGCTGCCGAATTAAGCGTAAAGAAGCGGACGATATAGCCGAGCAGGTTGTATATCTTGCAGAGATACCGATAATGATAGGCGGGGGCGAATTTATCATAAACGGAGCTGAAAGAGTAATCGTCAATCAGCTTCACCGTTCTCCGGGCGTCGATTTCCTAATCGAAAGCAAAGAGGGCGACCGCGTACTGCACGGCGGAAGAATTATACCGGAACGCGGAAGCTGGATAGAGATTTCCGTAACCCGCAAAGACGTTCTGATAGTCCGCATCGACCAGTCGAGCAAGATACCTGCGACGCTGTTTCTTCGTGCGATGAGCGAAGATTACGGCAAGATTGAGTCGATAATCCGGCTGTTTCACGAGACGAAAACTGTATCGGCGGATAAACTCGACCCGACGATGTGGTCGGTAGGGCCTGTAGTGGATACGGAATCGGGCGAGATAATAGTCGAGGCGGGGACTCAAATCGGCGACCGGATAGGTCAGATAGAGCGCAGCTCGATAAAGAAGCTCGAAGTGATAATAAAACTTGCCGACCCGCTAGTACTTAATACATTGGCGGAAGACGACTGCGAAAGTCATGAAGAGGCGCTGCTGAAGCTTTATGCGAGGCTTCGGCCGGGCAATCCTCCTAACGTAGAAAAAGCGAAAACCCTGTTTAACGAGAAATTTTACGACTGCGACCGCTACCGGCTGGGCAGGGTCGGCAGATTCAGACTGAACCGCAAGTTCAAACAGAATATCGACGAGAGCGAAATGACTCTGAAGCCTGAAGATTTTCTCAATACGATGAAATATATCATCGGCCTGCGAAACGGGCAGGGCGTAGTTGACGATATCGACCATTTGGGCAACAGGCGGCTGCGGACGATAGACGAGCTTGCGTCAGACGAGATACGCAAGGGGCTGCTGAAGCTGCGGCGGACGGTTCAGGAACGAATGAGTATGAAAGAACCATCGCAGATAGAACGCATCGCCGACCTTGTGAACTCCAAAAGCGTATCGAGCAGTATCGATTACTTTTTCGGGCGAGGCGAATTGAGCCAGGTTGTTGACCAGACGAATTCTCTCAGCCAGCTTACGCACGAACGCAGGCTGTCGGCGTTGGGGCCTGGCGGTCTTAACCGCAAGAGAGCAGGCTTCGAAGTTCGCGACGTTCATATAAGCCATTACGGAAGAATATGTCCGATTGAAACACCTGAAGGCACGAACATCGGACTAATCGCATCGCTTGCGATATACTCTAAAATCGACGAGTACGGATTTCTTCTGACGCCTTACCGCAAGGCTGAGAAAGGCAAACTGACAGGCGAGATAGAATATTTGAGGGCGGACGAAGAGATGGAAGTTTCGTTCGCTCCGCCAAGTGCGATAAAAAGCGGGACAAATAAACTGCAGGACGGAGCAATTCTTGCGCTGAAATACGGCGAGCTGGCTCAAATCGACAGCAAAGATATAAATTATGTCGATGTGTCGAGCAAGCAAATCGTCGGCATTTCTGCGGCATTGATACCGTTCCTCGAACACGACGACGCGAACAGGGCATTGATGGGTTCTAATATGATGCGTCAGGCGGTACCGCTGCTGAAGACCGAAGCGCCGCTGGTAATGACAGGGCTGGAAGAAAGCGTGGCACAAAATTCGAGTATGGTTGTCCGGGCCGCGAGCAGCGGTACGGTAACGGCAGTCGATGCTCAGAGAATCGTAATTAACGATACGGATATTTATGAGCTTGAAAAGTTCGTAGGGCTTAACGAAAGAACGTGTCTGAATCAGGAGCCGATAGTATCTGTCGGACAAAAAGTCAGGAAGAACGAGATAATCGCCGACGGCGGCGGAATCACTGAAAGCGTGCTGTCGCTGGGCAAGAACGTGCTTGTGGCATTTATCCCGTTCGACGGATTTAATTTTGAGGACGCAATTCTGATAAGCGAGAAACTTGTAAAGAACGACACCTTTACGAGCATACATATAGACGAATTCAGCGTGGAAGTCCGCGAGACGAAACTCGGACGCGAAGAATTTACGCGCGATATACCGAACGTGAGCGAAAAGATGCTGAGAAATCTGGACGAAAGCGGGATAGTGCGCGAAGGCACGCGAGTCGATGCGGGGGATATTCTTGTCGGCAAGGTTTCGCCGAAGAGCAAGACGGAACTTACGCCGGAAGAGAAACTGCTGCACGCGATATTCGGCAGAGCGGGCGAAGATGTTAAGAACGATTCACTCGAAATGCCGAGCGGATATAACGGCATAGTTATCAAGACGAGCCGATTTACGCGTAAAGGGGCCGGCAGCGACGAGATGAAAAAGGCTTATAAACAAAAGATGAAAGATTATGAAAACGAGATGAAACATCGTCAATGCACAGTCTTCAAGCAGATGATTGACGAGATTTCAAGCAAAATCGACGACGTTGCTATGGTGGACCCGACGACACGGCAGAAAGTCGGAGCCAGCGAAGATACTGACGTTATTTTCGAGCAGATACAGAATTTCGATATTGCTTGGGTAAAGCCGGCAAGCGTTCGGGAACAGGTACAGCAGATAGCTGATAAATATATGCCGAAGATTGGCGAGCTTGCGGAAGAGACCAAAGCAAGAGTCGAAAGAATGAAACACGGCGACGAGCTGCCGAGCGGCGTGCTCGAGATGGTGAAAATTTATGTCGCTACCAAAAGGACGCTGAGCATCGGCGATAAGATGGCAGGACGACACGGGAATAAAGGCGTTATCGCAAGGATTATGCCGGAAGAAGATATGCCGTTCCTCGAAGACGGAACACCGATAGATATATGTCTTAATCCTCTGGGCGTGCCGAGCAGAATGAACGTCGGCCAGATTCTTGAGACGCATCTGGGCTGGGCGGCAAAGGTGCTCGGATTCGACGCCGTAACACCGGTGTTCGCGGGCGCAACGGAAGATGAAATCAGACAATTGCTCGTCGAGTCAAATGAATATGCGGCCAAGAGAAAGAAAGAACTCGGAGAAGCTAAAAAGGCGCCGCCGGCCAATGAGATATTCGCGCAAATCGGCAGCGATATGAAGACAAAACTCTATGACGGCAGAACAGGCGAACCATTCGAGCAAACGGTAACGATAGGCTATATATATATGATGAAACTTCATCACCTCGTTGACGATAAGATTCACGCACGTTCGACGGGGCCTTACAGCCTTATTACACAGCAGCCGCTGGGAGGCAAAGCGAGAACCGGCGGACAAAGATTCGGTGAAATGGAAGTATGGGCGCTGGAAGCGTACGGCGCGGCTTATACGCTGCAGGAACTGCTGACAGTCAAGAGCGACGATATCGAAGGCAGAACAAAGATTTACGAATCGATGGTAAAAGGCAAAAATACGCTCGAAGCAGGAACGCCGATTTCATTCGACGTTCTGTGCAGCGAAATTCGCGGGCTGGGACTGAATATCCAGCTCGAGAAAAAACAATTAGGCAATAAAGGCCTATAGTGTTGTTGCGAAAATAAACGGATTAAACCGAAAGTCAGGAGTAAGCTTAAATGGCTGAAAGTATTTATGACAAGATAAACGATTACGGTTCGGTAAAGATTAGTCTGGCCAGTCCGAACGATATACGGAGCTGGTCATTCGGGGAAGTACGCAAGCCTGAGACGATTAACTACCGGACATATCGGCCGGAAAAAGACGGGCTTTTCTGCGAAAGAATTTTCGGGCCGGAAAAAGACTGGGAATGCTCGTGCGGAAAATATAAAGGCACGAAATTCAAAGGGATAATCTGCGACCGGTGCGGAGTAAAAGTGACGCACAGCCGAGTACGGCGAAAACGTATGGGACATATAAATCTGGCGGCGCCGACAGTGCATATATGGTTCTTCAAGGCAATGCCGTCAAGACTCGGTTCGCTTCTGGCAATGAAGACAGTTGACCTCGAAAAAGTCGTATATTTTCAGGATTATGTCATTACCGACGCGGGACAAAGCCCGCTGAAGGTTAAACAGCTTTTGAACGAAGAAGAATACCGCGAAGCACTGGCCAAATACGGCAATTCGTTCAAGGCGGCAATGGGAGCAGAAGCGATAAGAGACCTTCTTTTAGCCCTTAACCTCGACCAACTGAGCGGCGAACTTAAAGCAGGCATAACCAAGACCAGCAGCAAACAAAAAATCAAGGACCTGAGCAAAAGACTCAAGACCGTAAACGCAGTAAGAAACAGTCCGAATAAAAGCGAATGGATGGTTCTGGACGTTGTGCCGGTGATACCGCCTGATTTGCGGCCGCTGGTAATGCTCGAAAGCGGCAACTTCGCGACAAGCGATTTGAACGACCTTTACCGAAGAATTATAAACAGAAACAACCGTCTTAAAAAACTGATGGATTTGAACGCACCTGAAGTCATTATCCGCAACGAAAAACGAATGCTTCAGCAGGCGGTAGATTCACTGTTCGACAACGGCAGATGCAGAAGACCGGTATTAGGCAGCAATAACAGGCCGCTAAAGAGCTTAACGGATATGATAAAAGGCAAGCAGGGCAGATTCCGCGAGAACCTGCTCGGCAAGCGCGTCGATTACTCGGCACGTTCAGTAATCGTCGTCGGACCACATCTTAA
>PGYD01000030.1 GCA_002839495.1 Planctomycetes bacterium HGW-Planctomycetes-1
TACAGCGGCACAGACGCCGGTTTTGCCAAGGCCCGGCAGGCTACGATTTTTTTCAACGTCGCTATTAATCTCGACAGCAGGGCCAATTATGTTTTGCCCGACATTATCGAAATCGCATGGAAGTATCCGGAAGAAAACTTCTCGGATGTTGTTCAGCTTGCGCTGAAAGAATATGTGGACCGCTACAGCGACCTTGAAATCACGTCGAAGGCGGTTCAATATCTTCTCGAAAAACTCAGCAGCAGAGAAGAGCGCGAACAGCTTTTGATGAAACTGCTGTATCAATATCAGGAAAAGAACAAGTCTTTCGCATCGGACATTGCGGCGCAGATGGGATTTTTAAAGGCTGAAACCGCTAATATTGAAGAATCCCAGCAATATCTTATGCGGGCTTATTCCAATAACAAATATAATCGGCTCGCGTTTGACAAACTTGCTGAAATTTCTGAAACCGGCGGTGATGAACTGCCGATTCCGGTTTATCTTACAAACTACCGTTATGCGGTAACGGTTAATCCGCTTGATTTCGAATCGGCCTTTGATTTTGCCAGACTGGCTGAAACTCTCGGCCTTTATAAACCAGCCGCGGCAGGTTATCAGTATTGCGTTCAGCTTTATAAATATCTGAATCCCGGCAAACCGCTGCCTGCCGAGCTTTACCGTCCCTGGATGCTGAGTTGTTATAACGCACAGCAGGTCAGTTTGTGCCAGCAGATTATGGAGGAAGTCCGCGGCTACGGCGTGTTCGATGTTATGGTCGAAGCGATAGCGGCCGCTTCGGCAAAACAGTCCGGCGATGAAAAAAGCGGCCATGCCATTATCGGCAGTATCAAAAGGCGTGCAGGCAGAGTCCTTACCGGCGAAGTCGATGCCCCTGCCGGAGAGCTTGAGGACTTGACGTGGTTTATCATATTTGCCGTCGATGTAAACGATGTAAATCCTGAAGATGCGCTTCTGTTGGCAACGAAGGCCTATGGCACCGATAGTAATTCGCTCGGAGCAAGTTCGTTTTTTGCTTACGCACTTGCTGAAAGCGGACAAATTGAGCTTGCCAGACCGATAATTGAGAAAATCGGCACAAGCACACAGGCTTCAGCGATTACAAAAGCGAAAATTCTTATGGCTGATAAAGATGTTGATTCGGCAATAAAAACGCTTAAGTCCGCGATAGAAGCAGGCCCCGGCACTTTCGAGGCGCAAAGGGCGAGGATAAAACTTCAGGAGCTTGGTTCGGGTTATGAACCGGCGTTTGACCCTAACGCGTTTATAACAGCATTAAGGAATAATTTCGGACAGAGTTTTTTCAGTGAGTTTGTGCCTCCTGAAAAAATGATAAAACTCGAGCTTAAAACGAGCGGAACCGCTTTTTCCTATGGAAGCGATATAAGGACGCAGCTTGCGATAATTAATAATTATTCGGAACCTTTAGTTGTTTGTCCGGACGCTATGTTTAGAGGCAATATCCGTATTGATGTCAGATTAAGCGGCGATTTGTCCGAGCAGAATAATCTCATTGTGAAAACCGTTCGTCCATCGTACGAAATCAAGCCCGGCCAGGCGCTGTTTATTCCGGTGCAGCTTGTAACAGGCAGATTAAAACGCATTATGGAACGTCATCCGCAGGCCGATTTGAATCTCGAAGTCATCGCGTATATAGACCCGCAGCTCGGCGCAGATGGACAGGTTAAGAATTTTTACGGAATACAGCCCGCCAAATCTGTTTTAAAACTGAGTAAACTCAACCTTAATACGAAATATCTCCAGCAAAGACTTGATGCGATAAAGAAAGGCCATCAGGGACAGAAAATCAAATCAGCACAGCTTTTCGCAGGCCTTCTCGCCGAACAGCAAAGTCAGGCTGATACAGGTCCAAAATATAGATTTATGTACGCTGAGCCGCAGCTCCTCAGCTCGGCTCTGGCCAGATGCCTGTCGGAAGATGACTGGGTTTTGAAAGTGGAAACTATGGCTTCGTTGCTGAGACTTAAGCTCGATTACAGACTCACCGAGGCGGTATCGGCGGAACTGCACAGTCGATATTGGCCAGTCAGACTTATGGCGATTTTTGTCCTCGCCGAGAATCAGGGCAGGGATTTTCTGTCAGTTTTAAACTGGACAGCCAACAACGACAATAGCCAAACGGTAAAGGATATGGCGGCGGCACTGGCGGCGGGCATTTCAGAATAACCGGCAGGAAAAAATTGATTTTGCCCAAATTAATCAGGAACTTCTTTGTCCGGTATCAAGTCTGCTTTGGGCTTTTTCTGTTAAATCTTTACTGCAAAGGACTTATAAATTTTTTATTTTTATTTTTTGTTTATGATTTTAATAAGAATTTTGTTGTCAAACCTATTATACTTTTGTATTATTTCCGCCTCCAAGCGTAATATGTTATAAAGCTTTATTGTTATAATATTTGTGAAAGGGTGTTTTTATGCCGGCAAAAGTAAATGAAGACAAATGCACCGGCTGTGAAGCATGCGTAGATGCTTGTCCGGCCGAAGCGATAAAGATGGTTGACGGCAAGGCGGTAGTGGATGCCGATACTTGTGTTGACTGTGGTGTATGTGTTGATGAATGTCCCGTCGAAGCGATAGAGATGGTATAATTTGAATTGAAGATTTAAAATTGAATATGGAAGATTTGACTCCGACAATTTCAGTCGGATAATGACGGGTTTGTCTTCGGCAGGTTTTATTATAAATTTTCAATTACGTTGAATACGGCCCCATCGTCTAGGCCGGTCTAGGACACCGGGTTTTCAACCCGGCGACAGGGGTTCAAATCCCCTTGGGGCTATTGCAGAATGTACTGATAATAAAGTACTTACGGAAAACACAAACGGCAGTTTGTGTGCCGGTTTGTGTAAACCGTTGCAAAAAGAGGCCGAAAATACCGCTGTTACTCTATCCGAAAACCTGAATTTTGCGCCGATTAGACTGAGGTGCTAAACGAATGGCGGACACTCGGCAAGAGATTAGAGAATCGAAAGTAGAAAGTAGAAACTCAAATTATATTGGAAAATAAATCTGTTCTTGTGTATTATATAAACCTTAATAATTTTGCAGGCAGGAGATATGTTAGGCAAATTATACAGCGTAACGCTCGAAGGCATCGAGGGAATCATCTGCGAAGTTGAAGTGCATATAAAACGCAGCGGATTTGAAAAATCACTCATCGTCGGCCTGCCTGATACGGCAGTAAAGGAAAGCATCGAACGGGTTCAATCGGCAATCACAAACTCCGGCTATGAATACCCCAAAACCAAAAGCGTCATAAATCTTGCTCCTGCCGATGTTAAGAAAATCGGGCCTGCGTTCGATTTGCCCATTGCGATCGGAATTTTGCTCGGCACAAAGGCGATTGAAAGCCCGGTCGTAAAGGATTTTGTCATTATCGGCGAGCTTGCGCTTGACGGCAGAGTTCGGCCGGTCAACGGTGTTTTGAGTATGGCGATGGCGGCGCAGGAGGCAGGATTTGCGAGTATGATTGTGCCGCTGGAAAATGTCCGCGAGGCCGCTGTTGTTGACGGCATTGAAGTTTTCGGGGCCGGTTCGCTGACACAGGCGGCATCGTTTCTGGCAGGGCAGCTTGTGATGGAGTCGGCTTATGTCGATATCGATAAACTCTTAGAGCAGGCGGGAGTTTATGACGTTGATTTTGCCGATGTCAAAGGGCAGGAGACGGTCAAGCGTGCGCTGACAATCACCGCGGCAGGCGGGCATAATATTCTGATGCTCGGTCCGCCGGGTGCGGGAAAGACAATGCTTGCGCAAAGGCTTGCGACGATATTGCCGCCGCTGGGTTTGACCGAATCGCTGGAGACGACGCGGGTTTATTCGTCTGTCGGCCTGCTCGACGGCAAGGGGTTGATAGCGACGCGGCCGGTTCGTACGCCTCATCATACCGCTACGGGGGCTGCGCTTGTCGGCGGGGGGACTAATCCGAGATGCGGAGAATTGTCGCTTGCGCATAACGGGATTTTGTTTCTTGACGAGTTTGCCGAGTTTCCACGGCACGTTTTAGAGATGATACGGCAACCTTTGGAAGAAAAAAAGGTTACGGTCTCACGCGTTAAAGGCTCGGTTACGTTTCCGGCCAATTTTATGCTCGTGGCGGCGACGAATCCGTGTCCTTGCGGGTATTTCGGCTCGTATCAGAAGCGATGCAAATGCACGCCGAACCAGATTGAACGGTATATGGCGAGAATTTCAGGGCCGATGCTCGACAGGATTGATATTCATATTGATGTGCCGAGCGTAACATTCAGTAAATTGCGTTCGAAGCAGAGCACTTACGATTCGGCTACGATAAGAAAAGAGGTTATGGTCGCCAGAGAAATTCAAAAGAAACGCTTCGGCGAGAAAAAGACGACCACAAATGCCACGATGACTCACAGGCAGGTAGGCAAATACTGCGAACTCGATACGGCTGCGGAAATGATTTTGAAAAACGCGATGACCGAATTCGGACTCTCGGCCAGGGCACACGATAAAATCTGCAAGGTCGCAAGGACGATTGCGGATTTGGCGGGGCAGGAAAATATCGGAGCAGAGCACATCGCAGAGGCGGTCAGCTATCGAAAATTAGACAGGGCGATGTAAATAGCTATCAATTGCTGAAACGAGACATATCTTTCATAATTTGAATCAGGTAAGGCTGGTGTGTCTGATAGAAAGCCGCTTCGTCAGTTACTTCGACGTCCGCTTTTGTAGTAACTATCTGGTCATTGAAAACATTTGTAGAGAATACGGCTTTGTCTTCATTATCGACGTAAGCTATCGTATCCCAGCCGCTGATAACAGCGAACATACGTTCCTGACTGCCGAGTAAATTGATACCCTGCGAATAATCTTGGGGCGGATTTGTGACTCCGAGCAGGTTAAGTAAAGTTGCCGGAATATCCAGATGGCTTGTTATACTGTTGACATAATGTGGTTTTTGTTCCGGCGCCCAGAGGACCATTGGCGTAAGCGTTTGTTCCTCACTGAAGGTTGAATTGTGTCCCCATCTGCCTTTTTCCATAAATTCTTCGCCGTGGTCTCCGGTGAGAATAACAATAGTAGAATCCAGCAGTGCATTTTCTTCGAGATATTTCAGTATCCGGCCGTATTGACTGTCGAGATGATTGCAGGAATTGATGTAACGGTTCTTTATCAGGTGTATATCTCTTTTAAGGTCAACGGTAGCGTAGTTAAATTCTTCGAGATACGGAGTGCATATTTCGTTTTCGGGCGGGAAATAATAAAGGGCATGAGGCGATTCGAAAAACATAAAAGTCATAAACGGGCGTGATTTATCTCTGTTCTCGATGAAATCGATCATTTTATCGACGTTAAGTCTGTCCAGCTTCCAGCCCATCAGGCCGTCCTCGAGTTCGGACGAATCGTGCAATTGATTTTGCGACAATGCGGCGAAAATAGTTTTATCGAACTCCGGATAAGAAAATTTTGCGCTGCTGAACATATTCATCTGGTAATTGTTTTCAATCAGCAAATCGATTAATACCGGCCCTTTGCGTTCCTCGAGGAAATCGAACCAGTAGTTGCCGTACAGGCCGTAAAACGCAGCGAACAAGGCCATTCGCGTGCCGTTTCCGCCGCTGTAATGCTGATTAAAACGGACTGCTTTTTGAGAGAAAGCCCAGCTCTGCGGCATAACTTTCGGATTCAGCATATCGGCCCGAAGAGATTCGGCCATAAGGATAACTATATTGTAATTTTTATGGTCTGCCTGACGGGTAATCGGTTTCAGAGGGTATTTCAGATTAATTTCCCTGAATTTCATATTGAAAGCTGTTTCGACAGGAGGTGTGAAGCCGAAAGATTTAGCGAATCTTCGGAAAGTGATGGGAACATAAAAAGGAAATGCTTTGGATACTGTAAGAACAGGTCTGTAAGAATAAAAAGAGCTGAATCCATAAGTGAGGCCCTGCAAAACAGTCAATATTACAAGTATATAGAAAGCCGTGCTGAGTCTGCGGCGGGTCAGAATATTTTCACAGAGTTTTTTGATTTTTCCGACCGTCATCAATAATAGTAAAATTCCTCCCTGTGCGAAGAGGAAGAACAATACGATAAAAATGAAACTGTTTACCGTTGCCTTGCTGCTTCCCATCGATTCGATGCCGCCTTTAGTGAGGATGAGATTCCAGACAAAGCCGTTGAAATGGAATCCGAACATTTTGAAAATAAAACTGTCCGTATAAATCAATAGCTGCAGTATGGTTACGGTTATTACGGCCAGTGTGTCGATGAACCAGGGCGATTTGAAAAACAAAGGAAGAGGATATTTGATAAAAGCTTTTCGTAAAAAGTTCAGCACAAGAAAAATCGGGAAAAGGTATAGAAAACAATAAGTAATATAAACGACAGCGGCAAAAATTCCTGTTGCGTAATTGATATAACGAATATGCGTTAAAAATACAGAAGCGTTAATCAAAAGCAGTAAATATGACAGTACAAAATACTGCGAAAGGATTGAGGGGACGTTTGAGCGATTTTTCATACTATAAGTTTGTCCAATAGATTCGAAATAATACCGTATATAATAGTATCTTAATAAGAGAAATTTTTAAAGCTAATTTTTGGAGATTTACCATTTCTTGAAAATTACAAAAACCGCGAGAATTATCAATGAAAAGCCCAGTACGTAATTCCATTTCATCGGTTCACGCAGGTAAAGAAGCGAAAAAGCGGCAAAGACGGCAAGCGTTATCACTTCCTGGATAGTTTTAAGCTGAGCGACGGTGTATTGACAATGGCCTATCCTGTTGGCCGGGACCTAGAAACAATATTCGACAAACGCTATAAGCCAGCTTATCAGGATTACCCATACGAGGGGTTTAGTCTTGAATTTCAAATGGCCGTACCACGCGAAAGTCATAAATATATTCGAGACCGTCAAAAGAACGATAGTTTTCATAAATTTTGCTCCGAAGATGAAAAGGAATGTTTGCTTTAAGAGGTTCCTATAAGCTGTGATAAATTCGGTATAATAAAGGTCGGGATTTTTCTACTCATTTGGTATCTTTTTTTGGTCTAAAAACTCGGGTGCAGCAATGTCTTTGGTGCGCTGGTAAATCGATGGTTTTTCTCTCTTGAATTTTACTCCTCTTCCGGTACGAATCTGATTTTCTTCGGTTACGAAATTGACATACTGCAGCAGCGCCCAGGCGGTATTGTGCCAGCTCATTTGATAGCCTCTCTGGTGAGCCTGTTTCTCCATAAGCAGCCTTTGTGCCTGATGAAAGACCAGATAGTCAAGCGCCTGAGCAATTTGTTCGACGCTTTCTTCGCCGGGGTCCACCAGAATTCCTCTTGCGTGTCTGCCGATGACAAGGCCGCTGGGACATTTATGATTCGAGAGAACCAGCTCAAGCGCATAACGAAACTTTGTCGCTATGGCGGCTCTGCCGGAACCGAGGGTATCGGCTAAAATGCCGCTCGAAATCTGCTGCATATTCAGATACGGCAAAAGCATAACATTCGACGCCCCATAAAGCTGAAGCAGAAGTTTTTCCTCGAGAAAAGCATCGAGAAAAATTACGTCATATTCCTCGAATCTAATTCCCTCCAGACTATTCACCGTGCACCACCGGACGTTTGCCTGTTTAAGAGACTCATTAATGACCTGCTGAAAACGTCTGAAGTTTTCGCCGCCGTCGTGTTTGACGAACTCAGGATGGCACTGGCCTGCGATGAGATAAACGATAGCCTCTCTCTGTTTCTGTGTACAGGACCCTTCGAGAAATTTGCCGAATCCTCTTATCCCGTATTGAATGCCCTTGTCGGGAGATAAAAGCCCTATCGTTGTTATGAGGAAGCGGTCCTTGAGACCGAATTTTTCTTTTATCGTGAGCCGGTCGAACTGCGATGGATGCCCCATTCGTATACCGTGGTCGATATGTTTTAATTTATCGTGCTCGACGCCGTAGAGCGGAGAATGCAGAATCTGAATTGCGCTTTCGGTCGTTACGATAAGACCGCTGCTGTAAAGAGCAAGGTCCTTTATCACGTTTTTCTGATGCTCGTCCGGCTCGTCCAAAACGGTATGCAGATAAACAAGTACCGTCAGGCCTTTTTCGGAAAAAGCCTTTGCCATATTGACGAAATTTGTACCTTTGCAGTCGTTGCCTTTATCGTCCGGGTCGAGCCCGAATTCGTGCTGAAGCAGTATTATGGTTTTGTTTGTGCTTTCCTTAGAGCGAGTGATTATATCGTTTATGGCGTGACGCCACGATTGAGGGTCGTATTGGTCGATAATCAAATCGACCGGAATGTGATAAGGCAGATTATCCTTGTCAATAGCGGCTACTCTGATATGTCCGACTTCGCCGGTAAAATGTTCAAGCGCGTTGGCAAGGTCTCTGCTGAATGTTCCGATTCCGCACCTTCGGGGCGGATATGTACTGATTATTCTGATGTTATACGGCATTGTTTACCTTTCTTATTTCGTCAAAGAACGGTGTTTTTCTTTGTTCGACGCAGCAGGCGGCGTAAAAATACATCGCAGCCGACCAGCTCTGCCAGTCTTCGCCGCAGGCTTTGCCGTCCTGCGCCCTGTGCCATTCGTTAAAACCGAAATCGACCTCGGCGACTCTACTTTGCCTGATTAAATGCGTAAGAGCAACAAGTTTTTTCTCTGCCAGTTTGTATCTGCCCGCCGCGACGAGTGCAGCAATGTAAAAACCGCAGGTAAACGGCCAGATTCCGCCGTTGTGGTATTCGCCCGGCTGGTTATATTTTTCGTATCGCTTGTGCCAGTCCGGGTCGCCCGGACGGGTATATGGAAAGAAATTCGGCGGCAAGTCCACCGCGAGGTCTTCGTTGGCTTTGAGATTTTCGCATTCCGTTTCTATCCATATTACAAGCTCTTTCGCCCTTGTTTTCGAGGCGATGCCGGAAAGAATCGCCATACTGTTGCCGAGCAAATCGAAACGCTCGCTTTTATGCACCTTGTAAGACCAGAAAGCGTAATACGGCTTGTGCTTCAGGACAAGACCTTCGTGTACGTGCCGATGCTGACGTTCGCCCATTATAGCGAATCGTCCCATTTCTTCTTGCACCTGATTTGCCTTTTCGTGAAAACCGAATAGCCTTAAATAAGTATAGACGATGGTATTGACATAAAGGCCGTAGCCGAGCACCCATTGTTCGTCGCGCCAGTCGCTTGTCGGAAGCTGAGCGGTGATAAGTCTGTCTGACGGACTTTGATATTCCATCCACGTGAGCGATTTTTGGACGGCTTCTTCGAGAAAAGGTTCATCGCCGGTTACTTTTCTGTATAAACCAACAGCCATAAGAAACAGAGGCGTTGTATCGCTTGCGCCGCGGTCTTCTTTGTCGTGAACAAGCGATGGAATATGACCGAGACGGGTTTGGTTCTGAGCGAGTTTTTCGAGTACACGCTTAAGGGTCTTTAAAAGTTTTTCTTGTCCGCTTACCAAAACGCCCAGCGAGCAAATCATCATATCGCGTGTATAAGTTTCCGGATAGCCCCAGCCTGCGGTTCTCGGCAGACCGTGATACGGACCGTGATTGTTGTGTAGCAGGACTTTTAACGCCGCTTCCTTAGCCGCCGATACGAGCTTTTGGTCTTTTTTCTCCATCAGTTAATGCCGAGTCTTTTAGAGACAATGTTTATGAATTTTTTCGCGACGACCCTGTAATCGAAATTTTCAACCGCTCTTTGACGGCCGTTTTCGCCCATTGTTTTTCGCAGGTTAGCGTCGTTCATAAGCTCAAGAAGATATTTTGCAATGTCGTGTATGCTCGCGCGGTAGTCAACAACTCGCGGCTCCTTGAATACGATTTTGCTGTTGGGTGTAAAGCCGGATTCGCTGCCGAGTACGGTTTCCCTTACGCTGATTTCCGTTGCAACGTCGGCCAGAAATGCGGTCTTGCCCTGAATCATCGTGTCCAAAACCCCCATCGCGTTGATACTAATAACCGGCTTACCGCAGGCGTTGGCCTCGACCTGAATCATACCGAATCCTTCGAGCCTGCTCGGCGCTGCATAAATATCGCAGGCCGCTACGAGGCAGGGCATAAAGTTTCGCGAAATCCTGTTGGTTGTGTAAATCACTTTCTTTTCAATGCCCAGTTGCGTGGCAAGCTGTAAATCGGCAAGATTCTGCTGCTCGGTTCTCGGCTGCGGCCAGACCTTGCAGACGTATTTCCAGTCGGGGGCCTTGTTATCAATCAATGCCAGAGCCTGCATAACTTCCTGTGCGCCTTTCGAGGCGGCATCGCCGCCGATAGTCAATATCATTATATCTTTTTCGGAAACACCCAGCGCCTCGCGAACAGTGGTTATTTTTGGGTCGTGCATATCATATGGGCGGAACGAATCCGTATCGCAGCCGACCGGCAAAACCTCGATATTTTTACCGCTCAAACCGTCGCGGATATAGACTTTTTTTACCCATTCCGATGTTACGAGTATTAAAGGCAGCTCTTCGAGAATTTCCCTGTAATTGGCGATGTATCCGTCAGCCACGAGCCAGGGAACCGGCGTAACGCCGTAGCGCTGCGGATGCATAATAAGATGAGGGGTGTGTCCCCAGTAGCCGACGCCTACTACAGCGTCGGGCTTGAACCAGCGGTAGTACCATTCCTTTTCCTGCGGCGATTCGAAATTTACCGGATAGGCATCGACGCCCATTTCCTTGAGTCCCTTATAAAGCAAATCTCCCTGTGTTGCCAAACCTCCCGGCGAAGGCGGATAATCGTAAAGCACAAGCACTTTCATCCCGTTAGACCTCACTTACTTTTAAATTATTTGCACAATTTATATAAAACACATCTTGCCTTTTCACGACCAAAATCTGTATGACATTAAGGAGGTCTAACGGGATTCATTTTTCAGTATCCTTTGATGTTTTAAGCTCGTACGCCTCGGCATTCGAGACAACGGCAGCCTCGAAACTGTCTGGCGAAAAACCGTAGCTGTTAATTATAATATCTTTTTTCTTCTGCCAAATATTTTTCGGCAAATCAATCACAATATCAGCGTCTTTGCGGGGTCGGGGCAGATACTTTTTCCCGCCGTCTTCGTAGGCAAACAGCAAAAGACATTTCGCTTTTAATTGCCCCTGTTTCCAAAGGTTAACAACCGCCTGCGAAACTTCCTCGTGGCGCAAGTGCCGCGTATATTCCCCTTTATGGCCGTGAGTTAGGACAATATCATAACCCCTTTGAGGCAATGTAGTTAAGATTGCCTGTCGAATGTCGGTCTGTTCGAGAGGTCTCTGTTCCGGCCCGTCGTCGAGGTCGGCCATAAAACCTTTGGCTTTTAATATATTCATAACTTTGAAAAATTTTGGCGCCCTGTCAAGGTCGGATTTTCGGCACAGCGTCATTATCGTCCAGTTTATTTCCGGATGCATCAGTATAGTTCCGCCCGCCCATAAAGTCTCATCGTCCGGATGAGCGACAATTACGGCTGCGGTTGAAATATCTGCAAAGACATTTTCCACAAAACAACCTCGATATGGAATTATACCTTAAACCTATTTACCTTTTCTAAACGGACGAAACAGGCCGTCAAATACCTTTAAATATTTTTTCGGCTTTACAGCGAATACGCCTTTTTCAACGAAATTAACATCATCAATCGAATAAAAAGCGGCAGGGTCGAATTTATTTATAATTCCAACTGCTTCTTCGAGATGGCTTCGCTTGACGATTGAGAAGATTAATTTTACCTGACCCGTTGAACCCTGGCCGTCAATACTTGTGACGCCATAACCGTGCGCTTTGAAATCTTCAATTAATTTTGCAGTGTTTTTGTTGGTAATCACCCGTAAAATAACTATCCCCAGCGACAGTTTTTCCCCTATACAGATACCCACGAAGTTTCCCATAGCAAAACCGCCTGCATAAGCTATATAGCAAAGCGGATTTGACAGATTTTTCATTATCTGACCGATTACCAATATCCAGATAAGGACTTCAAAAAACCCCATAATCGCGGCGAGATATTTCAGGCCCCGCGATACGAAAATCACCCGCACCGTGCCGAGACTAACATCGGCGACACGAGCTAAAAAAATCAGCAGCGGCAAAACAGCCCATTGATAAATCGGTACTAAAGAACCTGTCATTTTTTTGTTTCCTGTATAACCGGTTGTAAAACAAAGACTTATAGTCGGACTTCGACCCTTTTAACGTCTTTTGAGAACAGATTTGAAACTAACACTAATACTCCCGATTGTCAATTGCCGGTTTGGAGCTTTTTAACTTGTTTTGAACCGGTATTATGCGTCTGATAAAAAGGCGTTTATTTGTTTTTGATGCGGGTTTTCCGTGATTTTTAGTTTTTTTAAGTTAATCGGCTCTGCGTATGTGACGATATTTAATGTGAATAAAACCCATAAATATAAGGAGTGTCAAAATGGGAATTCAGGACTGGTCTGAAAATGTAATATTGGTAAATATCGAACCGGAACCGGATATGTGCGATGAGCTCAAAGCCGTAACGGACATTATCCGTCAGCGGAAAGACTGCAGCGTCGTTATCGATTTTTCAGATGCCGACATCGTAACATCATCGAGCCTTGCGCAATTGCTCAGACTCCAGAAGATTCTCGACGACAATAATCAGCAGTTTGTTCTTTGCGGTACGAGCCAGAAAACCAGAGGTATTTTCGCCGTTACAGGTCTGGACAAGGTATTCGAATTTGTAGAGGACAGATTCACTGCTCTTGCCGGTCTGCAGTTGACCGGTAAATAACCGCAGTTGACAGCGGCGTCGTAAAATGCTAATATCTTGCCCGGCAGCAAAGGCCGCAGCGTGATATTAGGAAGCATTTATGAAAAAGCAAATCGCCCAGCAGGTTGAAAAAGCACTTGGGTACGACTTTTCCGACCGCACTATTTTAAGAAAGGCTCTCACCCATTCTTCCGCCGCCTCCGGCAAGCTCGAAAGCAATGAAAGACTCGAATTCCTCGGCGATTCTGTTCTGGGCATGGTAATCTGTCAGGCGCTTTTCGAGAGATTTCCCACCTATCTCGAAGGAGACCTGACGAAAATCAAGAGCAAGCTCGTTTCCCGCAAGACCTGCTCTTTTCTTGCCAATCAGTTGGGCGTTGACGATTTGCTCGAAATAGGGCCGGGTATGAAAAAGAGCAGAGCTCTGCAGGGTTCGATATCGGCCGCAACACTCGAAGCCCTGATAGCGGCGATATACCTCGACGGCGGCTTCGAGGCGGCAGAGAGTTTTATCCTGAGAATTTACGCTCCGCTGATTGAACAGTCCGATGCCGACCAGCACCAGGAAAACTATAAATCGCTCCTCCAACAGCACGCCCAGCAGAATATGAGCCGTTCGGTCAGTTATGAAATCCTCGACGAAAAAGGGCCCGACCACAACAAATGTTTCGAAAGCGCCGCAGTCATAGACCACAAGCGGTATCCCAGCGCATGGGGTACAACCAAAAAAGAGGCTCAGCAAAACGCCGCCTACAACGCACTTGTCGAACTGGGCGTAATCAAACTCCCCAAAGAATAAATCCATTGCCGAAGGTGGGAGTCGAACCCACACCCTCTTGCGAGGACAGGATTTTGAATCCTGCGCGTCTGCCAGTTCCGCCACTCCGGCAAATCTGATTGAATATTGAAAATTTAAGATAGGAGATTGTGATAATTTCGCCGAAGGCGATTCCATCAATTTTCAATGTTCATTCTTTAATCTTCAATCTTCAATTTTAAAAGTGCATCTTTTATAATAGTATTGTGTTTTTGTCAATTTAGTAATCTAAAAACACTATATTTTCCGGCGTCGCGACGACGTCTTTTTTGTCTTCGCCGAGAATATTCTTAATTTCACTGCTGTGCTTGCCCGCGATTTTCTTCAAATCGTCGTTGCCGAAATTCGTAATCGCCTTGGCAATATCGTTAAGCATTACCACATCGCCGGCAATGAAATTTCCGCTGACCGATTTTATGCCTTTCGGCAGCAGGGATTTCTTCTTGATTATCGCCTCTGCTGCGCCGTCGTCTATCGTAATCGTCCCCTTGGCTGCGCTGTTGAGCAGCCATCGCAGACGATTGCTCAATTTCCTTTTCGGCATAAAAACCGTCCCGACATCCTCGCCTGCAATGATTTTTGCAATAACATTTTTATCCCTGCCGTTCGCAAGCACTATGCGGCAGCCTGCACTGGAAGCGATTTTCGCAGCCTCGATTTTCGTCTTCATTCCGCCCGTGGCAAATTTACTGCCCTTGCTGCCGGCATTCTTTAAAATGTCGGACGTTATTTCATAAACGGCTTTTATTAGTTTCGCATCGTTGCGTTTGTTTGGTTTTTTATCGTAAAGGCCGTCGATGTCGCTGAGCATTATCAAAACGTCCGCATCGAGTTTGCTTGCGATAAGTGCGCTTAGTTTGTCGTTATCGCCGAAAGCTGTTCCGATTTCGTCGGTTGCTACGCAGTCGTTTTCGTTCAGTATCGGCACAACGTCGAGCTTTAAAAGCGTCTCGACTGCGTTTTTCAAATTTAGATAGGTTTTGCGATTGTGCAGCACTTCCGCGGTCAAAAGAACCTGCCCGCAGGTAAGGCCGAATTTATCAAACGCCTTTCTGTACTCGGTCATAAGCAAAGGCTGGCCGACAGCGGCACAGGCCTGGCGTGTTTTTATATCTGTAACATAGCTGGATATTTTTAGCTGTCCGGCTCCCATTCCGATTGCGCCGGATGTTATGATAACAACTTCTCTGCCGCCTTTTATAAGCTCTGCGACCTGCTCGGCGACAGAACGTATGAACAGGCTGTCCACTTTGCCGTCTTTACTCAGCGTATTAGTGCCGATTTTTATTGCTATTCGTTTTGAATTAGTAAAATTTCGCATTTTAGTCAGCGTCCAGTGAACGTTGTTATCTGTCCTTTATGGTTGCATAATACAACAAGTGCTCTCGCTGTTCAATAGTATTCCTCTAATAACTTTTGCACAAAAAAACCTTCTGAAACAGGTGATTTATGATTGACATTGTGCCGGACTTTACTATAAATTATTTTGTGGATATAATAAGAAATTATACTGCTCCCCGTTATAAGACTTCTGCAAAATGAATGATTTTTAGCGGAGGCCGGAGGTAATCGGAGATGAATTTGAATTGCGACCATTGATTTGCAGCGTGAGTATGAATTTTAAGGCAAAAAAGCCTTTTAACAGATAGAGCTTCAGTGTTCTATC
>PGYD01000031.1 GCA_002839495.1 Planctomycetes bacterium HGW-Planctomycetes-1
GGAAGCCGCCAGTAAGACAAGCAAAATCGCAGGCGACGGAACGACAACGGCTACGGTTCTGGCCGAGGCGATTTTCAAAGAGGCCTATCGCAATATCGCGGCGGGCGCCGATGCAATGTCGCTCAACAGGGGCATCGCGAAAGCGGTCGAAGCGGCGACAAAGACACTTGTCAAACTCGCCAAGCCGGTCGATATCACCAAAAAAGACGATATCGAAAACATCGCTTCAATCTCGGCAAACAACGACCACGAAATCGGCAAAATTATGGCTGACGCATTTACGAAGCTCGGTAAAGACGGCGTTATTACCGTTGAGGAAGGCAAGAGCCTTGATACCACGCTCGATTATGTCGAGGGTATGCAGTTCGACAGAGGCTATCTGTCGCCCAATTTCGTAACCAATCCCGACAATATGGTTTGCGAACTCGAAAAGCCTTACATATTGGTTTACGAAGATAAAATCAGCAGCGTTCAAAAGCTCGTTCCGCTGCTGGAGACGGTTGCGAAAAACAAAAAGCCGCTGCTCATCATCGCCGAGGATATCGAAGGCGAAGCGCTGGCGACATTGGTCGTCAATAAACTCCGCGGTGTTCTGCAGATTTGTGCCGTCAAGGCCCCCGGCTACGGCGACAGAAGAAAAGCAATGCTCGAGGATATAGCTATTCTCACCGGAGCAGAGCCGATTTTCAAGGACCTCGGAATCGAACTTAACAATATCAAACCATCACAGCTCGGAAGGGCCAAAAAAGTTACCATCGACAACGACAACACGATTATCGTCGAAGGAGCGGGCACTCAGGAGGCTATCAACGGCAGGATAAAAGCAATCCGCAGCGAGATTGACTCGACAACCAGCGATTACGACCGTGAGAAACTTCAGGAACGGCTTGCAAAACTGACCGGCGGAGTCGCGCAGGTTAATGTCGGAGCGGCGACCGAGTCCGAAATGAAAGAAAAGAAGGCAAGAATCGAAGACGCCCTGCACGCGACAAGGGCCGCGATTGAAGAAGGCATTGTGCCCGGCGGCGGCGTTGCCCTTATCCGATGTATCGATGCGGTTAAGAAACTCAAACTTGACGGCGACGAAAAAACCGGCGCCGAGATTATCGCACACGCTCTCAAGATGCCCTGCTTTTATATAGCTGAAAACGCAGGCGCTGTCGGCAATCTGGTCGTCAATAAAATATCCGAAGGTCAGGGAAGTTTCGGCTATAACGCTGATACGGACAAATTTGAAGACCTCGTCGCCGCAGGCGTTATCGACCCTGTAAAAGTAACAAGAATCGCGCTTCAGAATGCAGCTTCCGTTGCGGGACTGCTTTTGACCTGCGATTGCGTCGTTACCGAAAAGCCGCAGAAAAACAAAGCCGGTGGTATGGGCGGCGGAGATATGGGCGGTATGGGTATGGGTGGAATGGGCGGAATGGGTATGGGCGGTATGGGTATGTAAAAAATAATAAGTCTTTTTATTTATGGAGATATAAAAAATGAAACTTAGACCTTTGGATGACAGGATAGTTGTAAAGCCCGAAGAGGCGGAGGAAAAAACAGCAGGCGGAATCGTCCTGCCCGACACGGCGAAGGAAAAACCGCTGATGGGCAAGGTCATTGCTGTCGGCCCGGGAAAACTTCTGGACAGCGGCAAACGAGCCGAAGTAGCCGTTAAGAAAAACGATACGGTGCTGTTCGGAAAGTACGGCGGAAGCAACATAAAAATTGACGGCGTTGAATACAAAATCCTGCACGAGAGCGATATTCTCGGTATTGTAGAAAAGTGAGGTAAAAAATGGCAAAACAAATGATGTTTGATGACGCGGCAAGGGCACAGCTTAAACAGGGTCTGGCCAGTCTGGCGGCAGCGGTTAAAATTACGCTCGGCCCGACAGGCAAAAATGTCCTGCTGCATAAAAGTTACGGCTCACCGAAGATAACCAAAGACGGCGTGTCCGTAAGTAAGGAAATAGAACTGCCCGAACCATTCCAGAATATGGGCGCAAAGATGGTCAATCAGGCGGCCAGCAAAACAAGCGACATTGTCGGCGACGGCACTACGACCGCAACGGTTCTGGCCGAGGCGATTTACAACGAAGGACTCAAAAACGTAACAGCCGGTGCAAATCCGATGGCGATTAAACGCGGAATCGATAAGGCCGTTCAGGTTGTCGTCGATTTTATCGCTTCTCAGAGCAAAAAGGTCAAGGGACACGACGATATTGCGAAAGTTGCCGCGATAAGTGCAAACAATAATAAAGAAGTCGGCGAAATCCTCGCCAACGCGATGGACAAGGTCGGCAAGGAAGGTGTTATCGAAGTCGAAGAAGGCAAAAGTCTCGAAACCGAGCTTGAGGTCGTCGAAGGAATGCAGTTCGACCGCGGCTATATATCGCCCTACTTTATGACAAATACCAACACGATGGAAGCTGTTCTTGAGGACGCTTACATCCTGCTGTACGAAAAGAAAGTTTCGAGCATTGCCGAAATTCTTCCGCTTCTCGAAAAAATCGCACAGGTCGGCGCTCAACTGCTCATCGTCGCCGAGGAAATCGAAGGCGAAGCGCTGGCAGCCCTTGTTATAAACAGGCTTCAGGGCGTTTTGAAAGTTTGTGCGGTAAAGGCTCCAGGCTTTGGCGACAGAAGAAAAGCTATGCTGGGCGACATCGCGACTCTGACCAGCGGACAGGTAATTACCGAAGACCTCGGCATAAAGCTCGAAAAGGTCGAACTGTCCCAGCTCGGTAAAGCGAAGAAAATCGTAGTCGCAAAAGAAAACACTATTATTATCGAAGGCAGCGGCACGAAGAAAGACATCACCGCACGCTGCGACCAGATTCGCAAACAAATCGAAGCGACTACGAGCGATTACGACCGCGAAAAACTCCAGGAACGTCTGGCAAAACTGACCGGCGGCGTAGCCGTAATCAAGGCAGGCGCTCCGACCGAAACCGAGATGAAGGAAAGAAAAGACCTTCTCGACGATGCTCTTCACGCGACCAAGGCCGCGACCGAAGAAGGCGTTATCCCCGGCGGCGGAATAATTTACCTGCGGGCAATCGAAAAAGTCCGTCAGGCCGCGACCAAGGCAAAAGGCGATGAAAAAATCGGTTTCGATATCGTCGCAAACGCTCTCAAGGCGCCGACAAAGCAGATTGCCGATAACGGCGATGATGACGGCGATGTAATTGTCGAAAAACTGCTCGAAAAATCCGGAAATATCGGCTACGATGCCAACAGCGGCGAGTTTGTCGATATGATTGAGGCGGGCATTATCGACCCGGCAAAGGTCGCAAGATGCGCTTTGCAGAATGCCGCTTCGGTGGCAGGTCTAATGCTGACTACGAATGTGCTTATCACCGACTTGAAAGAAGACGACAAGGATAAACAGCCGATTGAAGGCTCGGTAAGATAATTGATAATTGAAGATTGAAGATTTAAAATTGAAAATCGAAAAAGTCCCGCCGAAGGCAGCTCCGCAAATTTTCAATCTACAATTTTTCAATCTTAAATTGAATAATACTAATGCAGTTAAAAGGATTTTGACTGCCAGGTAAAGCTAAATGGCTAAAAGAGATTACTATGAAGTTTTAGGCGTGGGTAAAACCGCCGGCGCCGATGATATCAAACGCGCGTACCGCAGGCTGGCGATAAAATACCACCCCGACAAAAACCCCGACGACAAAGACGCCGAGGCCAAGTTCAAGGAATGCGCCGAGGCTTACGAGGTCCTGAGCGATCCTGACAAACGAGCAAGATACGACCAGTTCGGCCACGCCGGCCTTCAGGGCGCAGGCGTTCACGATTTTTCGAGAATGAATGTCGAAGATATTTTCGGTGCGCTCAATCTCGATGATATTTTAGGCGACTTTTTCGGCGGCGCTTTCGGCGGCAGCAGGTCCCGACGTTCAACTGCACGGGGGCCGCACAGGGGATACGACCTCGAAACTGTCGTTGAGATGACGCTTAACGATGTCGCAAGCGGCGTGGAAAAAAGCATCGAATTTACACGGCAGGACAATTGCGAAGACTGCTCAGGCACAGGTTCGGCTAAGGGCAGCAGTCCCTCGAAATGTTCGACCTGCGGCGGTTCGGGACAGGTCGCGCAGGCCGGTATGGGCGGATTCTTTCAAATGGTTTCGACCTGCCCAAAGTGCAGAGGAAGCGGCAAGGTAATTACAAATCCCTGTAAAAAATGCAGGGGCACCGGCAAAGTACCGAAAAAACGTCTCGTAACGGTCAAGATTCCCGCGGGCGTTCACGAAGGTCAAAGCGTAAGAGTTGCAGGCGAAGGCGAGCCGGGCTTCGGCGGCGGACCGCGAGGCGATTTGTACTGTTATGTCAGGCTGAAAGAACATCCGTTTCTGCAGCGGGACGGAGTTAATATTATCGCGGCTGTGCCGATAAGTTTTACACAGGCCGCTCTCGGCGGCATAGTCGAAGTGCCGAGCCTCAACGGAATGAAAGAATTAAAAATTCCATCCGGCACACAAAACGGCGATGTGTTCAGAATCAAGGGACAGGGCCTGCCGGACATTAGAACAAAACGCACCGGAGACGAACTCGTGCAGGTAATCGTCGAAATACCGAAAAAACTCAACAGCCAACAGGAAGAACTATTGCGAAAATTCGCCGAGACGGAAGACAATACCGTTCTGCCGAAGTCGAGGGGCTTTTTTGAAAAATTAAAAGAATATTTTAATAATAAGTAGAAATTATGAGCGAAGAAACGCCAAAAGAACACAAAAAAGACAAGGCTCACAAGCTTCACGAACAGCTCGACAAGCTGCAGGCCGAAAAAGACGAAATATTCGCCCGGCTCCAGCGTCTCAGCGCCGATTATCTGAACTTTCAGAAACGCTCGTCGAAGCAAATTGCCGAATCGATAGCTTATGAAAAGGAATCGATAATAAAATCTCTGCTGCCGGTGCTCGATAATTTCGACCATACCCTTGCTAATACGGAAAATCTTCAGGACAGCACAGAATTGCTCAAAGGCGTAAAAATTATTTACGACCAGTTTTTGGCGATACTAAAGAATCACGGCATAGAACAAATCAGCACAGTCGGACAAAAATTCGACCCCAATTTCCATCAGGCCCTTACACAAAAAAGCGAACCTGACAAAGAAAATATGATTATCCTCGAAGAATTTCAGAAGGGCTACAAACTGGGCGATAAGATTCTCCGCCCTGCTGTTGTTATAGTAAACAAAAAAGCATCCGAAGACCAGCCGCAGGTCAGCGATGCAGGCAGTGAAAACGGAGATTAAGCCGTGCCGACTTACGACTATCAATGCGGAAAATGCGGTTATGAATTCGAAAAATTCCAGTCTATGACCGCTCCGGTTCTGAAAAAATGTCCGAAATGCGGCAAATCTTCGCTTAAAAGACTCATCGGAACAGGAGCAGGAGTAATTTTTAAGGGCTCAGGATTCTACCAAACCGATTACCGCAGCGATTCCTACAAACAAGCCGTCAAAAAGGCATCCGATACCGGCAGTAAAAAAGAGGAAAAAAAGGATTCGAAGCCGGAAACAAAATCCGAAACGAAAAAAACGCCCCCGAAAAAAGCGGACAAAAAATCCGCCTGATGATTTTTAATATTTCCCCCGCCCCGCTTATTATTTACCGATAACTATTATCGTAAAGTTTGCCCTGCCGGCAGTGCTTTCCGCCTTTGCCGGTTCGGTCTTTTCCGCCGATGTCAGCACGGGCTTATCCGGTATTAAAAGGTCGTAGTTTATGTCTTCCTGCACGAGATATTTCTTTACAACGTCCTCTGCCATAGAGTCATTGATTATAGCCAAATCGTTTGCCATACGTATTCTCTGGCTGTAGCTGTCGGCCTTGCAGATTTCAAGAGTCTGCTGTGCGGTAATATTATTTACGGCTACATATTTACCCGCCTGTTCGGTGCCCACCTCCAGTTTCGCGTCGGAGCATTTGGGCCAGATAAAACTCAATTCGTTAATCAGGCTCACAAGCGATTCTTCGCCGCAGTTCAGGACATATTTTACCGAGCCTGTTTTTCTATCAACCGCGACAGTCTTATCGAAAAGTCCCGTATTCGTAAGCGCTTTGCCGATAAGCCAGTCAGTCTCGACCGGCCTGTCCGTCGTCAGCGTAAGTTTCGCAACCATAGGAAACGGAGAAACTTTTGCAGGCTTAATCGCAATCGGTTTATCCTCTGCCGGCGGAGCATCGGCAAACGGCTTTTCATAAAACACCTGCGGTTTTTGTTTCCTGCCTAGCGCGCTGTCAACGAGTTTATCCCTGCTGGTCTTTGGCACAAAAATATCGAAAACAATAAGCGAAAGCACCGCACCGAGCACGATTATCGCCGCTGCCGTCATCAAACGCCTTAAAATAAGATGACGTCTGCCTGCGTGATGATGATACACTCCCGTATCGGCCAGCAAAATCTGTCTTTCGAGCCGTTTGGCCACGCCCTCGGCAAAACCTTCCGGCGCCGAAACAGGCGGAACGGAACCGACAAGCTTTTTATAACGGGTCAGCGAATCGTAAAACTGCCGAACTTCCGCGTCATTCTCAATAAGCCGTCTGACTTCGTTGCTTTTTCGCTCATCGAGTTCGCCGTCGATATAACTGTTTAACAACTCTTCGATATATTCTATATCTTTCATCCCGCACCTTCTCTATATTCAGTCTTGTTTAAGACTTTTATGACATTATCACCGCACCTTCTCGAAAGAAGTTTTTGAAAAACGAATTGTTTAGAAGGTGCGGGATTCATTGTATCGCCGCCTCAAGAATCTCTCTGAGGTTCTTTCTGCCTCGCGCTATTCTGCTTTTTACCGTTCCAATTTCCATTTCGAGCGTTTCAGCAATTTCGTTATAACTCATCTGCTCGATATCCCGCAAAACAACCACCGCTCTTTGCTCTGGTTCGAGCTTTTCAACCGCCCTTACAATCAGGCTGTGCACTTCTTTTTTCGCCGCCAGCTCAGAAGGCTCCGCTATGCTTTTGTCTATCAGATAATCCTTAAGCTGCCGTTCGGTGCCTTCGTCGAGCTGTTCCTGAAGCGACTGAAAACTCAGCTTGGCGTTCTTTTTGCAGAAGTTCAGCGTCAGATTAACCGCTATTCTGAACAGCCACGTATAAAAGCTGCTCTCGCCCCTGAACTTTTTCAGGCCTTCGATAGCTTTCAAAAACGCGTCCTGTGCAAGCTCGGCGGCGTCAGCCTCATTACCGCAAATCTTCAGTATTGTGTTGTAAACTCTGTCCTGATATTTAAGTATCAGCTTTTCGACAGATGCCATATTGCCGGCTCTGGCCTGAGAAACCAAAGATGCTTCATCAATGCTTATATTGCCGCTGCCGGCTGACTGTTCCTGTATAAATTTGACCATCGCAGCCCTAAAAAGTTCCTTATTCTCTTAAAAATAATATAAAAATTCCGCTAACTATAATGCCATAATAAGGTTACATTCGCAAGGGTGTTATTTGGACGGTTTTGAAAAGTAAATACAGGTTAACCCCATATTGCTAAATAAGTTACGCCGATTCCTTTCGGGCGGTTTTCGCAGAAGCGAACAGGTCGGCCTTGCCGTCAACAACATCCTTGGTTACTACGTATTTTCCCGGCTTGGGCTCTTCCGGAAGCCGATACATCAGGTCGAGCATCAGTTCTTCTGCCAATGCCCTCAGCGCCCTTGCGCCGGTATCGCGTTTCATCGCCTTGCGTGCTATCGCCTTTAACGCCCCGTCCGTGAACTCAAGCACGGACTGTTCGAGTTTGAAAAATTCCTGGTACTGTTTTATGAGGGCGTTTTTAGGTTTCGTCAGTATATCGATAAGCGCATCCTCGTTGAGGGCTTCCAGCGTGCTAATCACCGGCACCCTGCCGACAAACTCCGGAACCATTCCATATTCGATAATATCTTCCGGTACAACCTGTTCGAGTATATTGGAATACTCGGCCTTGGCATCGTCGGTCCTTTGTTTTTCCGAGCCGAAGCCAATCATTTTCCTGCCGAGCCGTTTTTTGATAATATTCTCAAGCCCTACGAATGTTCCGCCGCAGATAAAAAGAATGTGAGTGGTATCTAATTGTATGTATTGCTGTTCGGGATGTTTTCGGCCGCCCTGAGGCGGGATGTTCGCGATTGTACCTTCGAGCATTTTCAAAAGCGCCTGCTGAACGCCCTCGCCCGATACGTCGCGGGTAATTGAGACGTTTTGGGTAGTCTTTCCGATTTTGTCTATTTCGTCGATATAAACGATGCCGCGCTGTGCGGATTCGAGGTCGTAATCTGCGCTTTGCAGAAGTCTGAGCAGAAAGTTCTCGACATCCTCACCGACATATCCGGCCTCGGTAACCGTTGTGGCGTCGCAAATCGCGAAAGGCACATTAAGTTCCCTCGCCAAAGTCTTGGCCAGCAGCGTCTTGCCCGAGCCCGTCGGCCCGATGAGCAGAACATTGGATTTATCGATTTCGACATCGCTCGATTCCTGGTCGGTATGAACGAGCCGCTTGTAGTGATTATGCACGGAAACAGAGAGAATCTTCTTCGCTTTTTCCTGTCCGATGACATACTCGTCGAGAAATTCCTTTATCTGCCTTGGTTTGGGCACTTCATCGAGCAGAAAACCGGTGTGCCGAACGCGTTTTTTTTCCTGTTTGACGATATTATAGCAAAGCTCGACGCATTCCGGACAGATATAGACCCCGCCCGGCCCTTCTACGAAGGCGTCAATCTGCTTTTTCAGCCTGCCGCAAAAACTGCAGGTCTCTTTACCCTTTGGGGTATCTGTCGGTTTTGTCATTAAATCACCATACTTTCTACCAACTATACTATTTTAGCAGAACAGCAAGCTCAAATCAAGCTATCATCTTATGTATTTCATCTTATGTATTTATCCGAAGTTTTGAGATGTTTAAAATAAAATGGCCGGTTCTTTCTCTATAGCAGCTTTAGGTAAAAGTTGTTGCCGCTTCGTATGTCCTGGTATGTCCCCGCATTAGGCTTTACTTTTAGACTTTCCGGATGTATAATCCTGCTATGGCTAATGAAATAAAACTGCCCAGATTCAGCAAGACGATGGAAGAAGGCGCCGTTGTAAACTGCCTCGTAAAAGTCGGACAAAAAGTCAATAAAGGCGATATCCTCTTCGAGATCGAAACCGACAAAGCGACACTCGAAATGGAATCGCCGGACGAGGGATTCGTAAAGGCAATCGTTGCCGAAAACGACCAAACCATTTCAGTCGGCGATGTGCTCTTAATCCTCGGCGAAGAAGACGAAAAAGTAAGCGTAAAAACCGCTGTTAAAAAATCCACTCCGAAACCGGCCGAAAAAATCACAAAAATAACAGCCAAAGAGGATATTGCCGCCGCATTGAAAGAGGTGAAAACAGACGGTCAGCAAGTCTATAAACTCGGACAAAAAGTGTCCTTGAGCAAACTCGGCCGAATAACGGCAGAACAAATGGTGCGGTCGAAACAGGAAAAACCCTGCTTCTATCTCAATGTCAATATCGATGTTACGGAACTTGCCGCTCTGCAGGAAAAACTGAAAATCTCTGTCGATGATTTTATTATAAAAGCTCTGGCATTAGGGATGGTCAAGTGGCCGATTATGACAGGTCGGCTCGAAGGTGATTCGGTAAGGCTGGCGGGTTCAATCAGCATAGGAATTGCCGTATCGGTAAAAGACGGGATTGTCGCGCCAGTAGTAAAAGATGTGGATAAAAAGAGTATTTCGCAAATAGCTGAATACAGAAAAGACCTATTTGAAAGATTGAAAGCAGGGAAGCTGTCGGCTGATGATTTTAAAGATGGGTGTATAACCATAAGCAATCTCGGCTCGCTTGGCATAGATTCGTTTATACCTGTCGTTATACCCGACCAGTGCAGTATTCTCGGTGTTGGAAAAATAACGGATACCTGCGTGATGCGAAAAGACGGTTTGGCCGTTCGCAAGTTTATGAAGATAACGCTTGCGGTTGACCATAGAATAGCGAATGGAGCCGAGGCAGCACAATTTTTGAGTTATGTTGTTGACCTTCTGCAGGAACCTCAAAAACTGGCAGAATAGTCATCCTTTCTGTCTTTCGTGAAGTGTGAAGCGGACAGAATAAAAAATTCTAAGCACTAAACCCTAAATCCTAAACAAATCCGAATTACCAAAATTATAATGTTCAAAACCATTAACCACGGATTTCGCGGATTTCACCGATTTTTTAGGGGGAACCCGATGCTCGGGACTTTCGCTGCGCTTCAGCAGCCCCAACCCCGATGGGATAGTTGCGACATCCCACAGGGCAAGCGGACGCTATTTATGTTTACTTCTATTGTTCTTTAGCACCCTGTGCTTTCAAAAGTTCAATCATTTCGGCAGATTCTGCGTAATCAAGAGGTGTTTTACCTTCACGGTCTTTGTCCATGAGTTTAGCACCGGCTTCTATAAGCATTTTAGCGGCAACAAGATTATTATATTTTGCCGCAATATGGAGGGGGGTTCTTTCGTATTTGTCACGGCCCGATATAAAAGCACCCCTTTTTATCAATTCTTTTAAAATTTCTTGCGAGCGAGACTTTTTAATATTGAACTCGTCGTTTTCGCTCTTGAATGCAAAACTTGAACTCCAAATTACCTGATGCAGGGGCAATGTATCCTCATGACCAAGCGTGCGTCCACTTTGATTTAAATCAGCCCCTAAATCCAACAAGTATATGATTTTTCGATATGTATCGTAATAATAAAGCCCAGGTCCAGACAAAGCATTCAACAATGCTGTTTTATTATCTTGATTCCTTATGTTTACTTCGGCACCTTTTTCAACCAATTCTTTCAATACTTCAACATTTTCGTATTGAGCGGCATAAACAAACCGTATCTGGACAGCTTCTTTTTCAGGTAACCTCTTCGCGCCATGTGCAACCAATAATTCTATTACTTTTTCATCTCCCCGGGCGGTTGCCTCTACAATCGGAGTTCCTTTATAATCGGAACCAATCTCCTCTTTGGGCCAAAAAGTTGCACTTGCTCCATTTTCCAATAAGAGTCTGACTATTTCCTCTTTGCCATTTGCTATTGGAAAAAAGAGGATTGTTTTATCGCAATATTGCAACTTTGCCCCACGAGCTAATAACAATTTTATAGCCATCATTCCTTTTTGAGTAGTGTTTGGTTCTCTGGAATAACTTACAAGGTCAACGTATCGGTATAAAATTGATTGTCTTCTTAAGTGTTCAGTATCTATCCAATTTGGATTTGCTCCGTTGTCTAATAGATATTTGATGTTGTTCAAGTCTACAACTATATCGTTTCCGTTTTCGGCGAAATGAACCGAATTATACAACTCGCTTGTCGATTTATCCGCATCGGCGAAACAAAACAGCGGAGCAGAAATTAGGGCAAGTAAAAAGATGATTATTTCCCGCATTTTTCTACCCTTTCAAAAATTCATTCCAAGAGACTACCTACTATTTATTACTTTTAGGCTTTTGAATCGCTATGTCTATAATATCCTCTGGCCGAGTTGGTGCGTCTTTTACACCCAGCCATTCAAATAACATTCTTGCACAATCCTGTTTTATTGAGACAAATATTTGATGCATATTTTCGTACGAAATATGAATTGGCTGGTTGACAACAAACATTTCGCACAACTTCTTCAAGCCTTTGGTTGTCTTGGGAGAGATGATACCTTTGTTATGAAGAATGTCGTTTCTCAAGAGTCGCAGATCGCCCATTATATCGGATTCAATTTCTTGCGATTCCACCTTCTTTAAAGTTGCTAGTCGCGGTCTGACTTCCTCATCCCAATAAGCAAATAAGAAGATCAAGACTGCTTGTGAGTGCTGTTGCGCATTGGAACCGTCTTTAGAATTAGCGGCAATATAATCACTTGCCCGAATTATACGATTATGGATCACGTCCGGTTGTGTAGGGTCTTCGTAGCTAGCCCAAACGACAATTTTTTGACCCGTGTTATCGATATGAGAATTTACTGGCCGATTGACGCGATGAACTTGACGTTCGACACGCGCGTAATGTCCTGCGAATCCAGCAAGCGCATCCATGTAAACTTGAACTTGACGGTTTACAAAATCTATATATTCGTGAATTATATCGTCTAAAGCTTCAGCCATTATGCTTTTTCCTAAACCAATTCGTTGCTGCTCCTCAAGGAAACGGAGTAATTATAATGGGGAAATGGGCGAAAGGCAATAAAAATTAAGAAATACCCCGCACCTATTCATTATGCCGTAGTGATATAGGATTAATTGAATACTTAATAGGTGCGGGACAAGCGAACCCCGGGATGACGAACCCCCCTGGCAAGGCAAGTGGGCTAAACAGGGTGCGGATTATTATTTTCAGATTCGAAAGAGAAAAAGCAGAAAAAAATCGACCGGGTTTACGATGAGATAAAAAAGAAATACGGCGACGAAAGCCTGAAACGAGGCGATTAAATAAAATGTGGTTTGTAAGGAAAACATCTTTGATTTCATTGAAAAAGGCGATGTTTTCAGGCGAAAAACAGCGGGCAGGAGGGAAAAAGCTGGACAGAATTTTCATAAGAGGGGATAATAAGCCGCAGTATAATGTCCCCGTAGCTCAATTGGATAGAGTGCTGGCCTCCGAAGCCAGAGGTTTCGGGTTCGACTCCCGACGGGGATAATTTCTTCAAACACACGTCTTTTTCACACCCAAACAAGCCCGATAATACGGTTTTTAATTGTATTTTTCTGTCCGTAAGTCTTTCTTTTATTGAAATATAACTCAAACAATAACGCTATGTTAAGAGCATTGGCGGTATCGCCGAAAAAACAACAGTGATATAGAGATATTATATACCTCTTTGTTTAGAGTTAGTTTTTACATAATAAAAGTGAAGATTATGATGAAAAAAGTATTAATTCCGATAGTGGCAGTCCTGCTGATATCGTTTGCCGCCATAGCAGCAAATGAGCCTAATGACAGTGCTAAATCAAAGATAGTCGTTGGCGCGACCTTGCGGATTTTGCTCACGTAGCTGCGCACGACCTTAAGGCGCCGCTGCGGGCGATAGGAAGCATGGCCGGAATAATAGCGGCAGAATACAGCGACAGACTGGACGAACAGGGACGGCAATATCTCGATATACTAATCAGAAGAACCGAGAGAATGAGCGAACTTGTGAAAGGAATTCTTAGATATTCCGAACTCGGATACGCCGGAGAAGAGCGGTTGACGAATCTTAATGAAGTTGTCGATGAAGCCATCGCCAATATAGCTATACCGGATGATATTGAAACAATAAAAGAAACCAGATTTCCGGTTATAAAATGCAATAAAACGCATATGATACAGCTTTTCCAGAATCTTTTAAGCAATGCCGTAAAATATATGGACAAGCCGAAAGGTTATGTCAGGCTGGGCTGTGTCGAAGAAGGCGATTTTTGGAAGTTCAGCGTTGCCGACAACGGCTGCGGAATCGACCCGAAATATTTCGATAAAATTTTCAAGGTCTTTCAAACTCTGACAAGACGCGATGAAAAGGAAAGCATCGGCATCGGTCTTTCAGAGGCGAGAAGAATAGTTGAAAAATACGACGGCATCTGGGTGGAATCGGAACCCGGAACAGGCAGTACTTTTTATTTTACTTTACCAAAACAAATAGTGGAGATTGAAAATGAGAAATGCCAAACCAATACTGTTAGTTGATGACGACGATGTAGATTCTATTATCGTGCAAAGAGCTCTTGCCGAACTCAAAGTTTCCAACGAGCTGGTACGTAAAGTTGACGGCGAGGACGCTTTGACGTATTTAAGAGACGAAAGCAATCCGATGCCGTGTGTTATTCTTCTGGATTTGAATATGCCGAGAATAAACGGTTTCGAGTTTCTGAAGATTGCCAAGACAGATGAGAGATTGAAAAGGTTTCCAGTGATAGTTTTAACTACTTCCGATGTGGACCAGAACATCGTCGACAGTTTCGATTTGGGCGTTGCGGGCTATATCGTCAAGCCGGTTGACTATAAGCAGTTTGTCGAAGCGATGAGAACCGTCGATATGTACTGGACTTTGAATATGCTGCCGGAAGTGGAAAAAAGCGGCGTTTCTGCACAGTCGCAGCACGCGTAATTTTTTTAGTTTTTGCAGTCGGGGCAGAAGCCTTCGATTAATACCTTCTGCCTGAGCGACTCGAAGTTCTTTGGAATCTGAACGGCCGGATAGCTGGTACCGACAAGGCAAAAGTTCTTGCCGCAGAGCTGACAGGCAAAATGCGGATGGCACTGTTCTTTTCCGCATCGGTTCGCCAGCTCGAAATGCCAGATTTTTTCCCTGCAATATGCCTTATGCACTATGTCCTTATATGCAAATGTCTCCAGTGTCCTGTATATCGTAACCTTATCGTACTTGTCCTTAAGCGAATCGGTTATTTGTTTTTGCGTAAGAGCGGTATCCGAATGCTGTAAAACTTCAAGAATATCAAGCCGAGCCTGCGTACAACGCAAATCAGCGTTCTTGAGAATCTCTTTTTTTGAATCGTTCTTGCCGGAATTCAAATCTTAAAGTCCTCAATGACAACAGTGATGATGTTCTGTTCGCGGCTCACCAGTTAAGAGAAGCGGGAAAACAATATCGCTGATACAGCAGGGCAGCCATACCGACAGAAATAATATCAATAACATAGACATCGCAATTGTAATGGTAATCTGGCTCTGCGCGGTCATAAGAACATGAGCTGACGATGCCCAGGTGCTGATAAGAACGTGAGAGGCGTGGGGCAGTTTGGTTTTCGGCAGAAACCAGGCGATAGCAATTCCTAAAAAAGCGGCAGGATTGACAATATACCATTCCTCTATAAAGCCCAGATGAATTTCCGGTGAATGGTTTTCCGCCTCGTGTTCTTCGTGTTCGTGGCGGTGAAGCTCGCTGTGAGCGGGAATGTGCAGGCCGAGAGCTTTCTCGCCTAAGTAGGGCATAATCGAATCGCTTAAAGTCGCAATGCCTATCGAACCTAAATATCCCACAACAATTACAACCCATATACGGGTTTGCTTTCTGTGCAGTTTGAACATAGCGGCGGTAACCATCGCGCTTAATAAAACGTGAGCG
>PGYD01000032.1 GCA_002839495.1 Planctomycetes bacterium HGW-Planctomycetes-1
ATGTGAAACAGAAATCGGTTGATTGGCAATTTACATGTGAGAATGCGAGAGTAAAACTTAAACGGCTATATCCACAGTTTTAGAGGTGACAGAGTACTATTATTGTTTGGCAAAAAGTAAATTGTCTATGTTTGCGGCGGAAAAATAATTTTGCCCTTGGCAGAGGATACCACGTTCGTTTTTAATTTTCGCACAATTTGAATCTTTTTCATCTCGAGCTTATAATTGTTAGTTTGTTAAACCGGCGATAGCTGCGCCAATCAGCGTAGCATTATCAACAGCAATAATGTCGTAGTAGATTTCGAACTCATTTTCAAGATACTGCTTAAGATAGAATTCGGCCTTACTTTTCAGCCCTTTTAGACTGTAAAATGTTGTACCCTCCGCCACAATACACAACGGCCTGTCAGGACTTGTATCACAATCCGATTTAATTGCCATTGCTGAAAGATTTATCGCAGTCAATTTTGCGGCGCGTTCGATGATCCTGTCAATTATGTGATATAAGACCTGCACATCGCGTTGCTTTCCTTTTTTGCAGATACAGGCGAGAACATTATCGCCATACGGATAACACATAAAATCATCTACCTGTATTGTACTAAAATCTGTCAATTTAAGAATCTCGTCGGCAATTTGTTTCGAAAACAAACCATCCCTGCAAGCCGTTTGCGCTGTCAAGAGACACATTGAGCCCAGATAAGCCCCTGATATCATTTTTTCAAAAATCTGCGAGCCGGGATTGTTCGTGGATTTATCAAATAGAACATCGAGCTTGCCCGTTTTGCACTTATTGAATCCGCCCGTCTCGCCATTTATGATTTGACTGTCCATCAAATCAAGATCTTTCCGTTTTTTTATATTGCTGTTTTTTTCCACATAACAGCAGTTTGTCCCAGTGCCGAGAATAAAGCCGATATATCCGCTGAACACTCGATTATTATGACCTACACCGCCCAACAGCGACGCAACAGTATCGTTTAGAATAACAATATGTTTTTCATTACTAACCCCAAGGTTCTTTATCGCAAAATTCAAATTTTGCCCAATGGCCTGCCCCTGAACTTGTTTAATTTTTATTTCTTTTGAAAAGCGAATCAGTTTCCCATCTTTATTCGGCAAAATTTCAGTTGGATAAGAAAAACAAAAACCTATTTTTTCTGATACATCCGCAATATCTTCTATATACCTTGCTATAGCTTCAAAAAATTCTTCTTTAGTTATTTCGGACTGCACGCCGGGCATAATAAACTTTTTCATATCTTCGATAATCGGCTGTTTTCTCTCATTAAACCTCACAGATGCACATCGAAAATTTGTACCGCCTGCATCAATAGCGATAACAGGCTTATTTACAGGAATATCTGCTGTTGCCTTTATAAAGGTTGGTATCATATCGAGAGAACTTTTCTGCCCTTCGAGTCCTCGCTGCATTTCGTCTAAAAAACTTTTAACATTTTCATTTATATCGACTTCTTCGAAGTCCATCTCATAATTTTTAAGAAACTTCAGTGCCGTTTTCTTTTCTTCGCTCATTATTTTTATACCCTCCAGGATTTTTGCTGTGCCACTGCCAGGCGGTTTCTACAATTTTCTCAATTTGCGGATATTTTATTTTCCAGCCGAGCTCTTTTGTCGCTCTTGTCGCGTCCGCGGTCAGAATCGGCGGGTCGCCGGGCCGGCGTGCGACTTGGGTAACTTTAAAATTTTTGCCGGTAACCTTTTTGACTGTTTCGATAACCTCTTTAACCGAATAGCCTTTGCCGTTGCCAAGATTACAGACAAGCTCGCTTTGGTCTTCGAGTTTTTCGAGCGCCAAAAGATGAGCCGAGCACAAATCCTCGATATGAATATAATCCCTTACGCAGGTTCCGTCCGGCGTCGGATAATCCGTACCGAAGATTTTTATATCTTCTCTTTTGCCCATCGCGGCCGCTATAACAAGAGGAATCAAATGTGATTCGGGTTTATGGTCTTCGCCCAGCGTACCGTCCTTACCTGCACCGGCGGCATTGAAATATCTCAAAGCGGCGTATCGGAGCTTAATGGTTTGGCTTTGATACCGGCACATCTGCTCGACCGCCAGTTTCGTATGGCCGTACGGATTAATCGGATTTTTCGGCATATCTTCGGTTATAGGCGTCTTGTCGGGAATGCCGTAAACCGCCGCCGAACTCGAAAAGACAAATTTTCTAACTTCGCATTTCTCCATCGCGGCCAAAAGCATTTGCGTATTGTAGACATTATTGCGGTAAAACTCAAGCGGTTTTTTGACCGATTCGCCTGCCTCGATAAACGCGGCAAAATGCATCACTGCCTCGATTTTATTTTCCTGCAGAACTTTTGCGAGAAGCTCTAAATCGCCAAGGTCGCCTTTTATAAACTCAAATTCTTTTACGGCTTCTTTATGTCCGTTGCTGAGATTATCGAAGACTATCGGCTTATGCCCCGCCTCGGCGAGCATTGCCGTCATATTGCTGCCGATGTATCCTGCTCCGCCGCAAACTAATACGTTCATTTCTTTTTATCTTTCATCAGCATTTTAGCAATTTGCTTATCGATTTTATTCAGGATAACCGTTTCGAGCCGACTGTCCCTGCCGATATCTATCCATTCCATCTGTGCTTCCTGCTCTTCATTTAGAGTCAGGCTTTGTCTTGATTCGCTGCTCCTCGAAAATATACTGTGCGTACCTGCGGTACTGTCGATTTCCTTTTCAGGTATCGAAAGTCTTTCGACGGCAACTTTACAGGTGACGCAAATCTGCCCCTGATTTTCATTGAGGCCCAGTTCAACAATCCGCTGAATAGTATGCAGATTTGATATGCCGCTGTTATAGCCGCCGACATTATCCTTTCGCCAGAACTCAAAGAATTGTCCCCCTATTAGCGGCTTGGTCGTAATTATTAAAAGTTCAGGGTCGGATTTATCGATAACGAAATTCATACCGACGAGAACCTTTTCCGATGCCCTCATCGCCGAATCGATATCGATGCCCGACAAACACTTCGGTTCAGATGGTATTTGCTGTTCTTTTGCACAGCCCGACAGAATCCCTGCTGCCAGAAGCATAAACACGGCAAGTCCTGACTTTTTCATATAAATCCCTTTAAAAGAAGACAGCCGGATTATATCCTCAAAATCGCATCCCCTCAAGGACGAATTTATTAACGGTTTTCACTTATTACAGCCGAAAAAACAAACAGGCAATGAAACACTATCTCAAAATTGAGCGAAAACCCCATTGCTTATCGGACTATTATTAATAAATGTCGACACAAATACAAAATTTGAATGCCCGGCTGGGCACAGAATCGCTCGGCAAGGTCGTTTTGGCCTTTCTGAACTATCTTACCGTTGAAGCGGGCCTGAGCGACAATACAATTCTCGGCTACGGCAGGGATTTGAAGGATTTTACGGCCTTCTGCCATTTAAAAGGTGCTAAACAGCCCAATAAGATTACCACTGCTGTTATTTTCGATTACGCAAAGAGTATTGCCCGCCGGAATAAGGCCGAGGCCTCGATAAACCGTTCCGTCGTCGCGATAAAAATGTTTATGCGTTTTTGCAAGATGATGGGATATATCAAGGACGATTTAACGGTCTTTCTCGAAAGCCCGAAACTCTGGCAAAAGCTCCCCGTCATTTGCAGCAAGGCTCAGGTCGCAAAATTGATGGACGCCCCCGATGAGAAAGAACCTTATTATTTCAGGGACCGTGCCCTGCTCGAATTGCTCTACGCCACCGGCACAAGGGCAAGCGAAGTTGCGGGCCTTAAAATCAGCGATGTAAATCTCAAAATCGGTTATGTAAGATGTCTCGGCAAAGGCAAAAAAGAACGTGTAGTCCCTCTTAACAAATCAGCTATCGCCGCCGTCGAGCAGTACATCGAACAATTAAGAGCCAAACTTGCAAAATCGTTCAGTAAGGATTTTTTATTCCTGTCGCGAACCGGCAATGCCCTTGGCAGGATTGAAATCTGGCGCATCGTAAAAAAATATGCCGGCCGGGCCGGTTTATCGAAACAAATGACGGCGCATACGCTTCGCCACTGCTTCGCGACACATCTTTTAAGCGGCGGAGCCGATTTGCGAAGCGTTCAGGAAATGCTCGGCCACGTTGATATCGCCACAACCCAGATATACACTCACGTCGATCAGGAACGATTAAGAAACATCCACAAAAAATATCATCCGAGGCCGTAAATGTTCACAGGCTCCGCGAAAATCTGCATACATCTTCAGTGCATAACGTCTCTTAAAGATAAAAGAAGAATCGTCAAAAGCGTTATCGAATGTAATTGTTTGAGATATTGCCCTGTTTGCTTTAACACTTTGTAAATACTGAAGTTATATGAATATGGCAGAGGCTCTCCACTCAATTTTCCCATTATAATATACGGCCTTGGAGCGATTGTCTTACTGTCGTCATAAACAAAAATTTCCGCGACGGGTATCGTCGTCTTTTCTCTTATGATTTTGTGCAGCCCCGGCTCCTGCGCCATCATATTTTTTTCGTAGAACAGAAATCCCGCATCGTCCGGCGGAGCCATCCTGAAGACATAATCTTTTCCATCGAGCGAAAAAAAATAACTTTCATTAAATTTGCCTGTCGATGGTTTGATTATATTGTTCGGCTCAGCGTTCTTGCCGAATTTCGATTTGCAGATTTCTTTAAGATATTCGGCCGTCATTATTCCGACAGCCAGCTTTTGCCGATTGTCGTATCGACCTTCATTGGCACATTTAGCTTTATCGCTCCCGTCATTTCCCTGCCGAAAATTTTGGCGAGCTTTTCTGCCTCGTTGCCGTCCGCCTCGAAAACAAGCTCATCGTGAATCTGGAGAATCATTTTCGCGGGCAGTTTTTCTTCCTCGATTTTGTCCTGTATCTTTATCATCGCGATTTTTATCAAATCGGCGGAAGAGCCCTGAATCAGCGTATTTATTACCAGCCTCTCGGCCTGCGCTCTTACGTTGCCGTTTCCGCTTTCAAGTCCGGCGATTTTCCGTCTTCTTCCGCAAATCGTCTCGGCATAGCCTGCTCTTTTCGCCGTTTCTATCGCGTCCGTCTTGAACTGCTGTATGGATTTATAGCGTGCGAAGTAATTATCGATAAACTTTTTGGCCTCGGCGACATTCATACCTGTTGTCTTGCTCAATCCGAAGGCTCCCTGCCCGTAAATCAGCCCGAAATTGACCGCCTTGCATCTTGAACGCATCTCGCTCGTTACATCTTCAAGCGGAACATTATAAATTTGCGAAGCGACGAATGTATGAATGTCTTTATCCTGCTCGAACGCTTTTTTCAGTTCCTTATCGCCGCTGAAATGCGCAGCCATTCGCAGTTCAATCTGCGAATAGTCGAGACTGATAATCTTATCGCCTTTTTTCTCCGGCACGAACGCGGCGCGAATCTTTTTGCCTATTTCCGCTCGAATCGGAATATTCTGCAGATTCGGGTCGGACGAACTCAACCTGCCCGTTGCTGTAATAGTCTGGTTGAAACTTGCGTGTACCCTGCCTGTTCGCGGATTAATGAGCGAGCCGAGCTTATCGGTATAGGTATTTTTCAGTTTACTCAATTGTCGATGCTGAAGTATCTCGTCGATAACCGGATGTTCGCCGGCCAATTCCTCAAGAACGCCCGCATCGGTGCTCGGCCCCGTTTTGCCGCTGCGGACAGACTGAAGCCCCAGCCTCTCGAAAAGCACGTCGGCGAGCTGCTTCGGAGAATCGATATTGAATTTACCGCCCGCAAGTTCGTAAATTTTTTCTGTTATCTGGTCAAGCTGATTATTTATTTCTATGGACAATTGTTTAAGAACCGGCACATCGAGCTTTACGCCGTTAAGTTCCATTTTTGTCAATACTTCGACAAGAGGCATTTCTATTTCCTCGAAAAGTTTTTTCAGCTTCGGCTCTTTCTCCAGTTTTTTATTCAGTTTCTGATAAAGCTGAAATGTTATATCCGCGTCTTCGCTCGAATAATCGCACGCCGAGGCCGTATCGACCATCTCGAAGCTCATCTGATTTTTGCCCTTGCCGATAAGGTCTGACGTCGGAATTTTGCGATAATTCAGAAAATCCATCGCCATATTGTCGAGCGAATGACCCCTCTCGGCATCGAGCACATAAGACGCGAGCATTGTATCGAAAAAAAGTCCTTTAACCGGCATACCGCTATTTGTCAGCACTATCATATCGTATTTTGCGTTCTGACAGATTTTTTTAATTTTTTCATCGCCTAAAATTCCCGCCAGTTTTTGCTTAACCGCCGATAATCCTACGCATTTTGCCCCCATCGGCCCTTTCACAGCCAGGTAATACGCTTCGTGCTCTTTCCAGCAGAAACTCATTCCCACAAGCTCCGCCCGATGCGCCGAAACTGATGTCGTTTCGGTATCGACCGTGAAAATCTTTTGTTTTTTTAGCTCTTTCGCAAAATCATCTAACTTTTCAGGAGTATCGAGCAAATGATATTTATGCTTAACGGTTTTTATGCTTTCAGTCTCTGCTGTCGATTTTACTTCAGTTTCTTTTTCCTGCGATTGCGGCAGTTCCAATTGTGTTAAAAGTCTGCTAAAGCCGAGCTCCGTAAAAACCGCCGCCAGTTTTTCTTTATCGAATTCCTTAACGGCAAATGCCTTTTCGTCCAAATCGAACGGCATATCGCAATCTATCGTTACAAGTTTTCTGCTCAGATAGGCTTGTTCTTTAAATTTACACAGATTTTCGCCTTTTTTACCTTCGATCTCGTCAATATGTTTATACAGATTGTCAAGAGTACCATACTTCTGAATTAATTTGATTGCGTTCATTTCACCGATTAGTGGCACACCTGGAACATTGTCAGATGCGTCTCCCTGCAGAGCCAGAACATCGATGAAATGTTCAGGCTTAATTTTATATTTTTCGAACAGTGTATCATCGTCAAGGATATCCCCTTTTTTGATATCAAAAATGTAAGTATGGTCACCGACAAGCTGATACATATCTTTATCTTTTGCACAAATGTAAGTATCAATGCCTGTTTTTGATGCTTTTTTGGCAAGAGTGCCGATTATATCGTCGGCCTCGAATGTGCTTTTGCGAATCATCGGAATATTCATCGCTTCGAGAATTTCCTCGATTCGGTTAATCTGTGCCGGCATCTCGTCCGGCATCGGCGGCCTGTGTGCCTTGTATTCCTTGTAAATTTCTTTTCGGAAGCTCGGCTCTTTGCTGTCCATCGCCACGACGAGCATATCAGGCTTTTTATTCGCCAGAAGATTAAGAATCATCGTAGTAAATATGTATGTTGCTTTGGTGGATTCTCCTGACGGACTGCTGAGCGGTCTCATCGGTGCGTAAAACGCCGCGTAAATATGTGCGTGCCCATCGATTATATAGAGGTTCTTTCTCATTCCCGATAACTGTAGTTTATTACACGATTACACGGTACAATGTCAAGGTAATAAGCGTTAAGTAATGGAATGGGAAAGGAACATTGTACCCCCGGATAAAGGTTAAATGGGCATACGAACGGTACAAACAGTTAAGGTAAGGGTATACACTAAGAACTGAACGATTAGGGTATTTACTATCTGCTTGCCAAAACTTCTTTTTGGGCTTATATTTATGCCAAATTTACAGTTAACAAGCTATAATCAGCAGAGAAGGTATGAATATTTTTGAAATAATAAAAAAAGACACAAACAGTGGTGCAAGAACTGGGGTGATTGAGGCTTTTCACGGGAAAATAAAAACACCGGTGTTTATGCCCGTCGGCACAAGAGGAGCTGTCAAAGGCACAACGCCCAAACAACTGGACGAGGCCGGTTCGCAGATAATCCTTGCCAATACATTTCATATGCTTCTTCGGCCGGGTGTGGATGCGGTGGAAAAGCTCGGCGGACTTCATAATTTTATGGCGTGGAACAAGCCGATACTGACCGACAGCGGAGGATTTCAGGTTTTTTCATTAAGTTCAATCAACAGCATTGACGATGACGGCGTGGAATTTGCCAGTCCTTACGACGGAACAAAGATTTATCTCGACGCGGCAGGGGCAACGAAGATTCAGAACAGACTCGGAGCCGATATTATAATGTGTTTCGACCAGTGCCCTGCTTTCGACGCCAAACCAAAGGAACAGCACAAGGCCGTCGAACGAACAATTAAATGGGCGAAGATTTGCAAGGAGGCACATTCAAATAATCGCCAACTGCTTTTCGGAATCGTGCAGGGCCAGACCGACCAAAATCTTCGGCAAAGCTGCGCGGCGGAGCTTGTCGAAATGGATTTTGGCGGCTACGCAATCGGCGGGCTCAGCGTCGGCGAAGGAACGGAGCAAATGCTGAAAACCGTCCGCTTTACCGCCCCGCTGCTGCCTGAAAACAAACCCCGCTACCTGATGGGCGTCGGCACACCTGCGGATATTATCCATGCAGTTGAGGCCGGAATTGATATGTTCGACTGCGTAATGCCGAGCAGAAACGGCAGAAATGCACTGGCGTTCACATCACAAGGTCCTATAAGATTGCGGAATTCGGCCTATATAGACGATAAAGGGCCTGTTGACCCAAATTGCGAGTGCTATTGCTGTAAAACCTTCCCCAGAGCGGCGATAAGGCACTTTTTTAACGTTGGCGAGATGTTGGGGCCAATACTCCTGTCATTGCATAATATCGTTTTTTATCATAATTTAATGGACAAAATACGGAAAAATATAGAGAATGGCACGTTTGCAAAATGGGCGGCGCAGGCCTTGCAGAGTCCTGCTTTCGCCCGCGGCGGCAAGGTAAATGCCGACATAGAAAATATTGAATAAAGAAAGGAATCAATTATGGAATACGGATTGATTTTGGCACAAGCCGAGCAGGATACAGAGGTTATCAAGGCTGAAGATATTTCAGGCAGCGAAGAGGTACAAACAACTACGACACAGGCCGACCCGAATTCCGGCGCTATGCCGGTCAGGAGAAATCCTCAGGCTCAGTGGTCGCAAATAATCTTTATAGTTCTTCTTTTTGTGCTTATGTATTTTATGCTGTTCAGAGGCCCCAAAAAACGACAGCAGCAGCAACAGCAAATGGTTCAATCGCTTAAGAAAAACGACAGAGTGCAGACCGTCGGCGGAATACTCGGCACGGTTCTCGAAGTAAGCGAAAACGAAATAACGCTTAAAATTGACGAATCCAATAATACGAAAATTAAGGTGCTTCCTTCGTCAATCAGCAAAGTAATCGGATAATAAAATTTTAAATTCGACTTAGAATAATTTTTTTCGGGAAATAATAATGAACAGAAATGTTGTGCGTTTCGGACTTATAGGAGTAATTTTACTGGTAATTTTCGCGGCGGCGGAGCTTTATCCTCCCGGCGAGACATTGAAACCCGGCATCGACCTTGCAGGCGGTACGAGCCTTATCTACGATATCGACACAACGGGGCTTAACGAAAACGAGACAGACCACCTCTCGCAGAAGCTCGTGCCGATTCTTATGAAGCGAATCGACCCAGGCAATATCCAGAATATCGTTATGCGCCCGCAGGGCGATACGCGAATCGAAATTCAGGTTCCGCTGTCAAGCGCCGAAGCGTACAGAAAACGACAGACTTATGACGATGCGCTTAACGCTTTGACCAAGGATAACATCAATATTGCGACAATCAAAAGAGCCTTGACCAAAGAGGCGACCGAAAGAGCGGAACTATTCGCACAATTTGCCGGCGACAGCGCTGAAAGAAAGGAAATACTCGATAATCTCGCATCGGCTTACGATGCGAGAAGAACGGCACAGCAGAAAAGAGACGAGCATAAAGCTCAGCTTGACGCGATATCCGAAAAACTCGACAAGGCCGGCGTAAATAAAGAAAAACTCTCTATGCTCGCTCCCGCCTGGGACAGTATGGACCCCAACAAACAGGAACTCACGATTGATTCAATGGCTGCAGAATCATCAGGCTCGAAGAAAGAAAACCGCGAGCAGATAGAGCAGTATCTTGCCGCTTTCAAGTTATGGGCCGATGTCGCTAATGAACTGGCCAGACCCGAAACCGGACTTAACGCCGTTTACAGAAACGCAGAATTATCGCTTAAGGACTTCAATCTTAACACGGAAACGATAATCGAAGTTCTTGAGATGCCTGAAAAATCACGGACAAGGTCTGAACTTATCGCACAATTTAAGAACAGATTTCCATCCCGGGCGGATAAAATCGACGCTTTGATAGCGGCATTCAAGGAATACCGACCGCTGAGAGGACGCATCGACGGACCTCAAGACGTTAAAAGAATGCTCAAAGGCTCAGGCGTACTCGAATTCCGTATTCTGCCTATGCTTAACGACGGCAGAAGCAACAGAGAAGAATTGCTTTCGTATGTCGAGGCATTGAAAACAAAAGGTCCAAAACTTTCCTCAGACTATAAATATATATGGCTCGAAATCGAGAACCCGAAAGATAATACCTGGGCTGCCAGTGAAAGCCATCAGATTGTCATAGGCGCATTCGCGGATAAATATTACGTTCTGGCAAGCAACCAAAAAGAAGAATGTATGCTCAAGGGTTCGGGGCAAAAACCATGGAAACTGCAGAAAGCAGGCGCTACCGCCGACCAGCTCGGCAAAAGAGCGATTAGTTTTTCCTTTGACGAAGTTGCTGCCTCGCTGTTTTACAACCTGACCAGAAATAATCTCGAAAGGCCTTTATGTATAACACTTGACGGTTTGGCGATATCCGCTCCGAATATCCGCAGCGCGATTCGCTCGAGCGGCATAATCGAAGGTAATTTTTCGCAGATGGAACAGATGGATATGATAGACAAGCTCAACGCCGGCTCGCTTCCCGCAAGACTAATCGAGCCGCCGGTATCGGAAAAAACCATCGGCCCGAGTCTCGGCGCCGATAACCGCGATATGGGCATAAAGGCAGGAATAATAGCTCTGGGCGTCGTTATGTGCTTTATGATTATTTTCTACCGAATTGCCGGTATTATCGCGTGTATCGCGCTTAGTTTAAATATCCTCTTTATCCTTGCGATGATGGCTCTTCTCCGCGCGACTTTCACTATGGGCGGTATCGCGGGTATTGTGCTCACTATCGGTATGAGCGTTGACGCCAATATTCTGATTTATGAAAGACTCAGGGAAGAACTGGACGGCGGCGCAGGAATACACACCGCTATCGCCAACGGCTTTAAAAGGGCTTTTCTGACAATTTTCGACTCCAACCTGACAACGTTTATCCCCGCTCTTATTTTGTATATGATTGCTTCGGAAGAAATTAAGGGCTTCGCGATAACTCTTATGCTCGGTATTATATCCTCTCTGTTTACCGCGATTTTCGTAACCCGCATCATTTTCCATCTCCTGCTTAACTGGGGAATTATCCGCGACAAGCTGACAATGACGCGAATAATCAGGACTCCGAATATCAACTGGATGGGAATGAGGCCCGTTTTTCTAATAGTTTCCGTGCTGCTGCTGGTTGCGGGAATATTCGTCTTTTACAACAGAGACGAAACCGCAAACAGTAAATATGACATCGAATTCACGGGCGGCACAAGTCTTCAGATTAACCTGAAAGATACCAATCCTCTTGAAAGAGCTGATGTTGAGAATATCATCCGAGAAAAAGGCAAAATGCTTAACAATCCTGCCTTGGCCGCGGCCAAAGTTTACCGCTTAGGCGATAAAGAGTCTAAATTACAATATGAGATTACAACAGTAGAAACGAATAAAACCACAGTCCCGATAGTTTTCAACGCCGGTCAGAACCAGACCGTCCAAAGTGTAATTGACGCAATTAATAATACACAAAAAACAATGCGCGGCAGACTTACCAGCCTGATTGTAACGCAGGATGCCGCTGACCCGCAGAAGTTCATCCTTACGACCAACCAGACGAATACGCCGATTGTAAGCCGAATTCTGGATAAGACCTGCGGTGAAACCGCTGTTATAGGCGAACCGGTTGTCGAGGAAACAGTTACCAACGCCGTAAAAGACGCTTTTGCCGGAAAGCTGGAGATGCTCGAAAGTCTTCAGCCGAAAATCGTTTCCACCCAAAAGGTCGATAATACTATGGTCGATACTTATCCGGAACTGAGCGAATTCCTCGGCGGTATCAGAATCGAATTTACGGTGGCCGATGCCGTTACCGTCAACCAGATGAAACAGAGATTTAACGATGTGCGGTTCAAGCCGGATATGCAAAACCTTTCGTGGTATCAATACCTGCTGACCGGAGCCATGCTGGAAACGCCGGCAGATGAGCCGATTACGACATTTGTCTATTACAGTATCGAACCGGAAGCCGGTTTCCGCCAGTTCAGCGATGACGAATGGACGCAGTTCGTAAATAACGAAACGACAAAAATAATCGAGGCGGCCTCGCTGCAAAGCTCACTGCCCCGCATTACCCAGATTGCTCCGTCCATCGGAGACGAGGCCAAGACGCGGGCGGTTGTCGCTACGGTGCTGTCTTTGATTGCGATATGTATTTATGTATGGTTCCGGTTTGGAACTCTGCGTTACGGTATAGCTGCTATTATACCGGTCGCTCACGACGTTATTATCACGGTCGGTGCGGTGGTCGCCTGTACGTATATCGCAAGCACGGCTATCGGCCAGAAAATGTTTATAGGCGATTTCAAAATCGACCTTGCAATGATAGCGGCGTTTCTGACAATTATCGGTTATTCGATTAACGATACGATTGTCGTCTTTGACCGTATTCGTGAACGGAGAGGCAGACTTTCGAGCCTGACGCCGGAGCTTATCAGCCAGAGTATAAACCAGACCCTTTCGAGAACTATACTGACCGGATTTACCACTTTTCTGGCGGTACTTATATTATATATTCTCGCAGGTCCGGCTATTCGCGGTTTTGCCTTTGCGATGCTAATCGGTATTATGATTGGAACTTATTCGTCTATCGCGATTGCCGCTCCGATACTTATACTCGGCAAAAAATCGAAGACCGCTGATAATAAGCAGTAATGCGAAAAGATGTTAAGACAGGAATGCTCGCCGGCACAGGATTGTGCCTTGCCGTCGCGGTGTGGTTCTGTGTACATCAGCAAATAGTAGAACAGCCGCGAATAGAGTTTTTGCCGCCGCAGGACAATCTCGAAGCGGATACAGCCCCGCAAACTATTACCGCTGAAGCGAAGAAACCTCCCGCTGTCAAAACAGAGATTTTGAGGATTCATATAGTTCAGCCGGGCCAGACCTTAAGCGATATCTCGAAAATCTATTACGGTACAAACTTAGGCTGGAAAAAAATTTACGAGGCCAATAAGGAAATTCTTCCCCGCGGTCCGGATACCATTAAGGCAGGAATGAAAATCGCTATTCCGGAATAGATTTGCGATTACAGGTACATAGCGGCCTGACGGTCAATCAGCCAGGTAACCTTTTCGAGAATAGGCCAGAGTGTATGAACCGGATATTTGACTTCATCTGGTCCGCCGAGCAGCACTTTTCGCACTATTTCGGCTTTTTCCTCTCCGCTAACCATAACGATTAACTGCTGAGCGGCACACATAACCGGATGAGTGAGTGTTATCCTGTTAAATCCCCTGCACATCTGATAGACGACGGTTACGAGGTCTTCGGTGTCGAACACCGCATAAGAATTCGGCAGAAGCGAACCGATATGACCGTCCGGCCCCATTCCGAGAATCATCAGGTCGAATACCGGCAGCCGACCCGGCTCTAATCCGAAAACATCTCTCAATGTGCGGTCATACTCCTGAACAGCAATATTATAATCGTCTTTTTCGCCGATAATTCTATGTATATTACTTTTCGGAATTGGAACCGTTTTCAGGAAAGTATCGGCGGCAAGTTTATAATTGCTGTCCGGCGAATCAGGTCTTACACATCTTTCATCGACCCAGAATAATTCTATCTTATCCCACGGTAAACTAAGGCTCTGACTGTCTGTTCCGAGAAGTTCGTAAAACAGCCGAGGAGTTTTACCGCCGGATATAGCCATATAGAAAACCCCTTTTTCGGATATGGCTTTCTGGGCGGATTCTTCGAATAATTCAAGTGCTTTTTGAGCAAGCTGCGGCGGGTCCTGAACATCAATTATTTTGAGTTTTTCGCTGTTCAACGTTTTCATAAGACAGCTCCTTCTATCTCTAAAGGGCTCGTGTTTAAGATACGCACCCCAGAGATAAATGGTTTATAATTTCCCTCAAATTTTGAGTTCTATATATATTATCGCTATTAAACCCGATAATTACCAGTAAATTTTCAGGAATTTAACAAAACAAGACTAAAAACAGCCTGAATTCATAAAGTTATACAAGAAAAAGGGTTGGATTTGATATGCCTTGTTGTGCCCCTAATTGTATCCAATCTTCAATAAAATCTTTTTTTTCGTACATACCATTTTACCTTTTTGTAAGTTGTCTGTTTTTAGTATTTGCAACCCAGTTGCATAAAGGTAAAATATGTCTCCAAATATGCATAAAAATGCCTTTTTTAAGGAATTAGGACAATATGGGATTCGGCAGAAACTTAAAACAGATATTGTTAGAGCTTAAAGCACATATTCC
>PGYD01000149.1 GCA_002839495.1 Planctomycetes bacterium HGW-Planctomycetes-1
AAAGCGTAAAATTTTCCACAGGTATACCTGTGGAAGCAGGATTAATTAACGCTGGATACTCTAATTCATAGTGGTACAGTAAATGGGGGAAGGTCAATATCTGTAAAATAGTAAAAGATAAGTTTAATGTGCGAAAAGAAAAGAATCGGATTCAGTCTAATAGAGTTGCTGGTTGTTATGGCGATAATCGCCTTGCTAATGGGTGTTTTAATACCTGCTTTGGGTGCGGCTCGCTCACAGGTTAGAGCAGTAGTATGCAAAAGCAATCTTCATCAACTTGCGCTGGCAAATACTGGTTATGCGATTGAAAACGATGGTTTTTATGTTTTAGCTGCGGAAGATATGTGGTTATCTGTTAGCGGGATGAGGGGGTATGGAGGATACTGTCGCTGGCATGGAGTAAGAATAATCGCCAATGAGCCATTTGGCCCTCTTAAAGGGCCTTTAGTTAAATATTTGGCGGGCGGAAAAATCAAGGAATGTCCTGCTAAACTCAATTTCGCAAAGGGGTTCGAAAAAGGCTGTGGTGGTTATGGTTATAATATGGTTTATGTTGGCAGTCGTTCTTGGTGTGGAGAAATCGTAACAATTGGAGGCCAGAAAAAAGCATTCGGCAGTTCTACAAATATAGTTGAAATTCGGCATCCGAGCGCAACATTGATGTTTGCAGATACAGCATTTTATAATAGCAACAAACAGTTAATAGAGTATTCATTTGCAGAACCCCCATTTTATATTTTTAACGGCGAGCCGGAAACAAGTGGTAAAATATTTGGTTTTCCATTTCCATCCATTCACTTCAGACATAATTGTAGGGCAAATGTTGGTTGGGTCGACGGGCATATAACCTCAGAGGCAATGAACGATTTTAATATTGTATTTTATGATGGAATTAATTCGTCAGATGTAATGCTTGGGTGGTTTGGGCCGTTAGACAACAGCCTGTTTGATTTGAAATAATACAATTCTGAAAGTTCTTTATTTTTTTTGTATTGGTTTTTATAATTAACGGTGTGAAGAGAATTTTAAAATCAACAGGAAGTCTTTTGAAAAATATACAGCAGCTTTTCTGGCAGAATTACTGCCGATGCTGTAATAAAGACATTTCCGAGGACGATAAGCACTTCTGCTCCGATTGCTGGCAGCAGGTAAGTTTTTGCTTCGTTGATAGTTTCTGCCGGCGATGCGGCAGGGAAATCAGCCCTTATGGCCAATTGCCGCAGGGCTGTGCGATGTGTCTGAATGAAAATTTTCACTTTGATTCGATTGCCTGTGCCGGAATTTATAAGCCGCCTTTGAGCAATCTGATTGTAAAGTTCAAACTGAATGACCGGACGCATCTTTTGCCTGTACTGGCGGATTTTGCTAAAAACGCCATATATAAAGCCGATTTTTTCCATTCAGTAGATTTCATTGTTCCTGTGCCGCAGCACTGGCGAAGAAGATTTCAACGGGGCTTTAATCAGTCCGCACTGATTGCAAAAAGTTTAAAGCTCGATAATGCGAGATTTAATACCGATATTGTCAAAATCCGTCATACCAAAGACCAAACAGCAGTTACATTTGCGGCGAGAAAGAGAAATCTGCACGGGGCCTTTGCCGTCAGGAATGGACACAATTTCAAAGGCAAAAATGTTTGTCTTATCGATGATGTCAAAACAACAGGCGCGACGCTCGATGAATGCGCTAAAGTTCTAAAAGATGCCGGCGCCCAAAAAGTCTTCGCGTTTGTGCTGGCGGTGGCTGGTCAAAATGAATAATATGTTTAATCGTTTATAGAGCAGGCTGTAAATAGCTTAAATAAAACAAGTTAAAGCAAGGGGGTGTGCCGATGGGGTTTTTATGGGGTTCTTTATGGCATAAATACTTAATTTATAGGCAGTTATAGCCGATATAAGAGCAAAGACAGTGCAGGTCTGTCTATAGGACAAAGATGACGAGTAAAAAGATAAAAATTCTGTTCATTTTAGCCATCGCTTCAATAGCGACCGTTGGTTTTGCGAACGAGCAAAATCAGTTGTTTTCGACGCTGGCGGCAAGGACTTTTTAC
>PGYD01000033.1 GCA_002839495.1 Planctomycetes bacterium HGW-Planctomycetes-1
TGTTTAAATCTTTTACCACGCATGGTACACCTCCTTTTTAAGGTTTTATCATGCCGGTACTCCAATCGCAACTGGTACAGTTTTTGGGGGGAAGGTCATGAAGACCTAATAAGTTGTTTGCCATCTTCTATATTTGCCAAAGTCCTATCTATTTTTCTAATAAACCCCCTCACCTGTTTGGCAAATCCGAGTGTCCTGTCTTCAAGGTCGTATCGTTTTGAATTTTGAGTTTTTGTCATTTGTATTTATTTAGGATTTAGATATTAGGATTTAGGATTTTCCTTAAAGATAGTTCCTGCAATCGACCAGTTTGCCTTCTATTGCGCTTGCTGCCGCTGTTGCCGGACTTGCAAGATAGACTTCACTTTTTGGGCTTCCCATTCTGCCGACAAAGTTTCTATTGGTCGTGCTTACACACTTTTCACCTGCGGCAAGGATTCCCATAAATCCGCCGAGGCACGCCCCGCAGGTCGGAGCGGAAATTACGCATCCTGCCGCGTAGAAGATATCGAACAGACCTTCATCCATCGCCTGTTTCCATATTACCGGCGTTGCGGGAACTATAATTGTCCTGATTGCGACTTTTTTGCCTTTCATTATCGCCGCGGCAATTCTTAAATCTTCGATGCGTCCGTTTGTGCAGCTTCCGATATAAGACTGGTCCATCTTCATACCTGCACACTGGCTAATCGGTTTTCCACCGCTTGGCAGATGAGGCAGCGCAACGATTGGCTCAAGTTTCGAACAATCGATTTCGATTGTCTGCTCGTATTTCGCGTCTTCATCCGATTCGTAAACTTTATATTCCTTTTTATCTTTCAGATGCTCATCGAGATATTCTTTTGTGATTTCGTCGAAACCGATGATGCCGTTCTTTGCGCCGGCTTCGATTGCCATATTCGTAATGGTCATTCGAGCTTCCATTGTCATTTCTTTCAGTGCCGGCCCGACAAATTCCATCGCCTTATAGAGAGCGCCGTCCGTGCCGATTTTCGCAATCACCGCTAAAATCACGTCCTTGCTGTAAACGCCTTTCGGCAGACTGCCGTTGAGAACGAATTTCATAGACGCGGGAACTTTGAACCATAGTTTCCCCGTGGCGAGCGCAGCCGCCAAATCGGTCGAGCCGATACCCGTTGAAAAAGCCGCGAACGCGCCGTAGGTGCACGTATGACTATCACCGCCGATAATTACTTCGCCCGGCCTGATATGTCCCTGCTCCGGCAGCAGCGCGTGGCAGACGCCTGCCTTGCCGAGCGGGTAGTAATTTTTTATCTTCTTTTCTTTTGCCCAGCTATCGAGTCTTTTGTGCAGTTCTGCGCTCTTGATATCCTTTGCCGGCTGGAAATGGTCGGGCGTTACGACAATTTTCTCATTATCGAAAACCTTGTCGATGCCTTTTTCCTTCAGCATTGAAATTGCCGCCGGCGTTGTTACATCGTGGCACATTATGCAGTCGATTTTGCCGTCGATTAAATCGCCCGGCTCGACAGTTTTTTTGCCCGCCGCCGCGGCAAGTATCTTTTCCGTTATAGTCATACCCATAGTTCTAATATCCCTAAAAAACTTTTTTGTTTATCGCTGATTACGCTGATTTCACAGAAAGGAGGCAAGGAAACAAGAAGTAAGGATGTAAGGAAGGGCATCGCCGGTTTTCCTTACTTCTTTGCCTCTTTGCTTCTCTACTTCCATTTAATCAGTATAATCTGTGTAATCAGCGATTAAACTTTACTTCTTTGACGACGAAACCATCCTATTAATAGCATCGACATACGCTTTTGCCGATGCTTCGATTATATCCGTCGAGACGCCTCTTCCGGTAAACCTTACGCCGTCTTTGTCGATTACCTTTACTGTCGCTTCGCCCAGCGCTTCTTTCCCGCCGGTAACGGCCTTTATCGTGTAAAGGTCTAATTTCGGCGACTGTCCCGTTGCGATTCTTATCGCCTCATAAGCGGCATCGACCGGCCCGTCTCCGCAGGCCGCCGCCGTTACAGGGGCGTCTTTGCCTTTAACTTTCATTTTGACGCTTGCCGTCGGCAAAGTTCCCGTTCCGCAGGCGACGTGAAGATACTGAAGTTCAAAAACCTGCTCAATAGTTCTTCTTTCGTCTCCGACAAGAGCCGCGATGTCTTCATCGAAAACTTCCGTCTTCTTGTCTGCAACATCGAGAAATCTCTGATATATTTGTTCGAGCTCCGCTTCCGATACTTTGTATCCGAGTTCGGTCAGCCTGTGTTTAAGTCCGTGTCTTCCGGTTCTTGCGGTAAGAACGACTGCGCTTTTCGGCGAGCCGACATCTTCCGGCCGCATAATTTCATAAGTCAGCGGATTTTTCAGGAAGCCGTCAACGTGTATTCCGCTGCTGTGAGCAAACGCGTTTGCGCCGATAATAGCCTTGTTCGGCGGAACGAATATCCCGAGCATTTCCGAAACCATTCTGCTGGTTTTGTAAAGTTCTTTTGCGTTTATTTTTGTATCGAGTCCGAAGAAATCCTTTCGCGTTCGTATCGCCATAACGGATTCTTCAAGAGAAGCGTTGCCCGCTCGTTCTCCGACGCCGTTAATGGTGCATTCAATCTGCCTTGCTCCGTTAGCTACGCCGGCCAGCGTATTGGCGACCGACATTCCCAAATCGTCGTGGCAGTGAACGCTTATCACCGCTTTTTTGGCGTTTGGCACTCTTTTAATAATCTCCGCGATTAGCTGTCCGAACTGCTCCGGTATGGCGTATCCGGTCGTATCGGGAATATTTACCGTGGTAGCGCCGGCAGCGATAACTGCTTCGACGACTTTATACAGGTATTCCTTGTCCGCTCTGCCGGAGTCTTCGCAGTAAAACTCGATATCGTCGGTATATTGCTTGGCTCGCTTGACGGCTTTAATGCCCATATCGAGAGCCTTTGCCTTTTTCTCTTCGAGCGTCTTGCCGTACTTTTCGTCCTTGAACTTGCTTGCGATATGGATATCGCTGATGCCCAGACCCGTATGTATCCTTGCCTTTTTGGCTTTTTTCAGAGCCTTGCCTGCGGCATCGATATCTTTATCGGCCGCTCGTGAAAGGGCGCAGATTGTCGGCCCGCTCACTTTTTGCGATATTAATTCCACCGCCTCGAAATCCTGCGGCGAGGAAATCGGAAAGCCTGCTTCGATAACATCGACGCCGAGCCGGGCAAGCTGGGTCGCCAGTTCGAGCTTTTCGCGAACGCCGAGCCTTGTGCCGGCGGCCTGTTCGCCGTCCCGCAGCGTTGTATCGAAAACTATTATTTTTTCTTCAGCAGACATAACTTGTCTCCTTTAATCTTATTTTGTCGTCATTCCCGCGAAGGCGGGAATCCAGAAATTATGCAATAAAAAACTCTTAATTTCTACAATAAACAAAAACAATATGGGGGATTTTGGAGAGGAATTTTTTGCGCCTAAGGGCGCAAAAGGAGGGCTAACAGACTAATTGCTGTTGAGCGAAAAACGACCTGTGTTGTCCACTTATCCATAAACTACTAATTATATGGATTATATTGGCACAAATCAATAGAAAAAACGAATTTTTGACCTAAACATCGGTCTTTGCTTGACTTTGCCGCGTCAAGTTTGTAGTATGTCTCGGCTTTTAAAAGGTTTAGGAAGTATAAGGAGTCAGCCAAATGTCGAAAAATATAGCTATTGCAGGTATTACCGGTGCCGTAGGCCGGGAATTTATCAAAATCCTCGAACAGCGGAATTTTCCCGTAAAATCGGTGAAAATGCTCGCTTCTGCCCGTTCTGTTGGTAAGACAGTTAAATTCAAAGGCAAGGATTACCCTGTCGAGGAATTGACCGAAAACAGCTTCGAAGGTGTCGAAATTGCCCTTTTCAGCGCGGGCGGAGCGCGAAGCAAACAGTTCGCCCACGCCGCCGTAAAAGCCGGCGCTGTGGTTGTTGATAATTCCAGTGCGTTCAGAATGGACCCCGACGTCCCGCTCGTAATACCGGAGATTAATCCCGAAGACATAAAAAAACATAAAGGCATAATCGCCAACCCGAACTGCTCGACGATTATCGCAAACGTTCCGATTTGGCCGCTGCACAAAGCCAATCCCATTAAAAGGATGATAGTCAGCACCTATCAGGCCGTCAGCGGAGCCGGCCAGGCCGGTATGACCGAGCTTATCAATCAGACCAAAGAAATTCTCGAAGGCAAAAATCCGACTATGAACAAATTCAAATATCAGATTGCCTTCAATATCTTCAGCCACGACTCGGCCATCGGCCCCAACGGCTATAACGAAGAAGAGACAAAGATGGTTAAAGAGACAAGAAAGATTTTCCATTGTCCTGAAATCGCGATCACCTGCACCTGCGTCAGGATTCCGGTTCTGCGGTGCCATTGCGAGAGCATAAATCTTGAATTCAAGGATTCGATTACTCCCGACGAAGTCCGCAAGCTGCTCGAACACGCACCCGGCGTATCGCTCATCGATGACCAGGCGAATAATCGCTTCCCGATGCCGCTTGACGCAGCGGACAATGACGATGTCTATGTCGGCAGAATCCGTCAGGACGAATCTATACCCGACAACAAGGCGATTAACCTTTGGGTCAGCGGCGACCAGATTAGAAAAGGCGCAGCTTTGAACGCCGTGCAGATTGCCGAGAAACTGCTTTAAAAAAATTTAGGGGACAGGGTATAGGGTTTAGGGTATAGTTTCTGTACCCTGTTCCCTGTACCCTATACCCTATGAGAAATATAAAACTTACAATTCAGTATGACGGCAGCAGGTATTCCGGCTGGCAGAAACAGCCCGGCTTCAAAACCATCGAAGCTGAATTAATCTCGGCAATTGCAAATCTTATCTGCACCGACGATGTCGAAGTCAACGGCTCGAGCCGAACAGACGCCGGTGTCAGCGCACTGGGTCAGGTCGCAAACGTCAGACTCGATACGCCGATTCCTACCGACAGACTGGCAAAAGCCATCAGCCAGCATCTTCCAAAAGAAATTGTCGTTACTGAGGCCGTTGATGTGCCCGACGATTTCGATGCGATTAAGGACACAAAAAGCAAGCTCTATCGTTATTCGATTTACACCGGCAAAACCCGTCCCGTGCTGCAAATCAACCAATGCTGGCACAGGCCCTTCGGCCTCGCTCAGGGCGGGCCCGGCAAACTTGATATCGCGCCGATGCAGACAGCGGCCAAAAAACTCATCGGCGAAAAGGATTTCAAATCTTTTGCCACCGCCGCCGACAAGCGCTCGAGCTCGGTCAGAACGATTTTTAACTGTGATTGTATTCAGAACGGCCAGTGGATATATATTGATGTTGAAGCGAACGGTTTTTTGTATAATATGGTCAGAAACATTGTTGGCACGCTCGTCGAAATCGGCCGCGGCCGCTGGCAGCCGGATGTTGTTGATAAGATTCTCGAAGCAAAAAAACGCACAGCCGCCGGCCCCATCGCCCCGGCTCAAGGTCTTTGTCTTATGTGGATTAAATACTGATTTAAGAATGAAGATTGAAAATTTAAAATTTATAAAAATAATTCCGCCGCAGGCGGTTCCACAAATCTTCAATCTTCAATTTTCATTTTTCAATTTATTATGAAGATAGTACACATAATCACTCGACTTATATTAGGCGGGGCGCAGGAAAACACGCTGATTACCTGCAAGGAGCTCGCCGCCCGTGGCCACGATGTAACTTTAATCACCGGCCCGGCCCTCGGCCCTGAAGGCCAGCTTTTCGAGCAGACAAAAAATCAAAAGTATAAAACTATTGTGATTGATTCGCTGCGTCGGCAGATTAATCCGTTCTATGACATTCCTGCTTATTATCAGTTAAAAAAATTATTAATGGAACTTCAACCCGACATTGTTCATACCCATTCAGCTAAGGCTGGCATACTCGGCAGATTCGCAGCGCACAGTTTAAGTCCTCGCCCTAAAATTATTCATAGCGTTCACGGCCTTTCGTTTCACGAATACCAGAATCAGTTGTTGAACAAGTTTTATATCGCTGTTGAAAGAGCTGCTGCGAAAAAAACAGATGCCTTTATATGTGTCGCCGAGGCGATGACGCAAAAGTCTTTGGCTGCGGGAATTGGCAGAGCCGAACAATATACAACCGCTTATTCAGCAATCGAGGAAGAAGCATTTTTGAATCCTATTTCAGAACAGGTGCGAAACGACTTCCGCAAAAAGTATGAAATACCTGCCGATGCGATTGTTCTTGTAACTATTGCCCGCCTGTTTCACCTCAAAGGCCATAAATACATAATTGAATCTGCCAAAGAACTTGCAGGGCGATTTGAAAACTGCATCTGGCTTTTCATCGGCGATGGGATTTTAAAAGATAGGTTACAAAGGCAGATTTCAGGTTACAATCTTTCAGACAGGTTCAGGTTTACCGGCCTTTTGCCTGTTGAAAAGATGCCGCTTGTAATCCAGTCTTCGGATATTCTTGTGCATTGTTCTCTTCGTGAAGGCCTGGCCAGAGTTTTGCCGCAGGCGCTTCTTTGCGGCAAACCTGCGATAAGTTTTGATATCGACGGCGCAAACGAAGTCGTAAATCCCGACACCGGAAGACTTACTGAGCCTGAAAACATTGAGCAGTTAACCGATGCCTGCGCTGAGCTTATCGCAAATGAAAATTTGAGAACCAAACTTGGCTCAAACGGCAGAGAGTTTGTCAAAGAAAAATTTTCGCCGAAAACTATGGTCGATAAAATCGAAAGTATATATCGGAAACTCGTCAAGGGATAAGGGCATAGGAGGCAAACATGGGAAATCAAAACAAAATAAATCCAAATCTTGAAATGGCTATTCAGGCCCAACAAAAATTTGACTTTTATTTTATTGCATTAGTATTTACCATTCTGGGTTTGACGGTACAAACATCAAGTATTACAGGAAAATGTCAGTGTTTTTTTGAAATTGTTTCATGGATTCTTTTATTGGTATCAGGATTGGTAGGATTATCGAGATTGGCATGGCGCCCTGTTTTCTATATGCAAGCAGGTTTTATACAAAGAAAAGAAGATGATATAGGGGCTTTAGATGAAAGTAGAATATCGGGTAAAATTGTGATTAAACCATCAGGCGAATATTGGGCACAAGAAGAACTTTCCGAGGAACAAGCAAAATTGGAACAAAGTATTTCAGCAGTAAAAGGCGCAAAAAATAAAATAGAGAAAAGACTCAAATGGAAATATTCAATTCATAAATGGTGCTTTGTAATAGGCATTTGTTTATTGTTAGTTTCAAGAATAATTGTTGCTTTAAATAAAATTAATATGAGTCGCTAATAAAAGGAAAATTATGAAAAGCTATAAGAAAGAACTTTATTTTAACACATCTACAAGGCGTCAGTTCATCAACATCACGCCGCAGGTAGCCGAGTGTCTGTCCGAAAGCGGCATAACCGAAGGCCTATGCCTTGTCAATGCGATGCACATTACCGCCAGCGTTTTCATTAACGACAACGAAATGGGCCTTCATCAGGATTTCGAGACTTGGCTCGAAAAGCTCGCCCCTGAAAAGCCGTATTCGCAGTACCATCACAATATCGCCGAGGACAACGCCGATGCCCATTTAAAAAGGACGATTATGGGCAGGGAAGTTGTCGTTGCCGTAACGCAGGGCCGGCTCGATTTCGGCCCGTGGGAACAGATTTTCTACGGCGAATTCGACGGTAAACGCAAAAAGAGAGTTCTTGTTAAAATCATCGGCGAATAGACTTAAGAAACTGAATATATCATTGCGGGCTTGCACCTTAGTCCATGGGGGACACCATAGGTAGGGCACAGCGAAGTTTACCCGTCTTGGCGGGCAATCTCTTTCGGAAAATCAGAATTTCTTTCTGAACCTCGCCGTTGGGATATTCATCAATTTGCGGTATTTGGCGACGGTTCGCCGGGCAATGTTTTTGACGCCGAGCTGTTCGAGTTTTTTGCGTATCGCCTCATCGCTCAGCGGCTTTGCCTTGTCTTCCGAATCGACAATCTGCTGCATCTTAGCGCGAATCGCCTCGAAACTTTCGCTTGTGCCGTTGTCAGTCTCCATACCTCCGCCGAAAAGCTCCCGCAGCGGCATTAATCCCTGCGGCGATTGTATATATTTTCCCGCAACCGCGCGGGAAACAGTTGCGATATGCACGCCGACCTTGTCCGCAATCTCCGACATCGGCAAAGGCTTCAAATGCGCTCTGCCTTTCTCGAAAAATTCGCGCTGACTGTCCACAACCGCCCGGCTTACTTTCAAAAGCGTCTGTTTCCTCTGTTCGATTGCGTCTATAAGCCATCTCGCCGAGCGGATATTATCCTTGAGAAACTGCCGCGTCTTCGTATCGGCCTTTTTATCTCTGGCCATATCCGAATAATATTCGTTTATCCGAATCGCGGGAATATTCTTGTCCGCAAGATAAACCCTGAATCCTCCTCCTTCTCTTGCCTCTGCTATAACGTCGGCCTTGACAGCCGGATTTTTCACGTTGCTTATCTGCAGTCCCGGCGATGTATCGAATTTCCTCATCCGCAGTATCGCCTCGTTAATCCGCTCGACGCCGCAGTTCATCTTCTTCGCGATTTCAGGCAGCTTATTTTCGAGAAGTTTGTCGAGATACTTCGATACAATCTCCATCTCGAAACTCATATCGTCGCCGGATTGCGACATCTGAATCAAAAGGCACTCTTTCACATCACGCGCCCCGACGCCCGCAGGCTCAAGCTGCTGCACAAGTTTCAATGCCCGTTCGAGGTCATCAACTCCGAAATTGTGCCTGTCTTTATTGTGAAGCTGTTCGAGCCGGATTTTTAGATACCCTTTTTCATCGATGTAATCGATAATCTGCTCGCCGGCTTTTTTGGTCTTCTCGTCCGCATCGGCAAACCGCCATTGCTCCTTGAGATAATCGTTCAAAGATACTTCTAGTGCCGGCGTGTTATTCATCGCTTCAAGTTTTTTGTCGAATTCCCCATCATCTCTTGCCCGTCCGCCCACCTCTGTCCGGTAGAAATAATCGTCCGAATGTTCGGGAAAATCATCCAGCTTTCGAAAATCTTCCTGTTTCGTTTCGGCCCCGCTCGCCTGAAAGTTCTCTGCCAGCCTCTCAGGTTCTCCTGCCTCCCCGGCCTCGCCGCTTGTCGGCGAATACTCTGTTTCTGATGTCTCTTCTATTTCAAGTACGGGATTGCTGTTCAATTCCGCCTCTATCTTTTCGAGAAGCGCCATCATAGGAAGCTGAAGAATTTCCATCGACTGAATCATTCGCGGAGCAAGCTTCATCCGCTGTTCGAGCCGCATCTGATTGGTCATATCCATCTTCATGCTTGTGCCGAAAAAAACAGAGTATTACGCAAATTCTGTTCCAGTTCGCCTTAATATAGCAAATTGAGGTTAAAAAAGCAATTTAATGTGCAAAAAACCGGAGAAAAATCGCCTATTTTTCATAAAATACCAGCCTAAAGGCTAAAAATGTTTCGGCTTGTTAAGAGCATTATCCTATCTGGCTCACAAGACAGAAACTGTCAATGATACAGACTAAATCCCACTTGCGTATCGCGATGGGGTCAAGTTATTTGTTGGGGGGTTCTTTGACAGATTGGCGGTATATGTAATTTGCTGTAAATCCCTGAAAATTCTCCCACAATCTTTAGGACAATTGCGCGAATAGAGAATAGTTGCGAAAAAAATTATAGGTGGTAAAATGATTGATAAATGGGAAAGAAACCTGAAGCAAATGACAGAGTAGTCGTTCTTAAGGGCCTTACCAAAAGGTTTGGCAACACGGTAGTGCTCGACGGGATTACGCTATCTTTCGAGAAAGGAAAAACGACCGTTATAATCGGGCCCAGCGGGTGCGGGAAAACAGTTCTGATAAAACACATAATCGTACTTTTGCGGCCAAGCGCCGGCGAAGTATATTTTCATAACCAAAGAATCGACAACCTCAACGAAAAAGAGCTCGAAAGCGTGCGGACGCAGATGGGATTTCTGTTTCAGGGCGGGGCGCTGTTCGACAGTTTTACCGTCTATGAAAATATAATATTTCCGGTAAAACAGCATACTGATATACACGACAAGAAAAAACTGGACGAAATCGTCAGGACGAAACTGGCAATGGTTGGAATGGACGGTTTTCAGGATTATTATCCGGCAAGCCTTTCGGGCGGACAGAAAAAACGCGTCGCACTGGCAAGGGCAGTCGCGCTTAATCCGGAAGTGATACTTTATGATGAGCCGACGACGGGACTCGACCCGATACGGGCGGATATAATTAACGAATTGATTTTGAAGACGCAAAAAGAGCTGGGCATAACGAGTATCGTGGTAACGCACGATATGAACAGCGCATCGAAAATCGGCGACCGGATAGTAATGCTGCACAACGGCAAAATACTCCTCGAAGGCGACGCTGAGACGATTAAAAACAGCAAGCTGCCCGAGGTTCAGCGATTTATCAAAGGAGAGATAAGCGATACAGACCTGCAGTCTATGCAGATTTCGTTCGAGGATATAAAAAGCGACGAGAAAAAATGACGGCTCGTTAATCGGCTGCGTATAAATTAATATCTCTGATTACGCTGATTTATATTAAAAATCAATAGCAAGGATGAATTATGGCTAATGAGATTAATAAAACGCCGACAGGTAAAGATTCGCCATTTGAACAAATCAAGCGAACCAATGAAACAGGAAACGAATTCTGGTCGAGCAGAGATTTTGCACAAATTCTCGGATATTCAGATTACCGTAATTTCGAGCAGGTAATAAAGAAGGCCAAAACGGCGTGTTTTAACAGCGGGCAACGCATCGAGGATCATTTCGTTGATATCACCGAAATGATAGAAATCGGCAAAGGAGGGCAAAGATCTGTAAGTTCTGTGTATATGTCCCGATATGCGTGTTATTTAATAGTGCAGAACGCCGACCCGGGCAAAGAAATCGTTGCTTTAGGTCAGACCTATTTTGCAATTCAGACACGCCGGCAGGAAGTTTCAGGACAGGAAATCGAAGATAAACGAAGGCTGCTGCGACAGGAGATAAAAACGCATAATGTTCGTCTGGCCGGTGCGGCAAAAGAAGCAGGTGTAATTAAGGCATCTGATTACGCGATTTTTCAAAATCACGGCTATAAGGGATTGTACGGCGGGCTGACGGCCCAGGATATTCATAATCGAAAGAGGCTCAAAAAAGGTCAGCAGATTCTCGACCATATGGGAAGCACTGAACTTGCGGCGAATCTTTTTAGAGCTACGCAAACCGAAGAAAAACTTCGGCGTGAAAATATTAAAGGCAAGGAAAAAGCAAATCGGACACATCGGGAAGTTGGAGCAAAGATACGCCAGACCATCAAGGAGCTTGGAGGCACAATGCCTGAAAACCTGCCGGCGGCGGAAGATATTAAAAAACTCGAAACAAAACAAAAAAAAGCTCTGAAAAGTAAAAATAATCGGCCGGACGATAATTAACAGAAAATTGGGCGGGGATATTAAATAATCTGCAAAAATGACTGATAAAAATTCACAACAAATTTCGGACGAGCTTTCGCGGCTGATAAAGGGCGATTCTTTCGCCGACATTTTTACCCGCGTCATATATAGTACCGATGCGAGTATATACCAGATAATCCCGCAGTGCGTTGTTATGCCGAAGAATGCGGACGATATCTGCGCAGCGGTCAAATACGCTAATGAGAATAATATACCGATTGTCGCGCGGGGGGCAGGCAGCGGACTTGCGGGCGAAGCGCTGTCGAGCGGAATCGTGCTCGATACGACAAAATATATGAACAAAATCATCGGCACAAACGATGACGGAAAGACTGTCTGCTGCGAGGCGGGGGTCGTACTGGACGATTTGAATAAATATTTAGCAAAATACGGGCGGAAAATCGGGCCTGACCCGTCGAGCGGAAACCGCGCGGTAATAGGCGGAGTCGTCGCAAATAATTCGACCGGAGCACATTCGCTCAAGTACGGATATACCGCAGAATATATAGAAAAGATAAAGGCGGTTTTGGCGGACGGGAGGCTAATCGAGTTTGAAAATGACGTGGATTCCCGCTTTCGCGGGAATGACAAAGAGGGCGAGAAAAAAATCGCAAGAGACTGCTTTGAATTACTCAATGCAAATGCGGCGGTGATAGAAAAGACGCAGCCGAAGACAAAAAGAAATCGCAGCGGATACAATATCGCAGGCGTCATACATAGCGGCAGGATAGATATGGCGAAACTTCTTGCGGCATCGGAAGGGACGCTGGCGATATTTACGGAAATTACGCTGCGGACGGTTGAGATTCCGAAAGTAAGCGGAGTTGTGCAGCTTGAGTTCGATACGCTGGAAAAAATGGCGACGGCTGTGCCTCTCATTGTCGATTGCGGAGCGTCGGCGTGCGAACTGATGGACGATAAATTTATAAAAATCGCGCGTGAGGCATTCGAGCAGTATCACGATATTTTAAATCCGGTCTCTGCGGCGAGTCTGCTCGTCGAACATACGGGCGAAACAGAACAGGAGGTCAGGGAAAAGATTGAAAAAACGGCGGCGGCGGTCGGCGGGCTGTGCTTCGATAAAGAAATTGTGTTCGAGCCTGTTTTGCAGAAGAGACTGTTTAAGTGCAGAAAAGATGCTGTTCCGCTGTTGAGCAGGCAGAAAGGGCCTAAACAGCCTGTGCCTTTTATCGAAGATGTGTCGGTCGATAACGCAAAACTTGCCGAGTATGTCCGGGGGCTGAAAAAAATCGAGAAAAAATATAAGGTCGATATGACGTATTACGGGCACGCAGGCGACGGCGAGCTGCACGTAAGGCCCTATCTGGATTTGTCGAACGCTGAAGATGTAAAAAAGATGACGGAGATGGCGAACGAGGTTTTCGAGCTTGCCTGGTCGCTGGGCGGCTCGATAAGCGGAGAACACGCAGACGGACTTGTTCGGGCGGCGTTCATAAAGAAACAGTATGGCGAAGAATATTACGGGGTGCTGAAGGGGATAAAGAAAATTTTCGACGCGAAAAATATTCTCAATCCCGGCAAGATAATAAATGAAAATCCGGAGATTATGACGCAGGACCTTCGCGGCAGGAACAAAATTATCGACGAGAGGGTAAAGCCGGTGCTGAATTTCGGGCCTGATGAGTTTAAGTTCGATGTTATTCAATGCAGCGGATGCGGGGTTTGCAGAAGCAATGAATCTGCGCTGCGGATGTGTCCGGTGTTTCGGGCGACGGGCGAAGAGAAATACTCATCACGGGCAAGGGCAAACCTGCTGGCGGCCTGGGCGAAGGGGCTGCTGACAGAGCAGGATTTCGAATCGGAAACTTTCAGAGAAATTCTGGCGACGTGTCTGAACTGCAGGGCCTGCGAAGTGGATTGTCCGTCGGGAGTGAATGTCTCGAAAATGATGATGGAGGTGCGGGCGAGGATGCCGAAAAGCCGAGAGGCGAAAATTCTGTCGTCGAACCGCTATATGAGTATTTTCGCTTCGGCGTTTGCGCCGATAAGCAATTTCTTTATGAGTCTTGCGCCTGCAAGATGGGCAATTCAAATCGCAACGGGAATCGACAAAAGACGAACGATGCCGAAGTTCGGATTTTCAAGCTTTTTAAGAAAAGCGAATAAATATCTTGCCGCTCAGCCCCAATTAGAGAATCCAATCGATAAGGTTGCGTATTTTACGGATACTTTCGCAAATTACAACGACCACGAGCTTGGTTTCGCTGTCATAAAATTTTTGAGGCATAATAATATAGATGTGATTGTTCCCAAGCAAAGGCCTGCGCCGCTGCCTGCGGTTGTTTACGGCGATATAAAAACCAGCAGGAAGGATTTGCAGTATAACGTCGAACATTTGTCCGAGGCGGTAAAGGCGGGATATACAATTGTCTGTTCCGA
>PGYD01000150.1 GCA_002839495.1 Planctomycetes bacterium HGW-Planctomycetes-1
CTATCTGCGAGTGCTGACCTACGACCTGATGATCCTTTATTTACTTTTCAAAAAGAGCTTTTTTACATATTATTATTAATGTTTTCTACAGAGCAAAATAAAATTTTAATAAGGAGCTTGAAAAATGAAAAAGTTAGCGATTTTAGTTTTTATGGCCGCAGTGTTCGGATTTGTCGGCGTTTCCATCGCCCAAAAGCCTCATCCGCGGTTTGACCCTAATAGGCCCAAATTCGACCCGAATACCATTAGGGGCAGGGTAATTGTTGAAAAAGACGCGGACGGCAATATCACCGCCGCCCAACTGGAAAGCAGAAGGCACGGAACGTGCAATATTGTCCTTGATGAAAAGGGCAAAGAGCTTGCCGAGAAAATGGCGGACAAATTCGTAGCTGTTACAGGCAAGACAGAAATTAAAGATGACCAGAAATGGCTGACCGTTGAAAAATACTCCGAGATGCAAGGGCCGCAGGGCAGGCGCGGGCCTGACGACCCGAATCGTCCTCGCAGACCGCGTGGACCACGTGGACCGGGCGGACCGGATGAAGGCGGCGAATAAGGATTATTGCTGAAGACAAATTTTGCCGGCGGATTCATTCCGCCGGCTTTTTTTTTATTTCTCGACTTTTTGCAATTCTTCGCTCTTATCTTTCGATAAATCGATATCTTTCAGTGCATCGTCTTTCGGCAAAATCAGCAGAAATTCATCGCACCTGTCGATTTTGCACTCGCCGCCGACAAGCTCGAAATCGAGGACGTGGCCGCCCTGAGTAAAATCATCGCTTAAAAAATGAAAGTGATAGCCGGCAACGTTTACGCCTTTGACGAATGGCGGAGTCCTGAACCCCACAATCGTGCCCGACACATCATTTATATTGAATACCGATTGATTTTTCACGACCTCGGCCAAAGGCTGATAAGGTTTTTGCTGAGCCGGAATGCTGCGAACCCTGATATGCTTAAATGTTCTGGAAATTTCGACCGCCAAAAATGTATTCTGATTTGGTACCTTTTCGTCGATAATAGATTCTGCGGTTTTGAAGTTGGCGTTTTGAATTTCAAATTGTATATCAGGTTTGAAATTGCATACTGTCGCAAAAGGTGTTTTTGTGCTCAAAGCAGGGGTATAAACTTTACCATCCGTTTTAATCTGATAAACCCTGCCGTCAAGCACGGTCATTTCGCCGTCGAGTTTGTCGAATGTGCCGATTCCGAAATTGCCGTAATCCAGCAATTGCCCGCAGGTCATTTGCCCGTCGTAGGCGCCTGCCAAAAGGGCGTCGATAGTTGAAGTTTGGGTAATTCTGTCGGCCTGATTAGTAAGGCATCCGCCGCAAAAGACCAATGCGAAAACAAACAATATTTTTTTCATTTTTACTCCTTAAGAATATGATATAGAATATAATCGGTTCGATAATTCTTCAAATAAATTGTGATTATGATCTATTTTTGGCTCGTTTTATTGATTTTTTTAAACACCTTTTGGCGGATGCTTGGATTTTTCGCACTGCCGGGCAATTGGCTGATGATTATTACGACAATCCTCTTTGCCTTATGGCAAAAAAATTCCTTGACAAGCATATAGTTAGTTTGGTACAAATAGGAATGAAAGGTGCTTTGCGCTAAGGGCCGGGCTTCCACGGTTTTGGCATTTTGACTGAAAGCTCGGAGCGGTTTCTCTCACTCGAAGAGAGGGCATGCCCCATTAAAAAGTTATTTTGACAGGCACAGGTTTGGTGTGTTTGTCGAAAACACATAAATGGAAGAAGTTTTGGTTTTTGGAGATAAGGAGGATGTAGTTATGTGTAAGAAATTAGTTTGTGTGTTGATTGTTTTGATTGCTGTTGTGGGATTAGTTGTCCCTGCAAGCGCTGACTACTGGATAGGCGATAAACGCATGGACGACAACGGGGACGGCACGTATACGGCGACGCTCACAGGGTTGGACGCCGGCTCGCGTCAGGAGTTCAAGATAGTCAATCGTGTCTGGGATGATGAAATCGAGCAATATGTTGACACTTGGATCCCTGGGAGCAGCGAATAT
>PGYD01000034.1 GCA_002839495.1 Planctomycetes bacterium HGW-Planctomycetes-1
TGTGAAACAGAAATCGGTTGATTGGCAATTTACATGTGAGAATGCGAGAGTAAAACTTAAACGGCTATATCCACAGTTTTAGAGGTGACAGAGTACTAGCAATGAAATGTGCGGTTATGACTCCGAAAGTGAGCTTGAGCTTCCCATCCATCAGATTGTGGAACAGGTTGAAAAGTGCGAAGACCAAGACAAGAGCAAAATAGCCTCCAATAGCCTCTAAAAATCCGATATCTCCCATGCTTTTAACTCCTTCTATTGGCGTAGTCCATAGTCATCTCTTAGAGACAACAGTCAGGATGAGGGTTCTTCAGGGGACGTGATAGCCGTGGATTCTGAAGACACTTGCCCATCCTTTTGTTGGCACTGTTTCCGCAAGGTTGGCACATAACAGCAAAAACATGACAAAAGGGAACAAACTGCCACCCAGAAGATTGTTCTCACGATGAGATAACTCTGTAAGTCACTCCTGTAGTCATTGAGAGCGAGTTCGAGGGTCGTGATCTTGTGGTAACCGAGATCAGGACATTCCTCTATGCGTAACCTTCTGCCTACAACTTTCCCAGGTCCCTCATGATATAGCTCGATGCCCTCAAGATATTTCTCGCTCATGAAACTCTCTGCTGTTGCAAACAGAGCCAAGATGCGATCGAGAGATTCTATGTTTGGCGTAAGCGATTGATCTTTCACTTCGGAGCGGTAAAGCCAACGTAGCCATCGACCATCTATTTCTTGAATGCAAGATTTGAGAAGTTGGTGGCATTTTGATTCTTTAATACTTTGAAGCAATTTAACGCTATCGAGCAACCGTTCTGATAACTGCCCAGTACGACTGAGATGCATGCTCGAAGTAGACCGGGTAGGCAGAAAACGCACTGCCTCTTCAATTCGTTCGGACGTTTCTTGAACTTTGAAGTATCCCGTACTCGCAGACACAGCAAGCACGACAGAAGGGACAATAAAAGCAATTATTTGAGACGCTTTCATCAAGGGGACGCTCCTTCCACTTTAATTAATCTGGGATTTCCCATATTAAACGCCTGCCTACGCAACCGAACTTTCAATACCACAATGATATCAAAATCTTACTCGAATTACCTTTTATTTTCCAATATTCCCTATAATTCATTAGGAAGCGGCAGATACGCAGGCCTTGCGAATCGCCTCTATCGCCTGTGCTCTGTCCGGCTTGCCGAATATCGCATTTCCCGCGACAAGCGTATCAGCACCTAATTTGGTTACAATCGATGCTGTTTGGGCATCGATGCCGCCGTCAACTTCGATTCTGATATTCGGCCCGACGATTTGACGGATTGGCTTGATTTTCTCAGCTGCCTCCTGAATAAAGCTCTGGCCGCCAAAGCCCGGATGGACCGTCATAACCAGAATCATATCCGCCAGATGTGCGTATTTTTCGATTTTCGATACAGGCGTTTCAGGATTAAGACATAATCCCGCCGAGATGCCGGAATCGTGGAGTTTTTTAATGAAATCCTTCGGATTCGGCACAACTTCAATATGAAAAGTGATATTATTGACGCCTGCCTTGATAAAATCGTCAGCGTATCTCTGGGGCTCGCTAATCATCAAATGGCTGTCGAAAAACAAGTTCGAGCATTTACGGATTTTAGCAATGACAACTGGACCGATACTAATATTCGGCACAAAATGGCCATCCATAATATCGAGATGAAGCATTTTTATACCGCTTTTTTCGACCTGCGCGATTTCATCGGCAAGATGCGCAAAATCGGCACTCAATATAGATGGTGCAATCTCAATCGTCCCGGCTTTCGGCAGTTTTCCAGTCATTTTCTCACCTTTCTGTTTCTATAATAATCGTTTTCGCAGGCTATTGCAACAGGTTTAGCCGGCGAGTTTTCCCTTGATTTTTTAACTAAAAAGTGTATAAAGGTATTTGTTTTCGCGGCTTCAAAAGGGAATCAGGAGAAGGGGAATCTCGAATTTCCATAAGTCTTTATGACGGCGAAATTGCGCAAATTGCGATAATATAGAAAAGGAGGCGGCCAATGAATAAAACAACCTTTTTGGCGGTAGTTTTAATGCTGATAATGGTCGGCACTGCAAAAGGGCAGGATGCGGTCTCTTTTGCAGACCCTAATTTGCAGACCGCCGTAGAGCGGCAGTTGGGAATTTCTAATCCGACGCCGGACGATATGCTTAACCTGACAATGCTCGAGGCGCCGGCAAAAGGCATAACCGACCTGACCGGCCTTGAATATGCGGCAAATTTGATATATCTCGACCTGCACGACAACAATAATATCAGCGACATATCGGCTCTTTCCGAATTGACAAATCTCGAAGTGCTGGCTCTTTACGGAAATCAAATTCGTGATATTTCTCCGCTGGTAGCTCTGGCAAATCTGGATTATTTGATGCTGATGTTCAATCGAATTAGCGACATTTCGCCTCTGTCGGAATTGATAAATCTGGAACAGTTGAACTTATCGGGCAATCGAATCAGCGATATTTCACCTCTTGCCGGTCTGGCAAAGCTGCGAACGGTGTATCTTGCCTATAACCAAATCAGCGATATTTCGCCGCTCGCCGGCTTGACAGAAATAAGCTCTCTTGCTCTGCAAAGCAATCCTGTGAGTGATATCTCTATTTTGTCGGGATTTGCGAATCTCGTACATCTGGAGCTGGGCAAAAACAATATAAAAGATTTTGGCGTTATATGGAATCTGACAAATCTGCAAATCCTGTATTTGAATGACAGCGATATAGACGACATTTCCGGTGTCGCGAATCTGCCGAATTTACTGGATTTATGCCTGAACAGAAATCGAATCAGCGACATTTCACCGTTGGCTAATCTGACTAATTTATTTTATCTCGAGTTGGACGGCAATCAAATCCGCGATGCGGGCGTGCTGACCAATCTTACGAATTTAATGTGGCTGCGGATAGGCTATAATCGGATTACCGATATTTCGGCCCTGTCGGGTCTTGTCTGGATGACGGATATGTACCTTGCGGGCAATCAGATTTCCGATATATCGCCGCTGGCGACGCTTACGGGGCTTGTTTATTTGCATCTCGGCAGTAATAGAATAAGCAATATATCCGCTGTTGCCGGACTGGCGAATCTGGAGACGCTTTCTTTTAACAATAACAGCATAAGGGACATTTCGGCGATAGGGGGACTTGCGAACCTGACCTGGGTGGATGTAAGAAATAATCCTTTGAATTCGGAGGCATATAGCTTTTATATTCCCGCGATACTCGGCAATAATCCTCAAATAGAAGTGCGAAATTAGACATAAAAAAAGCCGCTGAGAAAGTCAGCGGCTTTTTAATTTATATCTCTGTGAGCTCTGTGTTCTCTGTGGCTATTTCTCGTCTAAAATTTCGAGGCATTTGAATTTTTTGCCTTCCATAAACTCAAGGCTTGCTCCACCGCCGGTCGAGACGTGTGTTACCTTGTCGGACAGTTTCATTTTCTTTATGGCGCTTGCGCTGTCTCCGCCGCCGATTATGCTCTTTGCGGCGTTTTTCTGTGTAGCGTCTGCAACCGCCTGCGCGACGGCCTTTGTGCCTTCATCAAAGGGCTTCATCTCGAATACGCCCATCGGACCGTTCCAGACGATAGTTTTTGCATCGGCAAGTTTTTCGATAAACAGCTTTCTTGACGCCGGCCCGATATCCAGTCCCAGCCAGCCGTCAGGAATGTCGCCCGTAACGACTTTATTCTCGGCGTTTTCTTTCAATTCGCTTGCGATTACATCGTCCACCGGCAGAACAAGCTGGCAATTTGCCGCCTCGGCCTTGCCGAAAAGCTCTTTTGCTTTTTCGATAAAATCGTCTTCGCACAGGCTCTTGCCGATTTTTCTGCCCTGTGCCTTGAAGAACGTATAAGCCATCGCGCCGCCGATGAGAATTCTATCGACTTTCGTCAGGAGGTTTTCAATTACGGCAAGTTTATCCGAAACTTTCGCGCCTCCCAGTATGGCAACGAACGGCCGAACCGGATTATTGATTGTATCGCCGAGGAATTTAAGCTCTTTTTCGACCAGAAATCCGATAACGCGGTCTTTGCCTTCCATCATAGCGGGCACAGTGTACATCGAGGCGTTGTCGCGGTGAGCCGTTCCGAAAGCGTCATCGACATAGACATCGCCTAACTCGGCAATTTGCCTCGCGAAATCGTCTTTTTCCCTGCGGAGAGCAGGGTCGTCCTTTGCCTTTTTATCTTTTATTTCTTCAGCTTTATAGAAGCGCACATTTTCGAGCAGCATTACATCGCCGGCCCTTAGGGCTGCTGCCTTTTTATTTACATCGTCGCCGATGCAGTCGTTTGCGAAAATCACATCTTTGCCCAGCAGTTCGCCGAGTTTTTTCGCGACCGGCGCCATCGAGAATTCCGGTTTTTTCTCTCCTTTCGGTCTTCCCAGATGGCTCATAAGAATTACTCTGCCGCCTTTTTCTATGATTGTCTTTATCGTCGGCAGGGCCATTACGATACGATTATCGGAAGTAATGTTTCCATTGCTGTCGATGGGCACGTTAAAATCAACCCTCATCAGAACTTTTTTACTTTTTACTTCAATGTCTGCCACTGTTTTTTTAGCCATAACAGCTTTCCTTTCCTGCAATGCTGCTTATACTTTTACTCTGTTGATAAGATACTTTGCCGCCACCGTGTTTAATCGGCCTTTTTTGCATTCGCCGGTGCCGCAGCTTCGGAGTATCTCAAGGTCGGTCTTCCATACCATATCGCCCGGTGCCAGAAGCAGCATACTACCGGGTTCATATGTATCATAAAGCCGGCCTTCTTTGTAATAATAATGTGTCGGGCAGATTTCCGTCGGACACACCCGCATCATCGGCGGAATATCGTGCGGCACGAACCACAGCTTGATTTCCCTTTCCGCCTCTTCCGTCGTGGCCGAGGTGTGAATCAGGTTATCCAGCCTTTCGCCGATATTTTTGCCGTCTTTATCTTTGAGCGGCACCACTGTGCCGAGCGACCTGATGCAGCCGGGTCTTTCTTCCCTCGCCTGATGCGGGTTCGTGGGACCTGCCAGTGCCCTTATCCTGTCAAGAACGCCGTCGCCCAGATAAACGATTGCGATTACCCTTCGTTTCCATTTGTTCTCTTCGGAATAATGTGCTTTGCCCATTATATAATCGAGCAGCGGCTCAAAAAACGGCTTACCTTTATGTTCGACATAATGCTCCTCCGCCAGAAGTCTCGACACATTCACAATCTTGGTCGCGGCAAAGCGAGCTCCGGTGTGAAGTTCCGATAGCTGTGAAAATATAAATCCTGTTATTGAGTTTTTAAGCGCATCGGGCTTGATAAGAACGAGCGTTTGTTCGAGCTGTTTTTCAGCCATATTGAGGAATCCTTAAGTGAATAGAATTAAAAAAAGCCCCTGTCATTTACGGCAGGGGCCTTTATTTTTTTACATAGCCGCGATTTTCGCGATGATGTCAACGGTACGATTCGAATATCCCCATTCGTTATCGTACCAGCTTATAACCTTCACAAAACTGCCCATCGACATCGTGCAGAGCGAATCGAAAATGCTCGAATGCGGATTACCGATGATATCCGAGCTTACAATCGGCTCATCGCAATACTGCAGGATGCCTTTAAGGCTGCCTTCGGCGGCTTTCTTCAGGGCGGCGTTAATTTCAGCGGCGGTAGCTTCTTTTTCGAGTTCTACGGTCAGGTCAACGCAGCTTCCGACGATGACCGGAACGCGAAGAGCGAAACCGTCGAGTTTGCCTTTCAGTGCCGGTATTACTTCGCCCAGCGCCTTTGCTGCGCCTGTGGTTGTCGGAATGATGTTTTGTGCGGCAGCTCTTGCCCTGCGAAGGTCGCTGTGAATCATATCGGCTACGTTCTGGTCGTTTGTATAGCCGTGAACGGTTGTCATCAGGCCTCTCTTAATCCCGAAGGCTTCCTGAAGAGCCTTTGCCAGCGGAGCAAGACAATTGGTTGTACAGCTTGCGTTGGAAATGCAGTTCATATCTTTGGTTACTGTGTTGTCGTTTACGCCCATAACACAGGTGCAGTCGATTTTGTCTTTTGCTGGAACGGTCAAAACAACTTTGCGGGCGCCGGCCTTAATGTGGTCGCCGTAGCCGCCTTTCGGAGATTCTTTGGCTCTGAAAATACCGGTCGATTCCACTACGACATCGATGCCCATATCTTTCCAAGGCAGTTCTGCAGGATTTCTAACAGCCAGAACCTTAATGTTTTTGCCGTTGATTACCAGTGCATTTTCGGCTGCCTGAACTGTGCCTTTCCATGGTCCCATTACGGTATCATATTTGAAGAGGTGAGCCAGCGCCGCGGCGTTTGACAAATCGTTGATTGCCACCAGCTCCATATCTTTTCTGTCCATAATGATTCTTGCCACTGCTCTGCCGATTCGGCCAAAGCCGTTAATTGCAACTTTTGTCGCCATCGAAAACTCCTTTTAAAATAAAGATTTATGTTAGATTGACAGGGTATTATCCCGCCGCTGTTACACAATTTTCGGAATGCGGATTTTAGGGATATAAAAAGGGACTGTCAAGCGCAAATTAACTGCCGGCCGGCAGAAAAACATCGCTAAGGTTAATCGCACTGCGAGGCGGTGCATTCGAGCCAATGAGAGGCAAAAATATCGAGGTCCAGCATATCGATATCACTGTCTCCAGACTCGAAATTACATATCGGATTCCAATTGCCGTCGCCTTCGCTGCTGAGCCAGGCCGAGGCAAAAGCGGCAAAATCCCGGAAATTGACGCGGCAATCATTGCTCAAATCGCCGACCGGATACTTGTGCAGCGGGTCGCCGCAGCAGACCGCCAGCCAGGGGCTGTAGTCAACATTATCGGATACGGCATCGCCCATGCCGTCGGGATTGCTTGCGGAATTATATGGCCCGCTCGCATCGCCCCAACTGTTATACTCGGCGTTGATTTCGACACTTTGCCAATTGGCCACAGCGGTAGAATTGCCTGAGAAGCAGTTATGCTCAAGCGTAAGCAAGGTAACAGGGGGCGGGCCTATGCCCAATCCCTCAAGTCCGTTGTCGATAAATGAATTATAAGCTATTGTAACCGATACGGCGCCGTCTATGGACATACCTACGTAATTTCCTGTCATAACGTTATCCGTAACCTGAGCGTCGGCATTCTGCAGATAAACTCCGGTATGCCAGCCGGTAAATTTATTATGCTTTATTTGCAGCGAGCTGACGCCGCCAAATTCGTTGATGATACCTCTGAATAAATCCGGCTCGTTCGGTGCGGCGCCTGTCCGTGTGAACAAATTGTATTGGATTATGTGCCCGCTCGTCCCGCCGACAATGTATAAGCCTGCCTTATCGCCGGCAGGTACCTGATTGCCGTCGGTAAGTTTAAAGCCGTCAAAAGAGATGTTGTTTGACGTAATTTTCACATAACCAATAATGTTGGTTTCATCTGAACGAGTTTCGCTGCCCGGTGTGCTGGCGTTTGCGCCAATAAAGTTAAGATTGGCTTTATTGACGAGTAAATTTTCGTAATAGTCTCCAGATGCGATGTTTATAGTATCATTAGGACTGGCGGCATTTATTGCCTCCTGAATAGTACCATAATCAGCGGGTACGTAGAGGTTTGCTGCCTGTGATATCGTACCGGCGGCGAGTATAAAAACCGTTATTATGCAAATAACCCTTGTTTTTTTCATCTCCCTTTTCCTTCCTCTGCCAAAATATGTTCCAATAATAACCCCATTATAACACAAAAAAAGCAAAAAAAACAAGTGGTTTTTTATCTATTTTATCAGAGAGGTCTATTTTTAAAAAACAAGCCCGAATCAGAGGAGGGACCTCCGGTTCGGGCCGCCTATATTATTTCAGCGTTGAAAATAACGCTGCACTGTAGCTTTATGGGCGTTTTCTTAAAAGTAGGGTGCCTATGGCAAACAGGCATAATGTCGCTGGTTCCGGGATCGCTGTAATCTCAACTACAAAATCGTTGTAATCCCTGTCGGATGCCTTTACCCAGTTGCAGCCATCATATAAAACAAAAGGCCTGTCTTCCATAAATATCAGCCATACAGATTCTTCTTCCCTGCCCGGGAGACCTTCCATTTTGTATGTTACCATATGGTCTTCTTCGCCGTGGCCATAATCATTTTCCGATTGCATTGACCACCACTCTTCGCCATTCGGCTTATAACCCCAGAGGAAATCCCCTGTAATATTTATAGTAACACCCGGCTGGCCTAAGCTTTCATCTGTAAGCAGTTCTATGTATGTATCGGTTCCTATTCCGCCTCCATTCCAACCGAACGATTGACTATCCCAGGCATATTTTACCTCTGCTTTTACTGTCGCTGTACCATCCGTCCATATCTGGTCTACATCGAAAGGGCTGCCCTAAAGCAAATCCAAATCATCGTCGTTATCATCGTAAACTCTCCACGCCCGCATAGTACCACAACCATAATTTACCCCTCCTATTGTCCCCCAGAAGTAACCGCCAGTAGTGCCGTAAATCTCTTTGAGAATTTGGGCATGATTTTTTTCACCGGTTGGCGGTGCAGATACGGGGGTATAACTGAACGTGGCAAGAGCAGGGGAGATTGCAAACAGGACAACTGCTGCAACACTTACAAAGGTGCGCATAACACCTCTGCCGCTAAGTCTTCTCACTCCTTTTCTTACTTCTTCCAACTTCTCTTCCTTGCCAGTCGAATACTACGATTAAAACATTAAAAGGCACTTATACATTGTGTATTCGCAACAACTTTAACAATTATTATAGTATCTGGGCGCATAAGCGTTATCAAGAAAAAATAAAAAAAATGAAAAAAACAAGAACTTTTTATAAAATAGCAGATATTATATATCTTCAGGTCTGTTTTTACTTGTTTTTATTTGCAATAATTCCTTGCTTTTGTGGGTTATTACAGCTTCGCTGCTTCTCCTGATAGGTACAAGCCATAATACTTTTTCGCTGTCGCAGATAAGAAAAGCTGTTTTTCGCTGGTCGGGGCCAGTTTTTGCAGAAGTTATGAATTTTCCGATTTTTTTGGATGCTCCAAGTCCAAAAGGCCTAAATCTATCTCCTTTTTGTCTGCATCGGGCAACTAAAGGCCGCTTTACCTGATTCGAGTCGAACCATTCGATGAAATTATTTTTATTTTTTTTGAGATTTTTTATGTTGAGATCGTCTGCCGGCAGTGTTTGGGTTTCGATAACCCAGTCGCCAAAACAGACGCTGCCGGGCATTTTTAGCTCAACAGGTTCCGCATTTTTAGTACAGATTTGGGGACGACCCAAGCTGAAACTTTTTTGCTCCTTTTTAATAACAGTATTATTCGGCAGTTGCAGGATTTTTCCTGTTTGGCTTTGGGCCAGGAATTTTATAGTTTTATTATAATGTTCGGTTGTGATTTTCTGTAAACCTATGCCGCATTGCTGCAGGGCGCTTTGGATAATTTCCACTTTTAATAAAGAAGGGTAATCATTGAATTTTTCGGTATTCATAGAAACCGAATGTTTCGACTGGTTTATAGTACAGTTCGGCAAGGCTTTTTTTGCCTGCCTTTCGATTTTCTCTGAAAAAGCGAGACACTTTTGGGACAGGGCAAAAAGCAATTCTGTCAAATCATCCCTGCTTTGACTTTGCAGTAACGGCAGAAGCCGATGCCTTATACGGTTGCGGGTAAAACGGCAATCGATATTTGTATGGTCTGTTTGCCACGAGATATTCTGACTTTTGAGATATTCTTCGATTTGCCGGCGGGATAGACATAATAGCGGCCTTATGAAAGTCTTGCCGTTTATAATCGTCATCGGCCTGATTCCGGCAAGACCCTTAAAGCCGGTGCCCCTGAGAATCCGGTGAATTACAGTTTCGGCATTATCGTTTTTATGATGAGCAGTTGCGATATATCGGCATTTATATTTATCCGCAATTCTGCATAAAGCGTCGAGCCGGAGTTTTCTGGCGGCGGTTTCTATCGACAGCCTGTTTTCTTTCGCGTAAGCCTTGACATCGACAGATTCGATAGTTATCGGCAGATTGAATTTATCGGCCAGTGATTTGACGTATTCCTCATCTTTCAAACTTTCCGAACTGCGTAATTGATGGTTTATATGGGCAATACGCAGGTCTTTCGGGCATAGTTTATAAAGTATATACAGCAGGGCGACGGAATCTGCGCCTCCCGAAACGGCCAATAAGACATTGCCCTTTGCCGAGGGGAGATTATGCTGTTTTATGAAATCGGCGGTTTTATTTTCGATGTCCTGCATATTATTCAAAAAAACAGGCCTGTAATTTATATACAGGCCTGAGTCAATTACCGAAATAAGATATTTTTATTCAATACTTAATGAGTTTGGTTCAGGCGCCAGTTCCGAGATTCTCTGTTTTATTATTTCGCTGGAATTGTGATATTCCGTCTCTTTTTCGAGAGATTCTCTGTAAAGCTTCAGCGCCTGTACTCTGTCGAACAGTTTATAGTCCAGCAGCCTTGCCGCTCTATAGCGGGCAGGATACGGCGTATATGGATTCCACTGAACCGCTCTTTTGTAATACAGCAGGGCGATTGAATAGTCGCGGAAAAATTCATGAATTTCGCCTGCCATATAAGCAGCGTCGTCAATTTTATCGCTCGATGGATAATCCCTTATCAGTTCGTTGCATTTGTTCAGTGCCTGCCGCATCTTCTTTTTGCTTACAAACAGCGGAAGATGATCAGGAAAAGCAGCTTTTTTGTGTTTGACAAACAAAGGAATAGGAACAATAACATCTGTGCGGCCATAAACATCTAAAGCTTCTTCGTAGAGTAAGTCGGCCTTTGGTATGGAGTCCGCGGCCTTGAGGCTGTCGCCTGCTACTTCGGCCTGAAGGAGATAGCGATACCGCGGCGCTGCGTCCTGACCGGCAAGTTCCCTTTGCACCCATTCGATTTTGAGCTGGTTGCCGCTCTGCTTGTAGAAAGATTCGAGCTTTTGAAGTTCCTTGTAATAAGCAAGGCGTTTTTGTGCGACTTGTTCAGCTATGGCGATTTCAGCCGCCGCCGACGGTGTCATCTGGTCGAATACCTCCGGACCGGGTTTCTCCGCCATAAACCGTTTATGATTGACGCCGGAAGCGATAAGCACGAATGCAAGAATGATAAAAATTGCTGAAAATATAATCTTTTTCATCGTCAAATCCTTTCAACCCTGAATTGAGGTTTTTTTGCCTTTTCTATAACATTAACAACTTATAATGGCTTGTCAAGCAGTTTTGACAAACGGGTTAAATTTGACAAAACCGCCTTTAGACCGTAATATTTGCTTGTCAGAAACCGGCAAAAAGGCAGTTAAATTCAGGATAAACGAATCAGGCTATGGCAGTGATACAAAAAATATTCAAATTTCTGATGCTACTCTGCGAAGTAGCCTATTCCGCTATTCTGTCTTTCGCAATAACTTTGCTACGAAGAATGAAAACCGGTGCAAATGCCAGACGCTACGTAGCACGAGCAAGTCTTCCGGGTATTATTTTCACTTTTTTAATAATTGCCGCGATTTTGCTGGCCGCAATCGGTATTTACCGGGGCGGAACGGCTCTTAACGACCTGTTGACCGAGAACAAGACGCTCAAAAAGGCATTAACGAATCTTACAGACGAAAGCAAAATCGGTTATGCCAAGGTCGTCAGCCAGACAAAAGACGCCAACGGCACAATTACCCGCACAACGCTGAAGTTTATCGAAACCGCTCGCGATAATGAGCGTCAGAAAGTTCTTGAAAGAGAATATACAATCGAAGGAAACGTCGTTTATTTTGATGCCCTGATAGTCAAGTTTTCAGATAATATGGTAATGGACGGCAAAAAGAAAAGCCTTTATCTTTGGCGGCGGGTTTATGGAGAAAGGATGACGCCGCAGGGCGGTTTTCCGATAGAGGAGTTTGGCGCCGAGCCAAGCAGGTATAGCGAAATTTTCAGGGAACTGCCTGTAAGGAAAAGAGAACTGTTCTGGTCGAGCATCTGGGATTTGGCTAATTCGCCGGACAAGCTGGCGGATTACGGCATCACGGCAATCTACGGCTCAGTTACTTACACGCAGTTAAGACCGGGCCTGATTTATATCTTCCGAATTACTCCCACCGGCCAGCTTTATCCGGAGGTTATTCCTGATATTTGATTTTACCACTGTGCATCGCCGTAAGGGCCGACATAGCCTTTCGGCTTGGATTTTAAACGGGATTTTATTATCGCTTCAGCAATCGCAATATCAGCCTTTGTGGTGATTTTTATATTCGATGAATCCGTCTCGACTATCGCAACTTTTTGCCCCAAGGCCTCGACAAGCTGCGAATCATCGCTTACCTTTGATTTATCAAGACTTCCTAAATTGGCATAGGCCTTTTTGAGCAGGTCTTTCCTGAATACCTGCGGCGTCTGTGCTTCGTAAAGACCTGTCCGGTCAACGGTCTCGGTTATTTGTCCGTCTTTGACTTTTTTCAGCGTCGCCACGATAGGGCAGGCCAGCATCGCTGCGCCGGTTTTTTCAGCGGCCTTAAAGACATCATCGACCCATTTTTCCGTCAGGCAGCACCGCACCGCATCATGAACCGCCACAAAGTCAATTTCGTCTTTAACGAGTTCGAGCGCCTTTGCGACTGTTTCGAATCTTTCCGCTCCGCCCAGACACATCTTTACGCCGTGAAAGCTCAGATTTGCTTCGTGCGTAATTTTGAACATTTCCTCGTCTTCGGCGGGGATTGACAGGATTATCTGTTTTACATTTTCTCTGTCGGCGAAAAGTTCCACGCTTCGCAGAAAGGCAGGTCTGCCTGCGACATCGGCGAATTGTTTTTTCTTTGCCGCTTCGAGGTTATGTTTCTGACCTTCGACAAATCGTTTACTGTTGCCGGCAGCACAAATAATAACTGCTATGTTCATATATTATCCTTTTAACCACAGATTTTGCGGAAAAATCCTAAATCCTAATATCTAAATCCTAAACAAATCCCAATAACTAAAATCAAAATTCTCAAAACACCCATAGTTGTTGTTTTGAACATTAGTATTTTGTATTTGTTTAGAATTTAGGATTTAGTGCTTAGAATTTTAATATTCGATTCCTTTTCTTGCCTTGATGCTTTTTTTAAAGGGATGTTTTATTTCTTTCATTTCCGTAACGAGGTCGGCGAGTTTTATAAGTTCGGCATTTGCGCCTCTGCCGGTCATTATCAATTCAACATTCGATTTTTTAGATTTTATTATATTTTTTATCAGGTCCAAACTGACAAGTTTTTCCCGGCAGCAAAATACGATTTCATCTAATATTATAACGTCGTATTTTCCTTTTTTGGCGACCGCCTGAATTTCCTTGCAGGTCTTGTCTATTTTATCGCCAACCAGCTTTTTATCATTTTTTCCGAGCATATTCCATTTAATATCGACAGGCACGATTTTGATTGGCAGTTTCGTTTTTGCGATTGCTTTTCGTTCGCCCAGTTTCAGGGCAGGGGGTTTTAGGAATTGATAGACAACGATTTTTTTGCCCCAGCCCGCTCCTCGCAGCGCAAGGCCGAGGGCGGCTGTGGTTTTGCCCTTGCCGGGGCCCGTATAAATCTGAACCAATCCTTTTTTAAGCACTTTGTTTTGCCTGTCTTGCCCTTAGAATTTTGCTCATCAGTTTTATCACGACAAACATTGTAAGGGCTACGATGAAAAAGTCTATTAAAGTATTTATAAATTGGCCGTATCGCAGGGCGACAGCGGGCAGAGTTTCGCCGGTTTCCGAAACAACGGCTTCTTTAAGTATAACTTGGAGATTTTTGAAATCCACGCCGCCGAGGAAGACGCC
>PGYD01000035.1:0-13727 GCA_002839495.1 Planctomycetes bacterium HGW-Planctomycetes-1
GTCCTGCGGTTCGCCTTTGCCTGCGAGGATTTTATCGAGATATTTTTTCAGCAGTACATTGCCTACCCTGCAAGGCGTGCAGTAGCCGCAGCCTTCCTCGACAAAGAATTCCATATACTCAGCGGCGATTTCGACAAGGTCTTTTTCTTGTCCGAATACGACAACCGCTCCGCCGGTCGCCAAATCGTCATAGCAAATTGTTCTGTTATAATCGTTTTGACCGATTATCTGGCCGCTTGGCCCGCCGATGAGAACCGCCTGAGCGTCTTCGGCCCCGACTTCTTTGAGCAGGTCTTTAACTTTTATTCCGAACGGCAGTTCGTAAACGCCCGGCTGTTTGCAATCGCCGGAAACGCTCAGAAGTTTTGTGCTCGGACTGCCTTTCGAGCCGATTTCGGCAAACCACGCAGCGCCCATTTCGAGTATTCTTGCCGCACAGCATAACGTTTCGACATTATTTACTGCCGTTGGATAGCCCAGATAGCCTTTTTGAGCGGGGAACGGCGGCCTTGTTTTCGGGTCGCCTCTCAATCCTTCGCAGGAGCTTATCAAAGCGGTTTCTTCTCCGCATATATAAGCGCCCGCTCCCATTTGGATTGTAATATCGAAATTAAAATCTTTTTTGCCGAGTATGTCTTTGCCGAGAAGGTTTTTGTCTCTTCTGTCCTTTAAGATTTTTTCGAGCAGTTTTCTCAGATATGCGTATTCGGCTCGAAGATAAAGAATACCGGCTTGTGCGCCGATTGCATAGCCGCCGATAGTCATACCCTCGAACATCATATCCGCCCGTTCAGTAAGGATGACTCTGTCCTTAAATGTGCCTGGCTCGCCCTCATCGGCGTTGCAGAGGATAAATTTTTTCTCGCCAGCCGCGCCTCTTGTAAACTGCCATTTCATTCCTGTCGGGAATCCCGCGCCGCCTCTGCCGCGAAGCCTTGCGGTTTTTACTTCGTTGATTACCTCGGCAGGACTCATAGCAAGGGCATTTTTCAGTCCCGCCTCTGTTTTGTAATCGGCGAAAATAACCGGCCCTTTTTTCCTTAGGCCGTTGTGTACGCACGAATGAACAAGCTCATCGGCGTTATTGCCGTCGCCGAGACGATGCTTAAGTTTCGACGGGTCGTAATGCTTTTTGATATCTGCGACAATCTCTTTTACCTTATCGGTGGAAAGATATGTGATAATTTCATCGTTAATCAGTGCCGCCGGCGCCTGGTCGCACATCCCGATACAGGGGGTATATTCGAGCGTTATTTTGCCGTCGCTTGTTGTCTGGCCGAAATCGATGCCGAGTTCTTTCTTAAACGCCTCAGCGACAGCGTCAACGCCTGCCATTTTATCGACTACGTCGTTGCATAAGCGGATGACGACTTTGCCTTTGGGATTTTTCGATAGAAATGCGTAGAACGATACGACACTTTCGACCTCGACGCGGTTGCAGTTGACGAATTTTGCGATAAGGTCCATCGCTTCGCCGCCGACCTGACCGAATTTCTCCTGTACGGCCAGAACAATATCCATCATTTTCGTCCGGTCATTGCCGCAGCTTTGGCAAATCGCCTTGATTTCTGATTGAAGATTTCCGCTCATATTTTACCTCATAATTACCTTTAATAACTCCCCCTGATGTTTTTCGCCCGGAGTTAAAGCAGGCAGTATAGTGCTTTTATGAACGCTTGTCTATTAAAAAAACCGGACAGGGCAGGCCGAAAAAGAAAATTGCATACCCAAAAAGCCTTGTATATAATCTTAAGGGCTGAAATGGCGATTTTTCACAACAATGGTGATTGTTGTGAAAAACAGGCAAAAAATAATATAAGGTTGAGTGCGATATGACCGAAAAGCAAGCGGATTCAGTTGGCGTTGTCGAGACAAAGACGATACGGGTCGTCCACGCAGACGATACCTTTAAGCTGACCAGCGGCAAGCCCCTCAGCCCGATAGACGTAGCCTATGAAATTTATGGCAAGTTAAATTCTGCCGGCGATAATGTCATGCTTATCTGCCACGCCCTAAGCGGCAGCGCACACGCCGCCGGTTTCAGCGGCCCCGACGACAAAAAGCCCGGCTGGTGGGACATTATGGTCGGCCCCGGCAAGGCGATTGATACCGACAAATATTACGTGATATGCTCGAATTTTCTGGGCGGCTGCAGCGGCACAACGGGGCCATCGAGCATAAATCCTCGGACAGAAAAGCCTTACAACCTCGAATTTCCGATGATAACGATTGCCGATATGGTAAAGGTTCAGAAATTGCTGCTGGACAAGCTCGGCATAAAGCAGTTATTAAGCGTCGTCGGCGGTTCAATGGGCGGTATGCAGGTTTTGCAGTGGGCTGTCGATTATCCCGATTTTGTCAAATCGGCGATTGTAATTGCCTCTACTTCGCGTTTGGGCCCGCAGGCTATCGCTTTCGACGCCGTCGGCAGAAACGCTATTCTGGCCGACCCCAAAAAAGGTCTTGCTACCGCGAGGATGGTAGGGCATATAACCTATCTTTCGAAAGAAAGTATGAGGGGAAAATTCGGCAGGGTGCTCAAAAGCGCCGACAAATACAGTTATGATTTCAGTTCCGAGTTTTCCGTCGAAACTTATCTCGATTATCAGGGACAAAGTTTTATCGAGCGGTTCGATGCCAATAGTTATTTGTATATCACCAAGGCGATGGATTATTTCGACCTCGAAAGAGATTATGATTCGCTCCAACAGGCCTTTGCCAAGACTAAATCGAGATTTTTGATAGTCAGTTTCACCAGCGACTGGCTTTTCACTCCGGCTCAATCTGAGGAAATGGTAAACGCTCTCGTCGCCCAGCGAAAACCTGTAAGCTACTGCAATATTTTTTCGCCTTACGGCCACGATGCCTTTCTGCTCGAACCGCAGGCGCTCGGCAGCCTGCTCGGCGGTTTTCTCTCGACGACCATCGCGAAACCGAAGTTCAGCAGGAACTCGAAAGTTTCAAGCATAAAGGGTGTTGACAGGGCAAAAAGGCTTCGTGTCGATTATGAACTTATCGAATCCCTCATAGAGCCAGACAGCAGAGTTCTCGACATCGGCTGCGGAGACGGACAACTGCTTCTCAATCTCCAGTACGATAAAAATATCGACGCTGAGGGTATCGAAGTTGACCAGGAACTGGTTTTACAGGGTGTAAATAACGGCCTGAATATTATTCACAGGGACATAGAGCGGGGACTGGAGCTTTATCCGGACAGCAGCTTTGATTACGCTATTTTATCGCAGACGCTGCAAACCCTCAAAAACCCGCATCACGTCTTTGCCGAGCTTTTGAGAGTTAGCAGAAAAGTTATTGTCAGTTTTCCGAATTTCGCGTACTGGCGATGCAGGGCGGGTCTGTTCTTCGGCGGCAGGGCGCCTCGTACGAAGAAGCTTCCTTTTAAATGGTACGACACTCCGAATATACATTTTATGTCGCTTAAGGATTTTGACGATTTCTGCGAGGAAATAGGGGCGAAAATCGAGGCGAAAATTCCGCTTATCAGCAACCGCCGAAGCCCCGTCAAATTCGCTCCCAATATTTTCGCCGAGCAGGCTGTTTATCTGACGAGCAGGAAAAACGGCTAACCGCCGATATATTCGTTGCCGACCTTTCGTGCACGCTGAGGCTTGTCGAGATTGATTCCGAGGCTCACGCCTACTTCAACGAGAATATTCCATCCCGCCGCCAGATATATGTAATTGCCCAGTTCGCCGATATCGGGAACTATGATTGTCGGGAAGATAGTTTTTTCATCGCTGACAGCGAATACCTTTAAGCCTACGCCATCGACAAGCGTCTGTTTGATTTTCTCGAGTTCGCTCTTGAACGGGTCAATCAGGATAACGACATCGTTGGCGTTCATTACCTCTTCTACGCCGTGGACGACATAAGTGCCTTCGAGATAATCGCTTTTCTTGCGGGTAATCTCATTTGTTTTTAGCGTCAGTTCCTCCGCTACGCCGTCGTTCTTGCCCGCAAAATAAATTGTTCCCGCCGATGCTATTGCATCCGTAATTTTTTTGTCTATCGGCATTGTCAGAGCCGCGGCGAATGCGCCTGCGAGCTGCGACAATTTTTTATCGAGAGATGTTCCCTGAATAACCGACAGCAATTCCTGATAAAAAAGAGCCTGTTCGGCGACGCTTTTTGTGGCGGCCACAGCCTGCTCTTTTTCGCATTTCAGGATAAAGGTTTGATTCGCGATGGATTCAAGTTTGGTATCTTTATTTGCGGTAAGCGCAAAGAGGTTCTTGTGGTTGATATTATTGAGCCTTTCGAACAGGCGGATGACTTCTTTGGTCTGGCCGCTGTTGGAAGCGCCGAATACGGCAAAATCCGAAAGGTCGTAGCTGCACGCCTGCAGCCCGCCTTCTGTCGCGAGATTGAGATTTACCCCGGCCCTTCGTGCGCAATACATAGCGTTTTTGGCGGGGAAAATCCTGCTTGACCCCTCGCCTGTAAAGAAAAGTTTGCCTTTTTCCTTAATAGCACCGATGACCTTTTCAGCATTTTCGAGCTTGAATTTTCGCAGAATTTCAGGGGTTTGCATCATTTCTTGGACGAGGGTAAATTGCGCATATTTAGTGTCGGTGTTCATTTTTTTCTCCATTATTTCGGATAGAATTTTGTTAATGTTTTTTGCGGAAAAGCGAAGCGTATATTATAACCATTTTTGCGATAAAGTCTATTGTTTATCAGCAGGTTCGGGACAGAAATTGATTGGCCCGGCGGCTTTAATTTGTCGCTGTAAGCGGACAGATGGCCGTACTTCTGTCGTTTTCTTTAAGCAAGCCGGCTCCGGTTGCTCTTGCCATTTGTTCGAGGCTTTGCCTTAATGAATGGACGTGTTTTTCCGCTGTATCTGTTTTGTTTTCTCTGGCGGCGATAACAATATTTTTCACCTTTTCGGCAAAGTTCGGCAATTGAGCCTGGCCGCTGTATGCGATTAATTTTGTCGTTAGCTCTTCAAGTTGAGCCAAATCGTTTGCTTTTATCGCGTCACAAATACTGTTAATCAGCTTCGGAGTGGCTGATACGAATATCGATAATGCTGTGTATAAGTCCAGGATACTTTCTCCTAATTGTCGTATTTTTAGGTCTTAAAATACTAAATAAAAAGGCACAACCCTGTTTTTTCAGGGCTGTGCCTTCTACTTACGAATCTTAACTCGTCCGCAAAGGCGGATATTTCAGTCTTCAATTCTATTATCGGCAAATTTTGGCGGGAATTTAAGTTTTTTTGCCTTTTTTAGCAATTGTTCGAGTTTTATTCTCAATTGCCCTAATTCCTTGGACTTGAAAGAGCTTTTTGTCAGTTCGAGAGTTTTGATTGTTTCGTTCAGGCCTTCTGTCATCTCATTAAGCTTTGGACAGTTCATAAGGTTGCAGACTGCCGATTCTTTTTGGTCGTCCGCCAGCGTCTGAACGAGATTTTTTACATCCATAAATGCGGCGCTTATATTGCATAGCGTCAAATCTAAAAAATTTCTGACAGAAGCGGAAAAAGTCGTATCATTTTGTTTTGCAAGGATTTGCTCCATTCCCTGCATTTGTTTTTGCCATTGCGAGAGTCGGTTTTTTGTCTCCAAAACGGTCTGCAAGAGTTTTTTCTGCTTAATGGCATGAGCGACATTGTTCTTCAGCTCGTCGAAATTTATCGGTTTTACCATATATGCCGCAACGGGCAGGCGGATGGCTTCGATAGCGGTCTTTTGTGTCGGATAAGCGGTAACGAGAATCGCGAAAGCACCTTTTGCCAGTATGGGCAGTTCTTTAATCAGCTCCAGTTCCGGATTGCCGGGCATTTTTATATCCGCGATAATCACATCATAGGAATGCTGTTTAAGTTTTTCAATGGCGGCAGGGGCGTCCGGCACGCAGTCGCAGGTATATCCTTCCCGTCTGAGCAATTCGCCCGTAGAATCGCAAAAAGTCTGTTCGTCGTCTGCAAGCAGAATTCGACCGGCTTCAGCCATAACAATCTCCTTCTGAGTTAAACCCGATAGTTGAGTCTTCTGTAAGGTGATATTTTAAGTCTTTATTGTAGTAATTGCAAGAAAACTTTGACGTGAGGAATGACTATATTGTCTTCAGGGATTCAACGTATAGTTGTGCCGCCGAATTCGACCCGAAGCCGAGAAGCTGATGCAGCCGCTCAATACTTGCACCTTGACGCAGCAGTGTTTGGGCGAAAGTATGCCTGAAATCGTATGGGGTAACTGACCGGTCGAGTCCGGCGAGAGAAATATATTTTTCAATCCTTCTGTCGGTACTTCTTGCGTCAAGCCTTTTGCCGAATCTATTGACAAAAAGAGGATTTTGGGGATTTTCAATGTCGAAGCCAATTTCCCTTTGCATTAGTTTTAAATAGTAATTGATTGTCTGGGCCGCGGTTCCTGTAAGGTCCAGGGTTCTTTTTTTTCTGCCGGACGATGTGATTTTAAGCCGCAAATTAGTCAAATCGACATCATTGATATCGAGTTTGATTAGTTCGCTGATACGGATTCCGGTACAGCACAATAGTTCGAGCATAGCCCGGTCTCTTGCCCCGATCCAGTTATCAAGATTCGGCAGATGGAGTATTTGCCATATTTGCTCTTCGGTCAGTATTTTTGGTTTTGGTTTTTGAACTTGCGGCGGCGTAATGCCGATTGTGGGGTTATCGTTTATCCAATGTTGCGATGTAAGAAAATTATAGAAGCAGATAAGGGTTGCGAATTTCCGTCTTATAGAGGCCTGGGAGTAATTACTTTTTTCCAAAAAGTCCATAAAGACTCTTATTTTTTCAGCATCAGCGCCGATTAAAAGCGATTCCCGCTGATTTTCCGCCTGATTTACACTTTGTCCGGAGACGAAAATATCCTCTAACTTTTCAGCCTCGGCAATCTCATCACAACTCAGAAATTTCACAAATTGTTCAAGGTCGCTTCTGTAGCTGCTTATCGTGTTTCCCGCTCGATGTTTGCCGTAACTGATAAATTTAATAAACTCATTTTCAAGGTCACAATCTCGCAAAACTCACCCCCAAGCGCTTCCATAACGCATATCACTTGATGATATACGCTATAAGCAATGAGCATTGTACCTAAAACCTGATTTACCTCAACACAGAGGCAACTGATTATATTATCGGTCATTCCAATAAAAAACATTAAACTTTCCGGGCATTATCAAGTAATTTTTCGAGTTTTGTCCTTATTTCAGCCAATTGTTTCGATTTATAGATTTCTTTGCTTTTTTTGATAGATTGTATTGCCGTTCGTATGCCTTCTGTAAGTTCCAATAATATGGGACACTGCATAACCTGGCAAACCTCGGCAGGGGATTCAACTTCGTCGAGTAGTCCTGAAACAAGACGGATATTGTCGAATGTTTCATCGATTTTAGCGGTAGCAATATCCAGAAAACTTTTTAGAGCGGCTCCGAACACATCGCCTCGGTTATGCTGAAGAGAAAGCTCGATGTTCTCCAGTTCGTCTGCCCATTTGGCAAGATTATCTTTGGTTTTCGATATTATTCTGTAAAGCGTACTTATTTTTACAGCCGATTTGACTTGCTGCATAAATTCCGGAAAGTTAATAGGCTTAAGTATATATGCTGTAATGGGTAATTGAACCGCCGCGATGGCTGTTTTTTGAGATGGAGAGCCGGTTATAAGAATAATGCTTGTCGCAGGGCTGTCATCGGCGGTTTTTTTAACAAGTTCGAGATTTGAATTGCCGGGCATTTTTATATCGGCAATTAAAAGGTCGTAAGCTTTTTTGGCAAGTTTTTCAAGCGACTGCTCGGCGTTTTCCGCGCAGTCGCAAGAAAAGCCCTCATTTCGCAGCAATTGTGCCGTTACAGATAAAAACGTTCGTTCGTCATCTGCCAGGAGGATATTCCCACACATACTGTCAGGCTTTTGGTTCATCCCGCACCTTTCGTGCTGTGTTATCCGGCATAAAAATTATTTGAGCCAGTCTTACTTAAATAAGTCTTTTTTTGTTTTTGTACGGTTCAAAAGGTGCGGGACTCGTTGGTTATAGGTATTGAAATCGTAAATACGGTGCCTTTGGGGCTGCGGTTTTCAAAATGTATTTTACCTTCCATTGCGTTGATAATATCTTTTGTTATGGACAGTCCCAGCCCCAGTCCGCTTGTGCTGGTGCCGGTGGTAAAGAAAGGCTCGAAAATCTTTTGCCTGATTTTTTCATCGACGCCGGGCCCTTCGTCACTGACCTCGATTTTAAGTTTTGAGCCGGTTTTTGACGCGGCGATTTTAATAGTGCCTTTCGGGGGTGAGAACTGAACGGCATTTTGAATGAGATTATACATTACCTGCCTGAAAAGCGCCTCCGGCAGCGTAGCGACTATGTCATCGGGGCAGGAAATTTCGATATGTATACATTTTTCCCTGCCGGCAGCTCTAAGAAGTTCGATTATATCCCCGATAACCTCACGCACATCGAATTTGTCCGCCGGACGTGTGCCTGGCCGGTAAAGCTCGAACATCTGCTGGACAATATTCGAGACGCGGTCGATTTCCTTTTCGATTCTGCCTACATACTCGAAATACTTATAATCGGCCGGAATTGCGTCTTTTAAGAGCAGGAAAGAATTTTTAATCCCGGCAAGCGGATTATTAATCTCGTGTGCTATTTGCGCCGCCAGTTTGCCTGCCCCTGCCAGCTTTTCGGTTTCCTGCAAAACTTTCTGGATGCGGTCTTTTTCCTCGAGCGCTCTTAAAAGCTGCGTATTTGCCTGCTGCAATGCGGCGGTACGCTGGATAACTCTTTGTTCGAGTTCGAGATGAGCCTGTTTGAGTTCTTCTTCGGCTTTTAGCCGTTCTGTGATATCCTGACCAATCGCAAGCAAACCTGTTATCTGACCTTTTTCATCTCTCATTGTTTTGTCAAACCACTCGATATGTCTCAAACGGCCGTCCTTTGTCAATATAGGATTGATATTGCCTTTCGTGGAAGTATTGACTATGGCCGTTGCAAAAACTTTTTTTATTCTTTGCCTGTCCTCTTCGGGCAGGAAGGTGTCGAACCAGTTTTTCCCTTTTACTTCGCCGAGCTTATAACCGGTCAGTTTTTCAAAATACGGATTAAACGTTACGATATCGGCCTGCTTGCCGAGAACAAGAATAATGGTTTGAGCGGTTTCAAACAGTCTTTGGGCGAAATCACGCTGCTGTTTCAATTCTGTTTTAATCTCAAGGCGTTTTATAGCCATTGCCAGATTATTTGCGGCTGTTTTGAGAAAATCAATTTCAGATTCCGTCCATTGACGGGCTTCTGTACAGTTATCGAAACTCATAAAACCGTTTAATTGTCCGTCAGTTTTTATGGGGACGATTAGCAGCGCCTTTATATTCAGCGCTCCCCAAAAGTCGAGCTGTTCGGGCGGAAAATTCTCTTTGCTGAAGCATAAATGTTTTCCTGCCGCCAATACTTTCTGCCATTTCGGGAAAATGTCCGCGAGAAAGCGCTTTTCAGTTAGTTCGGTCGGTACAGGCTGGATTTTTTCACTGCGGCACCACTACGTTTTTTGTCTTAGCGGAACATTCGCCTCGTCGGCAGGTTTTAAAAATATGTGCACTCTATCGGCATCGGAGGCAGGCCCTAATGCGGCTAAAAATTCATCGTATTTTACCTCTGTTATCGAATGTAAAAGTATGCCGGTTGCCTTATCAAGAGCTTCGAGATAACACCTGTGTTTTGAGATCTCCTGCTGCCGTAGTTTTTCCTCGGTTATATCCCTTGATACACCGCACATTCCTGTCGGTTTGCCGTCTTTGTCTTTCATCAGCCAGGTATGACATTCAACGGTGATTTTTTTGCCGTCAGATGCGGTATTAACAATCTCGCCCGACCACCTGCCTTTTTCAAGGGTAGTCTGAATAAGCTCTTTTTGCGTTGCGCCCAACTCTGCGTCCTCGCCGTAAATTTTGGTTGATTGTCCGAGGAGTTCATCTCTGCTTCTTTTAACTTTTTCACATTGAGCCTTGTTCACGTAAGTTATATTTCCTTCAAAATCGGTAGCGGTAATGCCGTCGCCGATTTCATCCAGTAATTTAGACTGAAAACGAAGCTGTTCTTCCGATTGGGCCAGTTTTTTGTATGCCTTTCGTACTTCAAGCAGCTTTCTGACTGAACAGACGAGCAATGCCGCCGCGAGAAATGCTATAATCAGCAGGACTTTATGAATATTTTCGTGTTGCTGGGCCGGGAGATGGTATAATTCGTCAAATCCCCCAAGAAAGTCTATTATTATGAACAAGACCACAGCGGCAGAAAGGATGATTACGAATTCAATCGCCGTTCTAATTGTCGGCAAAGACCTTTTGGACCTTTTTGCTTCCATGCTTTATAAGTACTCCTCAAAAACCCGGTTTATCCTGAAAATTCAAAGCAAAAGGACAAAACGGCATCCACGCTGTTTATCTATTTTAGCCATTGTTGCTGAACCAATCCCGTGGAATGCCTGCCATTGCTGAAAAAGCCTTTTGCTCCAGACCACACGCAATATTCTTTACCCTTGTCTCTGTCAAGTATCAAGCAGGTTTTTTTAATTTTTATTGGAAATAAACCTCAAAATATCGGCAATAAGAGGTTATTTAATAAAAAAGCCCCCGTTTTTGACGAGGGCTTTGTATTTTTACTTGTGTTAATATTAAGGAATCCACTCACCGCTTGTACTGTATTTAGTCGATGGCGAACCGGTATTGCCCAAAGAATCTTTCGTATAAACCCTGTAAACGCTATAGTTGGAGACAAGATACGGTCCTGCATTATAGGTTGGGCTTAGCTGCCAGCCGCTGCTTGTGCCTGCGCCAAAAGTACACTCGAAGCGGTAGTAAACAGGCAGGTTGTCATCTGTCGCTTCAACAGCGGTCATAGTGTGGTAATAAAATGTTCCGTCATAGTAAGAAATAGGCGTGCTTGCCCACTGACTCGGATTAGGCGTCGGCGGAGTATTTTCTGTCGGCAAATTCGGCTCGCCCTCGGCAGGTGTAGTAGCTGATTCTATGTCTGAGTAGCCGGTTGGGTTTTGAGCAGGCGATTTATCACGAGCATTAACCCTGTAGCTATATGTAGTACTCGGCAAAAGGCCGATATCTTCATAAATCGGGCTGTCCTGCCAGCCGCTGGTAGTTCCGTATAGGTTGCCGCTGGTTTCCTCGAAGTAGTATTCGACGCCGGAAATATCCGTAGCGGTTGTTGCAATCATACGAATAGAGTTGCTCGATGTGGCATAAGGTACCATTGCCCACGCCATCGGGTTCGGTTCCGGCGGAGTCCTATCTTCGCCTGGTACGGCGTAGCCTATAGAGCTCCATTTGGTTTCGTTATGTTTGGCATCTCTGGCCTTAACGCGATAACCGTACAGTTGTCCGTGAGTTAGGCCGGTATCCGTATAGGTTGTATTTGTGCTCCAGCCGCGATTATTGCCGCCGCCGGATACACACTCGAAATAGTATTCGATTACCGGACTCGAATTATCCCTTGCAGCGGTTGCCCTCATTGTAATTGAGTTCAAGCCTGCCGAACGAGGAGATAACGCCCAGGTCATTGGGTTCGGTCTTGGCGGAACGGTCTCCGTCTTGCCATAGTTCTCGGCAAAGAGAGCAAAATCTTCAAAATCTACTCTGCCGTCTTTATTCAGATCGCGGCCGGCACAGTAATATGGGAAAGTGCAACCGTCATCCAGCCAGAACAGTATAAACAAACCGAAATCTTCAAAGGTTACAATACCGTCAAAATTAAAATCTCCAAGCAGGTCGGCAACCAGTGTATAGTGATAACCCATATCAACATTGGAATCGGCGACGTCAATAATATGGTCGGTTCTGGTAGTATGTTTATACATACTATTGTCTATGGCAGAGCCAAAGCCCGCATCGACGCAAGGGCTGTCCACTGTCTGGTTGGCGTCAGGAGTTGCGGTTTGGCTAAGATAGAAGTTACCCCATGGCCCAATAACGAATAATGGGCTTTCCAAACTTGTGCCATTAAAGTTGCCTGCGCCCCAATTGAGTGCACAGCCGTTTTCGGTATCGGCAAATATGCCGGCCTGACCGTCTTTTATGTCGCTGTATGAAACATCCACTTGGGCGCCGTATTTATCAGCAGCATCAAACATATTTCCGATGGCTATTTCCGAACCATATTCAGCGTTGTTATTCCACAGAATGCTGTTAACCACCTTTGTATAGGCTTCATAAGCACAGCTTAAGCCGCCGCCGTATCCGGAAGCGAAGCCGGTGCCTAAAATTGTATTATTTGCTAACGTGCAGTTCGAGAGCGTAAGTTCAATACCCCAGGCGGCTGCTGCGCCGGCGCCGTCTCTGTTTGCGTTATTGTTTGTAATAAGGCAATTGTGCATATAAGGCTCGAAATCACCTGTAAAGTAAGCTCCGCCGCCTGCCACAGCCGCGTTATTGCCTGTAATCTGGCAATCGTAAAACATCGTATCGCTTGAAGAGTAAATCGCTCCGCCGAGTCCTGCCGGTTCGATAGCCCGATTATGGTTGAAATAACAATCGACAATAATTGAACTATTGTTAATCATCGACATACCGCCGCCGAGCATCGAAGTGCAATTTTCAAAAGTATTATTGATTAGATGAGCGGTTGCTCCTTTCTGATATATACCGCCGCCTGAGCAGGCACGATTGTTGAAGAATGAACAGTTTTCGATAAGCTGTGTTAAATCGGCAGCGTCGAGCACACCTGTATTTTCGGTGCAGATTCCGCCGCCGTAGCTTACCACCGGACTATAAATCGTAACACCCTCAGGGGTATTGACATCGCCGAGTTGACCGCGAGTGTCGGCTTCGTTGTCGATGAAAGTACAATTTGTAAATTTCGCTTCACTGCCCCTTGCGATATAAACAGCTCCGCCGAAAGCCGGTAGAGCATAGTTAACTTGCGGCCAGCCGCTGTAATCGACATCGCTTGTACCGGAAACACCGCTGTAAGCGACATTGCCTTGGAAGAGGCAATCCTCGAACACCGGTTTGCTTCCGCTTGCGCAGTATATTGCACCGCCTTTTCCGCTGTAATACCAGTATGGTTCATAAGGCCCGAAATCCCATCTGTTCGAGGTATGGTCACCCCAGTTTCCGCCGTGGCCGCCTACAGTGCTGTTTACGCCGTCTCCGCCGTCTCCGCCCTGTACATAGCAGTCTATAAAGTTGCAGTTTTTGACAAGCGGATTGCTCGTTTCATCTATTCCGATAGCGCCGCCGTGTGCCCAGCCTGCCCAGCCGCCATCGCCGGCTTCGCCTGTGCCGTCACAGCCGTTGGTGCCCAGAGCAGAACAGTTTATAAATTGACAGTTACGGATTGTCGGCGAGGCATTATACAATCTCATTGCTCCTCCTAAAATACTAAAGCCGTTATATCCGTCTCCGGTCGGGCCATGAGCCCATTGTGCACTGCAATCGACATCTCCCGCGTAATAATGGGCGTCTTGAATAGTAATGCCTTCTATCGTCATACTTCGGTTGACATCGAAGATTGTAAAGCCGTTTCCGTAGATAATAGTCTGGGCAATAGTATTAGGTTCGTCCGGAGCTGTACTGGTTATGGTTATATTTTTACCGTCTATCCAAATCGTTGAAGGACCAAGATTTGTCTCAGGCCCGTAATAGGTACCCCTGGCCAAAACAATAATATCTCCATCTTTAGCCGCATTTATAGCCGAGCCTAAATCCGGATAATCGGCGGGGACAT
>PGYD01000035.1:13736-16944 GCA_002839495.1 Planctomycetes bacterium HGW-Planctomycetes-1
CAAAGCTGACGGAGACTTTTTTGCTCCTGTCCATTGTTGTGGTAAAATTACTACTGTTTGTTTGCTGGCCCACATCATCAATGAACCAGTTAGCTACCTTGTAGTTAGCATCTGGGACTGCCTCAAAAGTTATTATTTGTCCGGCATAAATATTATAAGTATATCCTGCCAGCCACGGCGCTTTGATAGTGCCCCAGGCCGAGCCGCTAATCTCGACTCTTAATTCATAACGTGTTGTTATGCCTTCAGGATAGTGATAACCAAGGTCAACATTACCAATATCTTTGAAGTTATCGACCCTTGTCGTATATGTATCAAGGCCGAGATTTGCCGCCAGAGTGCTGCCGATGTCGAAACAGGGGCTGGTATAGACTTGCATAGCGTCTATATGGCTTAAGTAGTAGTTGATGCCAGGAACGAAATTCGGGTCTTCGGAAATATTGCTGCTGCCGACAGCAGTCCACATATCGTTTACATCTTTCTGGAGGCCGGTTATCGTGCTGCTTGGTTCTGTATAAACAGGTGCAGATTCGCCGAGCATAGCAATCGCAGCGCCGAGATTTACTCTCGGCTTCGTTATTGTGACCTTGGTGTCTGTTACAGGGTTGCCGCTTGCAACCAGGAAAGATTTAATCTGAGCTGGAGTCAGATAGTCGCCTGTTATTTGTTTTGCCGCACTTTGCAGAGCTGCTGCTGCACCTGCTGCAAACGGACAAGCTGAACTTGTGCCGTTGAAATACGGATAATAATCGCCGGTGCTGTAACCGGCCGAACCGATAATATCGGTGGTATATACAGGGTCGGCAGGGGCAAGAATATCGAGAATATTCGCCGTGTTGGAATATTCGGTTACTGTATCTGTCGTGTCATACACGGCGCCAACGCTTATTATGTTTGACATTGCCGCCGGCCAGGAGATACCATCGCCTGCGAAGCCGTCATTGCCCGATGCGGCAAGAATAGTTATGCCCGCATTAACGGCGGTTTGTGCCGCTATGGTATGTGCCGGCGAAAGTGCGTCCGCCTCTGCCGGGTTATTTATAGGATAATTCGTGATGCCCCAGCTATTGCTCATAGCTTTGATTGGGTTAGATATGTTGTCATTTCTATGGCTTATGCACCAATCCCATGCGGCTAGTGTGGCGTCATTAAAGAAATATCCAGCATTATCAGGGCTGGCCTTTAGGGCATATATTTTTGCGCCATAAGCGACACCGCCGATATAATCTCCGACGGTTCCGAGCAGACCTGCCGCGATACCGGCACAGGCTGTACCGTGGGCTTCGCCCACCGGTATCGGGTCGGCATCATTATTGCCCGTATCATAACCGCCGATGACTTTGCTGTTCGGGAAAGTTCCGCCGCCAAGTCTCGGATGAGTGTAATCTACACCCGTATCAACTATGGCGATAGATACTCCCTGGCCATTGTAGGTTGGCCGTGTAGCAAGTGCATTGGCCAATGGAATAGCCTGGGCAAGCATCGGCCGGATGGTCCTTACCGGTTCGACGTGAGCAACCGTCGGATTAACAAGCAGTTTGCTGAGTCCTGAAACGGTTACATTACCGCTGAAAGCGGCTACGTTCGTGAGTCTATGCCGCATTGTAAATTCACTCGGATTAACTGCCGAGAGAGCCTGATTCTGCAGCGTTGTGATTTTACTTTGTAAAGCGCTCACCGAAGCCGGCGAAGCCCAGTCAGTCGTTTTTGCCTCGTCCGGTTCGACAAGGGTTACGATAATTTTCGCTGAACCTGAAGTATTAATCTCATTATAAATGGTTTGTTCATCGACAAGCCTCGGGGCAGATGTCGAGCCGGAACCGCCTGAGCCATATCCGGTTGAATCTATGCCGGATGTATATCTCAGGTCGATATCGCTGTAAGATATATTTATAGTGCTGGGCAATGGATAAGAAACATCACCGCTTCCAATTGCTAATTGTGAACCGTCCGTACCGATATTTGCCCATAATATAGTATCTTTTACATCGGTATATGCCCCATATGAGCAGTACAAACCGCCGCCATTGCCGTTTATATTAGTTACAGTATTTTCAGCGATTGTGCAGTTTTGAATATGTGTGTTTGCGAACCAGTTGACAGATATACCGCCGCCATCGCTGCCGGCCTGATTCTTTGCGATAAGGCAGTTAAATATTTGCGGATAGTTTGCATCTTCCTGCTGGCCTGCTATGTAGATGCCGCCGCCGCTTGTAGTGGCCGTATTGCCTGTAATACGGCAATCGGCAATTTTTTCGATACTGGCGAACGCAAAAATACCGCCGCCCTGAGCTATAAAGTTCCCGTCTGAACCAACCAAATTAGGGTCGCTCGGGGTTGTCAGGCCATAAGCCCTGTTGGCATTAAGCTCGCAATTAGCAATCGTAACTTTTGGTGAATTAAGAGCAAAGATACCGCCGCCGCGCAGCGCTGTGCTCTCGGTTATATTAATGTCTGTAATTTCTATGGTGTTGGAATCCGTAATATAAACAGCGCCGCCGTCGTTATCGGCAAAGTTTGTACTGAAGGTTGTATTTTTAACGGCAGCAGAGCAATTGGAGTTCATAAAGACAGCGCCTCCAGAACCTGCTGTATTGTTTGCGAAATCGCATTCATTAACCTCAAGGATATTGTTTATAGAGCAGTATAAACCGCCGCCTCCGCCTCTTCGGCTTTGCTGACCGCCGCCAAGCAAAACTGTGTTATTGTTGAATTTACATCCTTGGAATAATGAATCGCAGCCGGCATGGCTGTAAACTGCACCTGCAGAAATGCCGGCACTATTATCGGAGAAAGTACAATCGATGAATGAAGGGGTGCTTCTTATCGAGCAATATACAGCGCCGCCTGAGCCGCCGAAAGCACTGCTGTTTTTAATTGAGCAGTTAGTAAATTTCGGGTAGGCCTCTGTTCCTACATATATAGCACCGCCATTACCATTGTTTACCTGGCAATTAGTGATATTTACATTAAATAAGCTCGGCCCGCATTTGTGACCAATATAAATAGCTGCACCATTGGCATTATATATCGTACTATCTTGTATATCGACATTGACGATAGTCGGACTGCTGTTCGAACCAATGTATATAGCAGCGCCTGATAATGTATCATTAACATCGCCGCCGCCGTTAATGATAGTAAAGCCGTCAAGCACGGTGTTACTGGTTTCGCCGCCGGAGAAAATAAACCCGCGTGAGCCTCCGCT
>PGYD01000151.1 GCA_002839495.1 Planctomycetes bacterium HGW-Planctomycetes-1
TGTTGATAATACTCAATACGATGATAAGGAATCAGACATTATGGACGGAAGAAATAATTCTAAAAAATCCTTGAAATTAAACACAGCCGCTCTGTGGCTAAAATAAAATATATAACTCTGTGGCTATAAGAAGGTGCGGGATGAAAACAGTATTTCTCGGTATAACAGGTTCAGGCAAAAGTACATTGCTTGCGGCGGTAAGCGGCAGAAAGCTCGGCCAGGCCGGCGGAGCGCAGATTGAAGAGGTAATCGCAAAAGTGCCGGACGAGAGACTTGACTGGCTCTTCAATTTGTATAAGCCTAAAAAAAATGTCCACGCGACGATAGACTGCATCGATTTGCCGGGTCTGTCTTTTGCCGATGACCATACCCGCTCGGCGGCAAGGAGGCTGCTCAATCAGGTCAGAACCGCTGAGCTTCTCGTACTTGTCATCAGGGCGTTTGACAACGCCGGAATTAAGGCCGAGCCTTTAAAGGAACTTTCCGAACTGATGACGGAAATCCTGCTGGCCGACCTTGAGCTTGTCGAGACGCGAATAGAAAAGCTTGAAAAGCAGGTCAATAAACCCTCGAAAGACCAGGCGAAACAAAAAGCAGAGCTTGAGATTCAGTTAAAACTGCGACAAACAATCGAGGCTGAAAAACCTTTGAAGACCGCGATTGCAAACGACCTTGAACTTGAGCTTGTAAAGCCGCTGGGGTTTTTGACGCTCAAGCCGATGGTGGTTGTTTTTAATACTTCTGAAAATAATCCCGCCCAGAGTTTCGATACGAAAGATATTATCGATTCGAGCATACCGGTAATTTCGGTTTGTGCCGAGCTCGAATACGAAATCAGTCAGCTCGATGAAGAGAGCAAAAAAGAATTTATGAAAGATTTGGGCCTGGCCGAATCGGCGGCGAGCAAATTTGTCAGAAGCTGTTATTCTGCGCTGGGACTGATTAACTTTTTCACGGTCGGCGACGATGAGACGAGAGCCTGGCCGATTAAGAAAGGAACAATTGCGGTTGAAGCGGCGGGAAAAGTTCACAGCGATATAGCACGCGGTTTTATCAGGGCTGAAACGATGCACTTTGAAGACTTGAAACAATTCGGCGACGAAAAAGCGGTAAAGGCCGCCGGCAAAGTTCGACTCGAAGGTAAAAGCTATGTCATTCAGGACGGCGATATTATATTCTTTAGGTTTAATGTTTAAAAACAAGTGAAAACGTTGTAATTGAAGATTTAAGGGTATCTCTAAAAATGTCATTGCGAGGACACCCGCTGCTGTCTTGCCTGCCGCCTCGACTCGCGTCGAGAGACGCGGAGGCAGGCGACAGCAAGACGCGGGGGGACGAAGCAATGACATTTTTAGAGATACCCTTAAGATTGAAAATTTAAAATTGTAAAATAATACCGCCGCAGGCTACAAGGATGGTATTATCAAAGCGATGATTGAATTTTAGGGCGGATTAATTATCCCTCTGCAATTTAACATTTTTTGCTTCGAGACGGTATTTGTGTTGTCTTTCATAGTTGGCAATCTGGTTCTCGTATTCTCTGCAGGCCAGTGAGTAGAAATCCAGAAATTTATTCTTGTCTCGGCGGGAAAGCAGTTTGCCTTTTAGTGTCTCAAAACGGTAAATAGGTTCGGCATTATTCAAAATTCCTATATCGGGTTCGGAGTTCCCGGCCACAAAGTGAACAATTCCGTAAATTCGCTGATAAAGCTCAAGGCTTGCTTTTCCGTTGATATAGATTGCTATATCTATATCGCCGCCTTCTCTAATGATGCCTTCCTGGGCCGAGCCATGCAGAATAGCAAAAATTATTTCAGGGCATCGCTTACGAAGCGATTCTGATAATTTGTCAGCGTCAAATTTCATGCCTTATCAATATCCTTATACCTAAAATTTATTATTATTATTCAGTACTGTCCCGTTAACTTTTAACAGTTTTATTATAACATTAAATAAGCAAAAGACTTAAAACAAATTATGACCTGTATCGATTTCAATTTGACCG
>PGYD01000152.1 GCA_002839495.1 Planctomycetes bacterium HGW-Planctomycetes-1
TGAACTTTGCAATCCGTTGCCATTGTTCGTTTGTTATGTCCATAAACCATATATCGGCTCATATTAACCCAAAAATTGAGGTTTTGGGATAGGTTTTAGTATATATAACACTTATATGTTCGTCAATAAATTTAATTAAAATTAATTATTTTTTTAAAAATACAGAAAAAACACTCTAATATCTCCTGTTTTTTGTGGAATTGGAACTGTTGTAATTCACAAAGAAATACCGTAAAGCATCTATCGGGTGGTCGTAAATGCCGTCTTTCAATGGCAACTCCTCACAGCCGGCCTGTGGATAATGATAGCACTGCATCGCTTCAATCAATCTGCCGCATCGCGGACTGATAACCAGACTGCTTTGCCCGTCGCCGCTTCGCAAAAACCTCCTTACAAGCTCAATCCCCTCAAGTATCGAGCTTCTCTTATACCGCAGCTTTACTCCGGCCTGTCTTAACTGAAAAACAGGACTTGTGCCCGTAACGTCATTAACGCCCGCACCCGCAGGGTCGCAGAAAGTCGCGATTACATTGTCCTCGATAAAAGGCTTTCGGTTTTTAATCTCCTGTGCGTGGCCGTCTATCGTTATCCTGCTCTTTACATATTCGTCGATGACGCGGACAGTGCCTTTTTCATCGACCTGAATCCAGAGACATACAAACGGATTGACGAACCCGAAATCAATCGCCCGATACAAAGGCAGTGATGGGTTATATTCAACTTCTTTTATATGTACATCAGGCTCGAACTCCGCAAAGACGACGTTTTCAAGCGACGGCCTGAGGCAAAGCATCTCGGATTCGAACGCCGCCCTGCTGCTCCGCCTCATCTGCGCCAAAACGTCATCGATTTTTAAATACCCGTTCGCTTTTTTTGCCCTGCCCATACAATCATTATTTAACGGACAACGGCTGCACGAACGGCCTTTACAGTTTTCAATTACTTCCCAGACGCACCATTTGAATATCGGCACACCCGCCGACTGCGCCTTGCCGACAATATCGTGCATTATCCCGAAAGGCTGGTGCATCGTGCTCAACGTTTCCATCGCACCGACGATTTCGTCCGTGCTTTTGGTTATGAACTTTGCCGCCTCGAAGACCTGCCTGTCAAACAGCTCGACCTCATCGCAACGCAGTTTATGAATATGACTGCCTCGCACGCTCGCCGCAGATTGCGTTAATACCTCGACATCGGAGCCGTTCAGAAACCGGCATTTATCCTTGCGGACAGGCCCTGCAAGAAAATCTTCGAAACCGTTGTTCACAAATCCGAGCATATAATCGTACATTCTTTGCGCCTGTGTTTCGCTGCCGGCAAGGATTCGCGTTTTGCAGCCGGGCTTGAAAATACTGTCTAAAAGTGTCGCCGCCGCTGCCAAAAGTGTCTTGCCGCCGCCGCGGCCCGCCCAGACGACACAATCGCCGCTTCTGCTTTCTCCTGTCGCTTTCGCTCCAGGCTCTGCATAGCAGTGCCAGAGATAATCGAGCGGACTGTTATGTTCCGGACAGATATTCACATCGCCGATGTCGATGCCAAGAAAAACTTTGAGATAGTTTTTCAAATCGGCTCTCGTCTGCGGCCTTGTCCTTCTCAGCGTTTCATAAAAATCATTTGCCTTAACGATACGCTCTGCGGATAGAATGATACTGTTCATTATGAAATCCTCTAAAAAAATTGTAGAAATAAAATGTGTAAATTATGGTGAACGGCAGTTCCGAATCAGTCGGAACTCCTCGGTTTTTAAGTCTTAAAAAACCCTTATTTTGTGCATATTATACCATAAAACCGTCTAAAAATCAAGGTTTTTTTCGTCTCTAATGCTTTTTTATTGCGAGACTTGCATAAAAACGGCCTTTGGCGTATAATTCGGATATTGTTTGAGATAAAATCGTTCATTTTTAAGTTTATATTTGCTCTGTAGAAAACATTAATAATAATATGTAAAAAAGCTCTTTTTGAAAAGTAAATAAAGGATCATCAGGTCGTAGGTCAGC
>PGYD01000036.1 GCA_002839495.1 Planctomycetes bacterium HGW-Planctomycetes-1
TGCTTCAGAAATGAGACTGCTTCGCGGAGTTTATCCTGAGCGAAGCCGCAGGCCTCTCGGCCTTCGAGCCGAGGGCCGAAGGGCTCGCAGTGACAAACTAAATTTTTAGAGATACCCTTAAGTTTTGGTAATTCGGATTTGTTTCGAGTTTCGGATTTCGTGCTTCGAATTTTAAGGAGTTATTATGCAGCTTTATCATTTTCCGGTTCCCGTTCCCGATTTTATTGTTTCTATTCACATCTGGCTTCGGCTGCGTTTTATGGAAATGAAGCATAATTGCAAATTAAGAGCTATAAAACTGACGCTCGGCAAATATGCTATTGTCAGCCTTGAAGACTACGAAAGACTGAATCAGCACCGATGGCGGGCGTTAAGAGGCCCTAAATGTTTTTATGCCGTACGTTCTAAAAAACGCAGAATAATTTATATGCACAACGAGGTTATCTCCCCCCTGCCCGGCTTTGTTGCGGACCATATCGACCACGATGGCCTTAACAATTCTCGGCACAATCTGCAATTAGCCACTCGTTCGCAGAACGCATATAACCGAAGAAAAAGAACCACCAAATGCACTTCGAAATACAAGGGTGTTTGGTTTAACAAAAGGGAGAAAAAATGGATATCAGCCATTAAGTACGAAGGCAAACTTATATTCCTCGGCTATTTCGATAATGAAATCGAAGCCGCCCGTGCTTATGATGCCGCCGCAAAAATCCATCATAAGGAGTTTGCCGTTTTAAATTTTCCCAATGCCTCATAAAGGAAGTTTACCCTGTGAAGTGGCGTTAATTAGCTTCATTGAAGGCTCTTCAAGACTACTTCATCGGGGCTGTCCTGAACTTCACTTAGTCGCGGCGTAGTCGCTATGTATTTCACCTACACTCCATTTCGGCAACTCTCTCATCAGAGATTACTCTTCCATTTGCCAAGTCTTTTTCCCGACCAGCATTTTTCCACGATGTTCTTGTCTCCATTTTTCAGAAATTCCCATTTGATATTTAATGGTTGCTTTCGGTGAAACACCGAAGACGCTCACAATTTGGGACCCAGTAAGAAGAATAAGAGTTGTTACCTTGAATTCTGGAGGGGGTGCTAATGCGATAAGATAACGGACATCTTTGACTTTGAGTTGCAATTGACGATTCCATGTTTCATTTATTACTTCATCAGAACCGGGGTGGTAACGGCCAAAATCGACCGTGATATTTTTACCCGTATGATGTTTGATTTCAAGAGCTTGATGGCGTATGTCCGGAAATAATCCGCCGCCCGGCGGATAATTGTAGCCTAATCGTTTGGCAACTTCGAATTCAAACCAGTGCCCTTTCGGACGAACTTCCAGAATACGCCCATTGCCATCTGTTGGTGCGTCAATCGCCATCAAATCTTCTGTTAGAACGGCGATTTCCTCAAGCGAGTAAAAAATCTCCTTGGCAGGTGGTTGGGTCGCAAGACCATTTGCATCTTCCAAATCTGTTTGAAATATGAGTTTTTTCTTTTTGTTTGCCGAAATTAAAAGAGATTCTCTAATTGTCATTTGGCTGCAATACCTTTCTTGCGAGAGGGTGGACTGCATACAGATAATGTTGACTCAATTTCTCTAATCTCGTCGTCTGTAAAGCCGAATAATTCATAGCAAAGACGGTCGTTTTCCTTTTCGAGTTCTGCCCGTTCGGCTATATTGGTTGTGTTAAGCAAATTAGAAACATTGCGGGCAAGTAACGACCTTATATCAGGGTCGGTAAGCAATCGTTTGGCTACAGGATATCCTTGAATGTATGATGACCAATAACGAAAACGTTTTGCATACAACGAATTGCCGCTGGTTGTTTTATGGAAATACTCAATCACTTTTGAGTTGAGCAGACCAAGGATTGAATAGTATGAAATATCAGATTCGTCCATCAGGATTAGATAGAAACAGGTACCATTGACATAGAAGCCCCTATCGTCAAGAGCAAAACGATTATGGGAAGAAAGATCAGGTGTGATAATTTTTCTCCTGCAAAAATCACTGGGGGATTGATGAACCCAAATTTCATACCAGCGACGGCCGCTATCGGACAGATAATTTCTCGCTTCCAGTTGATTGCGATTGCTTTCGAGATATTCTTTGATTTTCGGGTAAACGTCTAATTCGACTGGAATTACTCTTCCGTTTTTTTCAATGTGTGGGTATAACACGAAAAGGTCTTGTTGCGGATTCCACGAATAAGTCCACCGTTCAACATTATGACTTTCAATAACCGGAAAGACTAAATCTCTTTCCAAAGTTTTTTGTCGAACGAACTCTTGAGTCATAGGCTTGATAAATACATTATCCGCAGTCGTTTTTAATCCCACGCTAACTTTCCTAGCCAGTTCATCTATGGTACAGGCAGAATTATGCCTTATTTTTGCCAGCAGGTGGTTTTGACGTTCATTGTGAAAAGTCCAGACATTAGTTTGCCAAGATGGCGGATTGGCATAAAAACGCTGAACCTGAAAAGCCCTGTCGGCAAAAGATACATTTGCTTCAAAAGGCACTTCGCTCTTTTCCAGAAGTTGCAAAAGATCTGTTGTCGAAGATTTATTTGCTGCCCCGTTATGCAATTCAGTAATTGATGAATAAGCTATACATTTGCCGTTCCCATTATCACGACCAACTATAAGAATCATTGGCAGCACAGCGGCATTGAAAAGTTTGGTATCGCCTAAATCCACAATTTCTTCGATACTAAAATGCTTTAGTAGGAAAAACCTGATTTTCTTTGCACCCGCGGTTGAAAGTATCTTATTGGAAACAATAAAACCGAGCCTGCCTTTCTCACTCAGTAGATATTCCGACAATTCGAGAAATAAAGCGGCAATATCAAAACGACCGGCAGCGGTTGTATAGGACAATGCATAACGTTCTCTTTTCTCGCGTGGAGTATTTTGAATACGGACATAAGGAGGATTCCCAATAACACAATCAAAGCTGTGTTTTGTGAAAAACTCGTTGGTCAATAGTCCGTTAAATTCCTGCTCCGACGGTGGTATCAATGTTGAAGAAGGACGCAGAAACAGGGCATCCCCGACTGCAATATTCTTATTGATATTAACGTAATCACGTTCAGAAAGGCAGGCTTTTTGAAGAAGATTTTTCTTGGTCTCCAAAACGGCCTGTTCATCAATATCAATACCAAAAAGAGAGTTTTCGAGAATAAACTTTGCATCCTTTGCACTGAAGTTGCCGAAAGTTTTTTGCCAGCAGTCGGCAAGAACTTCATAAGCCTTTAGAAGAAAAAGACCGGAGCCGCAGGCAGGGTCGATAATTCTTATTTGCGATAGATTATCAGGGGTGTTCAATAGTGGCCGAAGTGCTCGTTTGACAATATAATCCACCAACGAGTCAGGGGTATAATGCATCCCCCCAAGTTTCCGATGTTTATCGGAATATATTTGCTCGTGTCGGCGTGCTTGTAACTCTATTGAAATCATAGGTCAAGTAAATCTGCAACTAAACGCTTTTTGATATATTTCACTTCCATTGCTCAATTTAATTGTAACGTGCTTATATAATCTCGTAAAGCCTTTTTTATTAATATGAATTGGGCTCGTATGTTAAGAGACTGAACGAAAACTGAGGATGTTGGTACTGTCTTAAAACTCCACCTTCGGCGGTTCCTTTCTCTCCTGTTCCCCTGTTCAACTGCTCTACTGTTCTCCGCCTCTGGCGGCCTTGCTGTTGAATTTGAGCATACGTACTGTATTGCCTGCTCGATTGTATTCTACTTCGTCCATATATGACTTTATCAGCAGCACGCCTCTGCCTCCCATTTTGCAGATATTTTCGCCAAGTCTTGGGTCATCGACGTTTTCCGGGTCGAACCCTTTGCCCTCGTCGGCTTCTAACATACCCGCCTTTTTAGGACTCACGTCATACTCAACTAAAACGCAAGATAGAATGGAGGGGTAAAAACTGGGGAACAAGGATTCGAACCTTGACTAAGTGGTTCAGAGCCACTCGTGCTGCCGTTACACTATTCCCCAAACTATGGTACACTGGGCCCGCAAGGATTTGAACCTTGGACCGACGGATTATGAGTCCGCTGCTCTACCAGACTGAGCTACGAGCCCGTCATAAAACGATTTAAACCGCTATAATTTACAGGGTTATCGCCGGTTTTGCAAGAGGATTAAGCATACTGATTTATTTACTTTATGGTTTTTTTGTTTTCTAAATTCCCCTTGCCCTTGTACCTGTTTTATTGTATCATCTGCCTTTTTAGGCAGTTAAAGGCATTTTGCAGTTCTATTCTCAGGAGTTTATTGTGGCTGATATCAACGATATTCGGAACGTAGTACTTCTCGGACACGGCGGAGCAGGCAAGACAAGCATAGCCGAGGCGATTCTCCATAAGACCGGCAAAACCAACAGGTTGGGAACTATCGAGGAGAAAAATACCGTTTGCGATTTTGACGATGAGGAAAAAGAACGCGGCAATTCGATTCACTCGGCAATCGTACATACCGTTCATAACGGCAAGACCATAAACCTTATAGACTCTCCCGGTTATCCCGATTTTATCGGCGCCGCTTTGACTTCGATTCCTGCCGCTGATTTATGTGCGGTGGTGATAAACGCTTCTGCCGGTATTGAAATCAATACCCGAAAACTTTATCAGGCCGCCGAAGAGGCTCAAAAGTCCCGGCTCATAATCATCAATAAACTCGACTCCGAAACAGCGGATATTTCCGAGCTTATCGGAATCATTCAGCAGACCTTCGGCACGCAGTGCAGATGCGCCAATTTGCCTTCTGCTGACAAAGCGTCCGTCATAGACTGCCTTGCCAACAGTACCGGCAGTTCGCCTGTTATGGATGTCGCGCAGGCTCATACCGAGCTTGTCGAAAGTGCAATCGAGGCCGACGATAAGCTTATGGAGGCCTATCTTGGCGGCGAACAGCTCTCGCAGGATAAAATCGCCGCTGTATTCGCAAAGGCGATTGCGGAAGGGAAAATTATTCCGATTCTTTTCACCAATGCCCGCAAGGAAGTCGGTATAACCGAGCTTCTGGATTTGATTACTACTTACGCTCCTTCGCCGGCACAGGTAAAACCGGTAAAACTCATCGACGGCGATAAAATTACCGAAATCAAGGCAGACCCGGCGGGCCCGCTCGCAGGGCTTGTCTTCAGGATTGGTCTTGACCCGCGTTCCAATATGAAATACGCCTCGATAAGAATCTTCAGCGGAACGCTCAAGAGCGATACTGGTATGATGAGGGGTACTGATAAAAAAGCCATTCGGCCCGGCCACGTCCTCAAAAATCAGGGCACTGAAATCAGTGAAATCCCCGTCGGTATTGCGGGCGATATTATTACTCTTGCCAAACTCGAGGAACTCCAGATTGGCGACCTCATTCACGACGGCAAAGTTTCAGGAAAATTCGAAATGCCGAAGGTTCCGGCCCCGATGTTCAGTCTTGCTCTCGAGCCGACGTCTAAAGGCGACGAGCAGAAATTAGGCACTGCGATGGAAAAACTCACCGAAGAAGACGTTTGCTTCAAGGTAAGCCGCGACCATCAGACCCACGAGCTTGTTATCAGCGGTCTGGGCGATTTGCATCTTCGTGTTATGCTCTCCAAAATGGAAAAACGGTTCAAACTTTCCGTTACTACCAAAAAACCCAAAATTCCGTATCGTGAGACTATTACCGCAAAGGCTGACGGCCATTACCGTCATAAAAAACAGACCGGCGGCGCAGGCCAGTTCGGCGAAGTTTATCTGCGTGTTGAACCTGCTCCCCGCGGTTCGGAAGAATCGCTGCAATGCACATGGGACGTCTTCGGAGGCTCTATACCAGGCCAGTTCGAATCGCCCATTATAAAAGGCATTCAGGAAGTGGTAAACAACGGCGTTGTCGCGGGCTTTCCGATGCAGGATATAAAAGTTTCGATTTATGACGGCAAGCACCACCCTGTCGATTCGAAGGAAGTCGCTTTCCGCGCTGCAGGCAAAGGCGCCTTTATCGATGCCGTTCAAAAGGCAAAACCCTGCCTGCTCGAACCAATCGTCAATATCGAAATCACCGTTCCCGCCGACCACGTCGGCAGTATCGCTGGCGACCTGTCCAGCAGAAGAGGAAGAGTGCAGGGTCAGGATATGCTTGCCGGAAATATGATGGTTATCAAGGCGCTGGTTCCTCTGGCTGAAGTGGCAAGTTATGACAGCCAGCTAAAAAGCGTTACCGGCGGTCAGGGCAGCTACTCTATGACGTTGAGTCATTATGAAGTTGTGCCTTCCAATGTCCAGCAGCAGGTCGTCGCCCAGTACGCAAAACAGAAACAGGAAGAAGCTGAGTAAGGTTTACTTTTCTCCCAAAGCTTCAAGCGTTATTTTGCGCAGCGTATCCATCGGACAATCCTTATGCGTGAACAATTTGAATTGTTCAGCGGCCTGACCGATAAACATCTCGAATCCGCCCACAGTTTTTGCGCCGGCTTGTTTTGCCTGCTGTAACAGCAGTGTTTCCAAGGGGTTATAAACTGTATCGAAAACAACCATCATCGGCTTTAGGCATTCTTTCGGCACCGGACTTGCATCTGTTTTCGGATGCATTCCGATACTTGTGCAGTTGATTATGATTTCGGCGTCGATATTTTTCAAATTTTCAAGACTTGCCCAGCGGCAGTCGAATTCGGCCGCGAGATTTTGTGCTTTCGATATTGTGCGGTTGTATATCGTTATTTTCGCTCCCACGTCGGCCAATCCTGCGACGATTGCCCTTGCCGCGCCGCCTGCGCCGATTACCGCCGCGGTTTTGCCGTGCAGTTGTTTTCTTCTTATATCCATCGCATCTGTCAGCGCGTCCATCGCGCCGGTGTAATCGGTGTTATAGCCGTTGATTCTTTTGTTCAATCCGACGGTTAATGTATTGACCGCGCCGATTTGCGCCGCTAAAGGCTCGATATATTCTCCCTTTTCCTCGGCATATTCGAGCGCATTGACCTTGTGCGGAATCGTTACGCTGAATCCCCGCATATTCAGCCAGTCCCTTGCGGTTATGTTGTCGAGAAATTCGTCGAATTGCGTCTGTCCTCCCGCCGCGAGCATCGGCAGATATACACAGTTCAAATTTTCCGCTTCGAAGCAGGCATTGTGCACGACCGGGCCTATGGAATGTCCCACAGGGTCGCCGATAAGGCCGAAAAATTCGGTTTCATTATTTATCGAATCGAACCGGTACTGTTTTTTCATTTTTTCCGCGGTTATTTGTCCCGATGCAGTTGCGGCCGTATCTTCGATACTCGCGAACGTCAGAAAAGCGTCTAATTTTTTCGCCATAATCCTGCTGCTCACGCCCGCCTGTCCCATACATATCGCAATTGCCTTGCTGCCGTACTTTTTAAGGACATCGAAAGCCGCGAAGCAGTCGTTTATATGATTGGCCTGATAGGCCGTTTTCGCGATTGCCGCCGGAAATGCCGCGAACATCTGTTCGTAAATCTCGTCCAAGTTCCCGAACGGCTCCTTAAAATTATGCGCTGACAGGATAAGTCTTGTTTTTTTATTCTCGGCAAGGGCTTTTTTGATTGTTTCGCCGAAGTTGCTTTTTATGAAATTCGCGTATTCGCAGTCGATTAAATCGGCGCCGAGTTTTACCGCCTCGGCAAGGATTTGACTTCGCAGCGCGGCAGTCAGATCATTTTGTCCGCCTTGTTCGGCGTCTCTGCACGTAACGATGAGCGGCAGAGAGGTTTGTTTTGCCGCTGTGATTAACTGCTTTAATTTGTCGGCATCGAGAGATTCGATATAATCTGTCCGCAGTTCGAGCATTTCAACTCCCGCCTGGACAGCCGTTTTGAGCTGCTCTTGGCAGCTTTGAATATTTTCCCCTGATATTGGCACCGCAAGATAAGTCATAATAATCTGTAACTATTAGAGCTAGCTCTATTTATTGTACCGCTATGAATTAGAGCGACCGTTTAGCGTCCCAATCACGAGGCAAAAAAAACGAGCAGTCGCGCCCGGTGAAGAAACGCTAACTGCTCGCAGGAGGAGGAAGAAGAAGATTACATTTAATATTTAAATAATCAGCCGCTCGTGTTTCCACAGCTTGCCCTACTTTATACCTATACATAGATAATCGGCAAAACGTTCAATCTTCCATTAAAGAATCTACCACCAAAACAAACCAAAAAATAATAATTTCCAAATTTCAAGCTCAAATGCCGTTAAAAGAGGCAATATAGGGTTTTACAGCCCAATTTAACGTTTGCAACCCCTTGTAAATAATCAGCTTATAACCTTGCGTTAAAAAGGGAAAACTGCCGATTTTGTCGGCAAAACCGGCCAAAAAAGAATTGATTTATCACAAAAAAGCTGTTAATAAAAGAGGAATTATAGATAGAAGATGTCAAGTGAGGCACAAGGAGACATAAGGAGGCAAGGAATATAAGGAGGTAAAGAAGCAGGGAAGCAAGGAAGCAGGGATTATCAGGTTAGCAGGAAATCAGAAATCAGGATAATGTGAATTAAAGGCTTTAGGGAAAAATATGAAACCGGATAAAGAACTGAATAACGCAGAAACAAAACCAATCGAAACGGTCGAACCCATCGGCAAAAGAGTACTCATCCGTAAAGATGAAGATAAAAAAGAAACCAAAGGCGGAATTAAACTGCCGGATAATATCGAAATACCAACCATCACCGGCAGAGTCGTGGCCGTCTCGGCCGAGGTGCAAAATATGCCCGAAATCCCGCTCAAGCAATACGACAAAGTCCTGTTCAACCCAAAAGGGGCAATACCAGTTGATTTCGAAGGAGATAATAGGCTATTCGTGGTCGAGGTTGAAAATATCGTGGCAGTGTTCAGAAGAACGTAGAAATCAGCCGCAGATTTCACAAACGGCACAAAATGTTATCAACAGCTTTTTATCCTTGCCTTATTTTTGGTTATTTCTATAGCGAACTTTTTACTCTTAACCTGAACGTTAAACTTCATCCTTTTCCATTTTTTGGGTAATTTCGGTCTAACTGCCGGCCTATTATTTCTGAATGCAAGCCCTTAAAGGTGAAAAAACAACCGGGGCCCATACTGAATACCAGTATAGGCCCCGGACTAATACTAAATCATCGCCTAATTAGCGGCTATTTATTCAATCGGCCATAGTGCCGCCTCAAACCACTGACTCGCCAAGATAGCAAAATCTTCGAAGTTAACCTCGCCATCGTCATTCATGTCAACGGCAGGATTAACCAATGCCAGCCAGTTATCTGCCAGTATCTTAAGGTCGTCGTAGTCAACGAAGCAGTCGCCGGTAAAGTCAGGCGTCCGGCCAGGCATACATCTGGGCGGATACAGCATGATATCGTCAACGAATATCGTTCCCTCACCAGCTGCGGGCCCGACACCAAGAGTTATCTTCTTGATCTTTGTCAGGTCCACGCCCGTGAAATCGCTCAAGGCAATATTCCACGCCTGCCAACTGGGTTGCAAAACTATATTGGGATCAGTGTGGATAATCGTATTGCTGCCTGCGCTGTCATCCTCCAAAGTTATGTACAGCGGCAAAGCACCGACGTTACTATATATGCCGATGTCTTGATTGCTCCATCCTGACGGCGTCCCTCCGGTTATGGAGACATTGGAGAACTCTGCTGTGCATACTGCCGAAGCGTTATGAGCGGTTACCGCTAAACCTACATATACCGGCAAATTCATACCAGGAATCTCAAGATTGACGCCTTGTACCTCAGTCCAGCTGCTGCCGTTAGACGAATGATAAGCCCTGATGTCACCGTAATCGGAGTCCAGCTCCAGCCTTACCCAGTATGGAGCGTTAATGTCCCTCAAGGCAACGTAATCCTCGCCGCTTGCGTGGTAGTTATAGCTGGTGGTGCCACCGGCATCCAATTTACGATACTGGAAAGCTGCGCCCATTTCAGGCGTGATACACATAAGCGCGTTCTTAGAGTTCGGATCCAGCGAATCGCGAACCATCACGCCGACCTTGGCCCACGCGTTGATAGGGACACACGGGTCGGTGGGATTGATACTCTCTACCTTCGCTGTAATTTCCACAATCCCGCTGCCTGTTATTTGCTTATAGGCGTAATGGAACTCATCGTGGTAGCCTGTTCCTGATTTCACGTTCGGCACATCCTCGATGTCTGTGCCGGAGGCGGTAATTGTGTGGGTACCTGAAGCCTCTGTCCAGCCGCCGACGTATGCCGGCCAACCTCTAACCCACAGCTCCAATGACTTGACGCCATCGGCAGTCCAATCCTGCGACGAACCAAATGTGCGGGTGGCATTTGAATCATACGGCGACGCAAGGTTATCGTATTCAAGCGCCATCGCCTGTCGGCCTCCGTGAACCGTGACTATATTGGAGTCACTGAGATCTACAAGCCCGCCACCGCCGGCTATCCACCCGTTAGGGTCAAAAATTCTATTGGGAGAGGTGTTGCTGTAGTCCTCAAAATTATCCACGGAGAAATATTCTGCTGTTGTAAAGCGCCAGACGAAGCCTTTAGGGGCGCCGGCGCCAAGCTCGTCAATCCGCCAATAGTAAGTCTTCTCTGTTTCAAGTGGTCCGACACCATAGGTCGTACTTACTTGGTTGACCTTGAAAACTCCGGCAGGTGTCGAATGATCGGCATTATTTACATCGCTGAAACTCGTGCCGAAATATACATCGTGCGAGGTGGCGCCAGGTCCTGCTACCCAGCTAAGAGTAAGCATCTTATCCGGTTCCATTGCCACAGTTGACTTATCGGCCGGCTTGGGGGTACGGGCGTATGGCGGCCAGGGAATATCTACCAAGACCGATATCTCGCTCCCCGACAGACAATAGTCGTAAAGTCGGAGGTCGTCGATGACGCAAGCAAGCCCATTCGAGCCGATATAAAGCGGGTTCGTACTGGTCGGTATCGTGTGGGGCGTACCGCTCGTCTGCATGTCTTGAACACCGTCCACATATAGAGTCTGAACCCCTGTTGCTCCGTCATACGTTCCGGCGAGGTGATGCCATCCACCGTCGTCAATACTTATGTTTCCATAGGTGGTCCAGGGCGCTCCGCCCTCGATGCACCAGAGGATGGTGCCGCTGGTACCTGCTCTCTCAAACTTCCAGTTGTCGAACTTGCCGATGATGCTCTGGTTATCGCCGCCGAAATTGTTGATTTTTATCCAGACCGCAAGCGTCATAGATTTGGTGATGTTTAAGTTCGGGTCACGCCTGACCTCTACCCAGTCCTGGTCGCCGTCAAACTCAAGCGCCTTGCCTATCCGCCCATCGGTCGTCCAGGCAGGCAGACTATTCGGGGAAACACCGAAGACAGCATGGTTGTTGTTACCGCTTGAATCGTCGGGAGTATTACCATCGCCATCATCAAACTTCCACCAGCCGCGCAGTTGGTTTGTTGCTCTGAAACTCCAGACAGGGCCTACGGCCGCGTTACCGCTGCCGCCAGCGAGGTAATCGTACGCAATTATCTTCCAGTAGTAAGTCACGCCTTTTGTAAGGTTGCCTGGTGGGTTCCAGCTGGTGTTTGGGTCGTCGGTCATCAATATTGTCGCCACTGCCGTAGTCGGTGGTGGATTGGTTGTGCCAAAGTACACCTTGTGCCTCAATGCACCATATCCCGCAGTCCAGGTGAGGTTCACATCAAGGGCCGCATATTGGTACCCATCAGCAGGGCCAGGGTTAGTGGCAGAGGCGGAGGCGGTTTTAAAGCTCCAGACCCAGCCGGGCCACAGACCGGGAGAGTTGACCTCATCAATCCGCCAGTAGTAGGTCTTATTGCCTAATTCAAGAGGGACGAGGGGGGTATAGGTTGTACCCGCCTGGTTGCCTCTAAATATGCCAGTTGTCGATGTATTAGCATTGGTCACAGCCGTTGCATCGGTGCCTAAATATACATCGTGCGTAAGTGCATAATCTCCCTTTGTCCAGCTAAGTATCGCATTTGCCAGCACACCTGCTTGTCCAGTTTTTGGGTTGGGGTCATGGGCTTGTAAGTAGGGAATATTATCCCCTAAGGCCTCTATCTCATCTGACGAGAGGACACGCTTATAGATACGCAGGTCGTCGATGCCGCCGTCGAGATGCTTCCCATCCTTCACTAAGTTGATGTAGAGGGGATGCTCGTTTGTCGGTATTGCTGTTCCTGCGGCAGCGCTTGCGCCAGCAGCCCAAATACCGTCTATATACAGATTCGCAGCCCCTGTTGCTTTCTCATACGTTCCGGCAATGTGATGCCAATTGCCATCGTCCACCAGTATGGAACTCGTGACGCCGACGCCCGTTCCCCCCTCGCCCCCAACTCTGAAGAAGATACCTCCCTCCGTGGCGTAACTATGCTCAAACTTCCAGACGTATTGGTCCCAGGCGATGCCCTTGATAACAACCGTCTGCCACCGACTGCCGAAGTTATCAACCCTCATCCAGAACGCGACAGTGAGATTGTCGGTGATGTCGAGCTTGTTAGCGTCCGGTATCTGCACCCATTCGCTGCTGCCGTCGAAATCGATTGACCCGCCTACCCCCACTCGCCCATTTGTCCAGCCGGGGTCGCCATTTAAGACGCCATTGGCTGCAGGGGAGACGATGCCGGTATCGTTGGCGTCGCCATCCAGCTTATAGTGCGCTGCAAGATTAGGGTCGGTGTCTAAGTCTGCTGACACATTACCGGCCAGAGTCAGCAGTACAACAAAAGAAATTAGATAAATAAGTTTTTTACGCATAATAATTTCCCTTTCTTTTTCTGACTGACAATTTCTATTTCTTCCTTTATGACCATAAGTTATAGATTTTGCTCATTTTACCAAATTCATCAGTTTATTTCAAGTAAATTTTATCAATTCTTCTAAATTTCCGCAAAAAATAACAAAAAACGCAAAAAAGCGCTCACTTTTGCCCCCTCGCTCTTTCAGACCTAAGCGATTCATCTCGTTCGGTCTCATTCGGGCGCTATTTCCAATTGCTTGCCGTGAACCCGGACTGCTCACAAAAACAACTGGGGCCTGCGCTGATTTATCCGGCACAGGCCCCAAACTCGTACAAAATCATTGGCTAACTAATACTTTTAGAAAGTAATTAGCCATATTAGCGTAAAATTAGCGTTTCCTGCGAATCAGCGCTAAACCAAGACCAAGAAGGGCAATCGTTGCCGGCTCGGGAACGACTTCCGTGTACACCACGCCGGTCAAGGAATCAAGGTAGAAGTTCACGGTTTCCTGTCCCGGTGAGACCACGACCATACCGTTGACCGTGTTCACGCCGCGCCCATCAACGCTGATAGAATCCCAACAACCGGTGACAACGGCTTTCCACGCATAAGTGTTGAAAGTCGGGTCCCCTATCCAATCGGGTCCGCCACCTGACGGCAGATACAAGGACAGTTCGTAAATCCCGCTGCCCATGTCCGTCATCGCCATGCCCTCGCCTGAAGGATTCCAACCGGGAAGTCCCGGGCCGCCAGGGCTGTCGAAGCTGCCGGCAATCGTCCAGCCTCCACCATTTCCATCGGTGCTCAGGCTGATACGATTGGTCGCGGTGAGCCAACCGTCTGACACAGTGTTGGTGTTCAACCCGACGGTAACTGCACCAGCGCCATCGGCATAGAGCCAAC
>PGYD01000153.1 GCA_002839495.1 Planctomycetes bacterium HGW-Planctomycetes-1
CTACAGGGTCAGCAGCATTGCATGTTGCTCCGCAAGTATCGTCTGCAATTTCTACAAAAGTAAATCCTGGTGGCAGGTCATCTGTAAGTTGTACATTGTAAACCGGATTTGTTGCACCCTCATTTGTAACAGTAATTGTAAAGTTCACTTGGTCTTCTGGCTCCACCACTATCGGGTCTGCACTCTTAGTAACTTTCAGGTTTGTAACAGTTATTATGTTCACTCTTGCACTATCGTTGGCACCCAAACCATAAGATCCACCTAACGCACCTCCATCATTATCCTCTAAGTGTGTTATATTTGCAAAGTTCGGATATAATCCATCCGGAACATTCCTTTCTGGAATCTGTATAGTATAACTGATTTGACATTGTGAATTATTATTTGCCAGAGTACTAATGTTCCATGTGGTTACATTACCTATTGAATTACTCAATACTGCGCAACCAGCAGGCACCATACTGTTAGTGACAACTGTGTATGGATCAAAAACACCGGGCAATTCATCTCTTATTATCACATTTGTAGCATTGGCTATGGTGTCTGTATTTTTAATAATTATAGTATAATTCACAGTATCTCCTGGTTTTGCATTTATTATTTTTGTATCATTGACTAATTTTGTTATTGTTAAGCGAGGTCTGAAAACATAGTTTGTTGCAGTTGCGGTTTTAGTAGGAAGTGGATTACCTCTCACTGCATCTAATCTTGCAATATTATCATTTTGTCCGTCTGGAGCATTTGAAGTGACATTTGCAACTATTGTTACTGTTACATAATTATTTGAGGCAATATCACTTAAATTTAATGTGCAAACCTGGTGGTTATTAATAAATGTGCAAGAACAATCATCAATAGTCCCACCTACTGCAGTTATTGAACCACAATCACTCACGAATCCAATGGGTAAGGTATCATTGATTATAACAGCAGTTATATCACTTCCGGCATTTGAAACATTTAGCGTATATGTTACCTGATCTCCGGGTTGTACAATAACAGGAGTAACATCTTTTGTAAATTCCACCTGTGTAAGTGTAACAAGAACATCCCATGTGTCATTCCATGTTAATTCTCTTGGCATATCTGTACCATCAAGGTATTTTGCGTTAGTTATGTTTGCGGTGTTGTTCATCCAGTAATTTGCTTGGCATTCGTTTGTACCAACACCATCAACACCATCAGCATCCAAAAGATACTTTCTGTATTTAATTACACAGTAATCGTTAGCGTTTAGCGTTGAGGTAATCGTAAGATCAAAACCTACGCGCCCTTGTAGGACATTATCCTCGTCAAAGTAGAAGGCAGTTACTGATAGTCCGTTGTTTATAACGCACGAAGGGGATAATGAATAATCCACATCAGGAATTGTAAGTGTATCCAGTCTGCCACAATCAACATTGCCTGCATTATTATCATAATCGTCATCAACATCTCTAATAGTAATATTTGTAGCAGGCCCTGTTCCAGTATTCCTTACAACTAATGTATATTCAACGATTTCTGCCCTATCCCCCGTCCTTTTATTTGCGCTTTTATCAATCGTAAGTGTTGGTGTTCTAACTGGAATGTCAAGAGTTGCATTTGCAGAATCTTCATCGGATATGACCTCAACAAAATTGTGTGCGGGGTTTACTGCAGCAGAAGTTACTGTTGCGTTAATCTCTAATGTTATGCTGGTATGAGGTGCAAGTGATGCTAATGTCCATGTTGCATGGTGAGGAGTTCCTGGGACGCAGTTTCCTACCGGACCAGTACAATTTAATCCAACTGGTAAGGTATCATCAACAATAACATTTGTTGCTGAACTATCTCCATCATTTCTTACGGTTATTGTATAAGTTAAGGTATCTCCGGGTGCTACAGAAGTTACATTCGCGGTTTTTATTAGGCTTAACTTAACATCTCTGATGACTTCAATTGTTTCATTATCTACTGCTCCCGGAATTGGAGCTCCACTGGTGTCACTGCCATTGACTGTTGCTATGTTT
>PGYD01000037.1 GCA_002839495.1 Planctomycetes bacterium HGW-Planctomycetes-1
CCGTAAAAAGCCTGTTTCCTGCGGATTTTCACAACTTTTCAAAGAGCGATATACATAACCAATTATATCTATTCGACTTATAACGGGACAGTACTGATATCAAATATTCAATAACCCAGTGGCTCAATTACGGCGGTATCAAAGGAATTGAACCTTTTGCCAGTCCCCGTCCGGCTGTAAGCGGATATGTTGAAGTGATTTACACCTATGACCCTATTCCCGAGCCGGCTGCAATTACGCTGCTTTCCATCGGTATTTTAGCTGTTCGCAAAAAAGAAAAACTTTCAGCCGCATAACAATCTTCTAAACCGCCGGCCTTTGCACAGTTTATTTTTCGTTATTCCTAAAAAAATCCTCCATTTTTTGGCATCTCGTATTTTATTTGTTATGCTTTCTATAAAGGGTCTGATTGCAGCCAAACTGTACCCCAGGTACGGCAGAGGCGGCTTGCAGTCTAACAGTTTATAGGGCGTCGTTGCAGGCGGCGGCCAAACAGGGAAAAACTATATACTTTTTTGGGGGCATCGTATGACAAAAACAAAGATTTTCACCTTAGCGCTCATTCTCTCGGTATTTTCATCGGCACAGGCGAATATTCTATGGAATAATCCGAGTGGAACCGCAGGCCTATTCGACTGGCAAAACGGCCAGAGCCTTAACGGCCTGTTCGGCGACCCAACGCTCGTCGGAGGAAATACTTTCACGTTCTTTCCCTCTAACTTCAGAGCTGAAAGCACCGACGGAATTACGGATTCGGTTTACGACATACTTGAATTCGAGCTTATTGCTCATTCCGGCTTCAGCTTTCAGAATATCGCTATTACAGAATACGGCGATTACGGCATTTTCGACAGCGGCTGCGTACAGGTCTCCGGCAGTCTGACCGTTACCAATCTCGACACTATGGAATTTCTGACCGCCTCACTCAGCAGCGACCTTTTAATGCCCCAAACAGACAATATTCTACCCTGGCAGGCCTGGTCGGGCGTTAATATCAGCGCACCGGACTGGACGCACATTAAAATCACACTCGAAAACTGCTTATACGCTGGGAGCGAGGATGGCTCTATTAGTTTCATAGAAAAGAAAGTCCTCGGCAGCGCAATCTCTCTTCAGGTTGTACCGGAACCGGCCACTATCGCTATATTAAGCTTCGGCATAATTTTCACGTTTAGAAACGCAGGCAGGAGAAAGACTGCCGCTTAAAATATCTTAAAAATTTTTGTTCACTTTAAAAGCCTTTTAAGATTTTTACCTTAAAAGGCTTTTTCTATTTTCAAAATCATCTGCTCGGCCGATAATCCCATAGGAAAAATACGTTCCAAAATGTTTTATTTTAAGGAAAACAGGATATCTCGTATATCTTTCTTAGTTTGCACTGTTTATAGGTCGCATATCTAACTTTTTATCAGAGGGGACGATGTTCCTTTCCCATTCCAAAAATCCCTCAAAAATCCTGCTTGCTAATGAAAAGCCTTATGGTATACTTACTGTCTCGTATTTATGTTTTAAACGTTTATTTTATGTCTATTTGGAGACAATCCTGTGAGAGATTTCAATCAAGGCGGCCCCAAAAGAAACTTCGGACCACGTGAAATGTACAAGGCCACCTGCGCAGAGTGCGGACAAGAATGCGAAGTTCCGTTTAAGCCGAAAGAAGACAGACCGGTTTTCTGCAAAGCCTGCTACACAAAGAAGAGAAACGCTTAATCGCCCGCCAGCCCCGTTAGAGACGAGTTGTCTGCCGTGCGCGACGGCCATTCCTGACGGCCTGTCTCTAACGGGGCCAGTAACGGATTGACAGCGTATCCTCACAAACGGCATCTCAGACATCCAGATTCCGACTGTTAGATACCCTAAAATCGCTTGAAATCCGATGGTTTTGCGGTTTTTTACGAAACAGCGACAGATTAACTTATTTTCTCCACGCCGCCTTGCGAACCATTAAGGGCGGTACTTGAGCGGTCTTGCCGCTGTTTGGACTCGATTCACCAATAATTCCCCTGCTGCTCGGATACCAGTGAAACTCCGGTCTGGATACCGCCGAGCCTAATAATCGGCTCAAAAAACCCCGGTTTTTTGTCGTATTTTCCGTAAGCATAATAGCACTCTTTTCTCTGCCTTTTTATATCGGCCAAATTTTAGACCCGCTTAACGGACAAGAACCTAAAAAGAGCTTATTTGTCGCCTTTTTCGAACTCCTGTTCGAGATTGCGAAGAATTATCTCCTGCATAGAAACTAAAGTAATTAGATATTTTATGTGCTTCATTACTTTCGCTTTTTTCTCTTTTTGTGTGCTGGTTCTGTTATGTGCGGTCCGGCGCCTTTTAAAACTCTTTTTGCTCATTTTTTGTCCCTCCATTGACTAATCCAAAAATTCTGTTATTATTTCAAAACTTATGAAGTTTTGGGATATAATATTCGCATTTGTGAAATAGTCAAGCCTAAAATTTCATAATTGTGAAATTTTATGATAGACCACAGTGAAAAAAAGGTGATAGAGCGGATAATTGCCCTTCGTGAGGATTTTTCGGGCAAGCGCGGCAGAAAGAAATTTGCCGCCCTGCTCGGCATAAGTCCTTCTACATACAGCTATTACGAAAAAGACAGGGTCCCGCCTATTCCGATACTGCTCAAGATATGCGAATTATGCAATGTCGATATCGGCTGGCTTTTGACCGGCAAAAATGACGAAAAAGGCGGAAAAAACGGCCAGATTTCCCTAAAAATCCGGAAACTTATCGAAAAACAGCCTGCTTCTTTGCAGGCAATATTGGCGTTTTTAGACCTTCTCGAACAGGAAGCCGCTTTGGCTCTTAAGGCAAGTCAGGGACAGGCTGAAGACTTTCGGCAGGATCCGGCGGGCTGGATACCTGTTCTCGGCAGAACGGCTGCCGGGGTGCCGGGCCTTTGGGGCGAGGCTATCGGGGCCGATTCCAACGTTCTCGAAACACATCTCGAAGAGCTGGTTCAAAAGCATATTAATGCCTCGATTGTTAATTCGACGGCAGCCGATATTTCAATAGATTCGCAGGCCAGACCTATTATACAGGCTTTAAACAACGTCCAGGCAAATCTCGTTCAAACCGCCGGCGGAGACGACCAAATCGTTCAATTTGTGGACTGTCCTCAGATACGGGATTTATTGCCCGACTGCTTTGCGCTGCAGATTGACGGCGACAGTATGGCGCCGAGGATTAACGACGGCGATATAGTAATAGTAAGCCCTTCGATACCTGCCGGTTCTACCCTGCCGGCCATTGTCAGAATATCAGGGGCGATAGGCGTAACCTGCAAACTCGTGAGAATAGAAGGCCAGACGGTACATCTTGTTCCGATAAATGAAAAATACGATACGAAAATTGTGGAAAGAAAAGACCTTTTATGGGCCCTTGCCGTATTATGCCATATAAGGCTGAAAAACGTAGATTCCTTCTGCTGACCTGCCGATATTATAAGTATATTAAGTAAATAAATTTATAATTGGATATTAATAACGCTGTAAATAAACCGATTTATTATATTTATTTTTTGGAGCACTTATATGTTACTACATTTTATCAGAGGTATTTTTATCATTGTTATCTTCGCCGCCCTTTTTGTCAGTATTACGTCAGAAATCGAAAACCCAACCGACGCAGAAAAACTCACGCAAGCCCAGATATGGCTGGCTTTCATCGGCGGACTTTCACTGGCTGTAATCGTTCTATTTATTGACTGGCTGCTGCCGAAGAAATCCCTCAGCGCACTGGCGGGAATATTTTTCGGACTTATAGTGGGAATATTCTTCAGCTGGGCATTGTCGCTGGTTTTGGATATGGTCAACGATGTATTCAAAATGGGTCTTGTAGGCAACAATCTGAAACTTGCAAAATGGATTATGGGTATATGTATCTGCTATTTCGTAATCAGCTTCGTTATGCGAACCAAGGACGATGTGCGTTTCATCATCCCTTATGTCGAGTTTTCACGGCAGACAAAGGGCATAAGGCCGCTTGTGCTCGACACATCTGTTATAATCGACGGACGAATAGCAGATATCTGCCAGACTAAGCTATTCGACGCGCCTCTGGTTCTGCCAAGATTCGTTTTAAACGAATTGCAACTGATTGCCGATTCGGCCGACAAGCTGAAACGCGTCCGCGGCAGAAGAGGTCTTGATATCCTGCATAAACTGCAGGATAACCCGGTCATAGAAGTGCAATTAGACGACACTCCCCCGCCGGGCATCAATGACCATTCGCCGGTGGACCAGAAACTGGTAGCCTTTACGAAAAACTGCAACGGCAAACTTCTAACCAACGATTACAATCTCAGCAAAGTGGCACAGGTACGGCAGGTCGATGTAATAAATATAAACGACCTCACAAACGCACTGAAAACGGTAGTGCTGCCGGGCGAAACAATGCAGGTTCGGATTATCAAGCCGGGTGAAGAATCGCAGCAGGGAATCGGCTATCTCGATGACGGCACAATGGTAGTCGTCGAGGAAGGCAGAAATAAAATCGGCGAAAAAGTCTTGATTATCGTTACAAGCGCACTGCAGACATCGGCAGGCCGAATGATATTCGGCAAATACGAACGGCCGGTACGCGAAAACGGTATCGATAATAACGATAACAATCACAGAAACAAAAAATAGTACTAAAGTTCCCCTACGGCTTGTTCGGTTCTGCAATATTATACATTTCTGCAAGGTCAGCAGGGTTATATTTCATATGTCTTGCCGCCTGTTCGAGTCTCTGCTGTCTTGTCGGCATATAGTCCGCAAGAAACGATAAAGACATCCACGATATAAGACAGGAAACTGTGCCGACAATTAGGCCGACTTTTAGCCATTCGAAGAATTTTATGGAACTGTGATACCGTTTCTCAGTCATACCAAGCGCTACGATATTTGCCGTCGAGCCTATCATCGTAATATTACCGCCAAGACAAGCTCCCTGGAGCAATGCCCAGACAAGAGGAGTATAAACGAGTTTATTCACGACCGGCATAAAAGCGGCTACGAATACGATGTTATCTACAAAAGCCGAACCAATGGCGGTAGTACTGATAACCGCAGGAATCAGCACCGAGAGCCGATTGCCGAATGCCTGCTGAAAATACTCGGCAACTCTTTCGGTAACCTGTGTTTCCTGCAAGGTGCCGGCTTTGGCAAAGAGCATCATAAAGAACAAAAGCGTCCACCAGTCGACATTAGATTCGATATAATACCGAGCCCGCTGATGCCGCCAGAGCATAAGAAAACCCGCTATTACCAGCGGAGCAACAATCAGAACCGTATTAGGCGCAAGTCCGAGTTTCTTTTCGAGCCAGTGATGCAAAGCAATGAATGATATCATACCAATCATTATTGCCAGGCTCCTTTTGTAAGGTATGTTAACCAGCGGTCCCAATCCAAGTCCCATTTCACGGCGGGCAGCGAGCTTTTCCGAAAGCTGGTTAATGTCTTTGCGATACCACCACAAAAGCACTAACATCGTGCTTGTGAGAGTAATAACCATAATCGGGAATGACCAGATGATAAAATCCATAAAACTAAGAGGCGGTATGGCGTTTTGCCCTATCAGGATTCCGACCGGATTGCCGAGCATCGTACCACTTGAGCCGATATTCGTCGCCATTACAGCGATAATTATGAAAGGCATCGGCCGAATTTTCAAAGTATCGCAGACCTGAAATATCAACGTGGCAATAAATACGATAGAGGTAACCTCATCAATAGTACAAGCCATACCGGCACTGAGAAATATGATGACTATAACGAACTTTCTGCCTGTCATTCTCGGCGTTTTTATTACACCCTGTATAATCCATGTGAAAAGACCAAGGTCTCTGAGGACACCGACAATAACCATCATACCAGCCAAAAAGAGGATTACATCCAGCTTGCATTCACGGAGAAACACAGGCAGCGTCAGGACATTAGTCCCCATAAGTATGCCGATACCGATGAAAGCTATGGCCAGCCGGAATTGCCAGAAAACGAGAGTCGCAATTACTATCATAACAAACATCGAAGAGGAAATCATCTGCCGCTTGTCCATTCCGAGATGATGAGTAAGCAGGCCGACCGCGAAACTGACGGCGAGCATAAAAACCGTTCTGATAAATGTCTGTGTTCCTTCAGTTTTCCCGGCGTTATCCATAATCTTTTATTCTCTCAGGATTTTGTTCAGGAAGATAGCCAAAGATACAACCCCGATAAGCGTTTTGCCTCGGAGTACATAAGCGTGGTCAACCCGCCTGCGGGCAAATTCCTTTGCCACCTGAGCGGCAGGCACATCTTCAGAAATTGTCGCATAATCGGTCGTCATTATCTCGGTGAGCCAGGTTTTGCTCTCCTTTTTCAGGATTTCCTCAAAAGGCTGAAAATTGATTATCGGCGTAAGGTCCTCGACCCAAAGAATATAGTCCGGCAGGCAAACCCGCAGCAATTCCTGCGTTGAAACGACGCCTATAAGGTCGCCGTCCTTGTCTATAACCGGAACATCCCTGACCTGATGACGTACGAACAAGTCAATTGCCCGTTCGAGAGTGTCGTATTCGTAAAGCTTTACGGTAACCGGAGTCATAATATCACAGGCCCGCAAATGTTCGGTAAGGATTACGCCGCCTTTGTCGAAAAAGTCCCAGATTTTTTCAGGAGTCGCAAGCTCTGCAACCTTATCGGCAGTATCCGGTTCGTGACATATTTTCGCGAGCGAACTCATAGCCTGAAGATAAGCACCGGGAGCGGCCTTTGGCGCGAGGGTTAAAATAATAAGCTTAACAGGCATACCGGTACTGCCTGCATATTGGATACCGTTTTTCGATGTCGCAATGCCGACGATAATATGGTCTATCGCCGTCAAACGAACATGAGGCATCGCAATACCGGGGCCGACAACCGTAGGAGCCTGGTTTTCTCTTTCAAGCAGCTCCTTATAAGCCTGCTCGACATTTCCGATACCCTGTACCATCGCCAGCTTTTCAAGCATCTCCATTAAAAGCTGATTGCGGTCAGTCGTATCTGTATGACAAATTACGTGTTCCGGCGTAAAAAGAGAAGAGAACCGAACATTATGATTATTCGTTGTCGTCATCAGTTTTCAGAGTACAAACCGTTCCTTTAAGAATTTTATAAATCGTATAGTATAGCGTTGTAAACAAATTATTACAACAGAGTATATTTGCTTTTCCCTTCGGGGCCGTAAAACCGGCAGGCACATAAGCCCTTTATTGGCAAAGGGTTAACGCCTGCGATATTTGCCCATTATTGTAGCTTCGGCCAAATTATTATAAATTTTTCATTTCCTTTTCTAAGGCAACGAAAAGGCTTGCCTGTCGGACAGTCGCGATTTTTTTACCTTTTTTGTAGATAAAACCCTTATCGGCAGCGGCACAAACAGCAATATCGGCATCGGCGGCCTCGCCGGGGCCGTTGACTACGCAGCCCATAACGGCAACTCTGAGCGGTTTTTTGACTTCCTTAAGGAGTTTTTTAACCTTTTGCGCAAATCCAATCAAATCCCACTGACATCTGCCGCAGGTAGGACAGACTATCAATTCAGGCTCCCTGCTTTTATAAAGGCCGATGGATGTGAGGATTTTTTTAGCGATTTTGACTTCCTGTACAGGGTCGCCTGCGATACTGATTCGAATCGTATCGCCAATACCCCGCCAAAGCAACGTCCCCAAAGCAACGGAAGCGGGAACAATAGCGTCTTCGGCAAGGCCGGCGTGGGTTAGGCCAAGATGGAGCGGATAAGGAAATCTTTCTGCAACAGCGATGTTCGATTCAATCGTTCTGGCGACGTCCGAACTTTTAACGCTTAAAACGATATTATTAAAACCTCTTTTTTCAAACAGCCTGATATAGCCTGCCATTTCCTTGAGCATAAGGTTTGTTCGTTTGGCAGGCTGGGTGTCTTTAAGAAGATTTCTAATACTTGCCTCGTTTATGCCGACGCGGATTGCGATTTTGTGAGCCTTTGCGCAATCGATAATTCTGTAAATATCGTTTTTGTCTTTTATATTGCCGGGGTTGAGACGGATTTTGACTGCGCCTGCTTCGACGGCCTCAATCGCCCTGTCAGGCGAGAAGTGAATATCGGCAATCAGGGGAATTTTTACTTTTTTGACAATTTTTGCAAAGGCGATACTGTCCTGTCTTGTCGGGATAGCAATTCTGACGAGCTGCGCCCCTGCCGCCGATAGAGCGTTTATCTGTTTTACGCAGCCGGCGATGTCCGTTGTGGCCAGCTTGACCATAGACTGAATTACGAGCGGATATTTCGAGCCGATTTTGACCTTGCCTACGCAAATTGTGCGTGTTTTTCGTCTTTTTATCATAGGCGTAAATTCTATCTTGTTTTATCGCCGCGGGCAAATTAAAATACGGCGGTTTTGAAGGCTTTTAATATCCATTTAAATTATCGCCGGATTAGTCGAATGCTGCTATCGATGATTAGAGTCGCATTGGCCGTTTATCTGGGGCTTGGACTGATACTGTATTTAATGCAGTCGAAATTTACTTTCCAGCCGACCAGAGAATTGCTCTATAACCCCGGCGATATCGGACTGGAATACGAAAAAGTACAGTTAAAAACGCCCGACAATTTGCTCCTTTCGGCATGGTATATTCCCGCCAAAAAAGCCGAATTTACAATACTTTTCTGCCACGGCAACGCCAGCAATATGATGCACCGGCTCGACACTCTAAACATCTTTTATGAGCTGGGGGTTAATTGCCTCATTTTCGATTATCGCGGCTACGGCAACAGTCAGGGCAAACCAACCGAAGAAGGCGTTTATATCGATGCGAGAACAGCTTACGACTGGCTGATTAACGAAAAGAAATTATCGCCTGAGAATATAATATTTTTCGGCCGCTCGATTGGCGGGAGCGTCGCGGCACATCTGGCAAACAATGTAGAGGTAAAGGGGCTGATTTTGGAAAGCTGTTTTACATCTTACGCCGATATCGGCCGGAAATTTTATCCGTATATGCCGATAAAATTACTTGCGAAATACAGCTTTAATACGTTCGAATACGTAAAAAAGCTCAAATGCCCCATACTCGTCATTCACAGCAGGGGCGATGAAATTATACCCTTCGAATTAGGCCTTCGGCTTTACGAACAGGCGGCAAACGAGCCGAAAGAATTTCTCGAAATTTTCGGCAGTCATAACGAGGGCTTTCTGCATACAGGGCAGGCTTATCGCGACGGATTAAAGAAATGGCTCGAATCGGTCAAAAACTATCAGCAGCAGATGTCCGCTAAAATAAAACTTATATCCTGATATTAAAAAATGAAGATTTAAGATTGAAGATTGAAGATTTACAGACAAAAATATTTATTCTTCCGCTAATAACCCTGACGGTCATCTGCCTGTTAGTATTTTTTGCAGTAAAAAACAACAAATCTTTCTCTAATAACGTTAATCAGGAACCAAACCATATCAACAAAATTATTTCTCTTGCGCCGAGTACGACTGAGATATTGTTCGCTTTGGGACTTGGCGATAAAGTTATAGGCGTATCGGAATTCTGCAACTGGCCGCCGGAGGCGAAAGAGATACCGAAAGTCGGCGGGCTGCTTAATCCGAATTACGAGGCGGTTGTGGCGGCAAGGCCAGACCTTGTGATTGCCTTCGATGATATGATGCAAATCAGGGGGAAACTGGCGGCGCTGGGGATAAAAACCCTTGCGGTAAAACACGACAGCCTTGACGAAATACTCGACTCGATTCTGATAATAGGCCGACATTGCGGCAAGGAACAGAAAGCTGAAAAGATAGTCGGCGAAATCCAAAACAAAATTCTTGAAATTCAAAACCGGATTCCGGATACAAATAGGCCGAAGGTGCTTATAAGCCTCGGACACGAGTATTCGCAGGACCCTGCGGCCCTGCCGCGGAATATCTATATCGCCGGAAACGACGGATTTTACAGTGAGATGATTAAATTTTCCGGCGGGCAAAACGCTTACGGCGGAAAACTGCCATTTCCGAATATCGGAGCCGAATCGGTAATTTCAATGAACCCGCAAATAATTATAGATATAGCTCCGGCAGCGGCAAAGCAGACAGACAGTCAAATAACAATACAGCAGTGGAAAAAGTTCACTCAAATCGACGCCGCCAAAAACGACAGGATATATGTTTTTACCGAAGACTACACGGCAATACCGGGCCCGAGATTTATACTGACACTTGAAAAAATCGCCCGTATAATAAATCAGGAAAATGAGCCAAACAGTAATTGAAATCGAAGATTTAAGTTTTTCCATCTCCGGCAAACGGATACTGGAGCAGATTCGTTTTTGCGCATCTGCGGGCCAGAGGCTTTTTATAGTCGGCCCCAACGGCGCGGGAAAAACAACACTGCTGCGGTGTCTGAGCCGGATTATCAGCGATTGGCAAGGCTCGATAAAAGTAAAAGGTAAAAATATAAGGGCATACCCGCAAAAAAAACTGGCAAAAATACTGACTTACGTCCCGCAGGTTCTGCCCGCAGATATTCCTTTTACGACCCATCAATTTATTTTAATGGCAAGGTATCCGCATTTAAGCCCGTTTTCGGTTATAAGTCCGCAGGACGAAAAAATCGTCTCCGACGCTATGGATATGACACAAACTGCCTGCTTTGCCGAGCGGGTAATGGCAACCCTGAGCGGCGGGGAAAGACAGCAGGTAAGCATCACCGCGGCAGTCGCACAGCAGGCTGAAATCTTCCTGCTCGACGAGCCTGCGACGTATCTGGATTATAAACATCAGCGCGACATACATTCGCTTTTGGCGAAAATCAATAAGACCTGCGGCACGACTATCGTTTGCGTAACTCACGATTTGAATTCCGCTGTGCTGAGCGCAGATAAGATTATCGCGCTGAAGGAAGGAAAAATCGTCTTCGAAGGCACATCACAAGAGATTATGAACGAAGATACGCTCGAAAAAATATATTCCAAAAAATTCGATTTTGCGCAGCATCCCGTAACAGGTCAGAAAATTATCGTTCCAGACGTGATAGAATGAAAAGAACAGCTTTTATATTCATAATCATATTCGCGATACTGGTCATCGCCATAACGCCTTTCATAGGCTCGGTAAAAATACCGTTTTCGGCGCTGAAAGATTTCGAGCTTGCTACGAGCGAGGCCCAAATTTTCTATTCTTTACGGCTGCCGAGGGTTTTTACGGCGTTTTTGGCCGGAGCCGCCCTTGCCTGCTGCGGAGTCGCCCTGCAGGCGATGTTCAAAAACCCGCTGGCGACGCCTTTTACGCTGGGCATATCCGGAGGAGCGGCTTTCGGCGCAGCCGTTTATGTCATATTTGCATCTGCAATAATTTCCTACGGCGGAATAGCGTTTTCATTCGCCGGTTCGCTCGGCGCGGTGGCTCTGGTTTACGGCCTGACGAGAATTAAAAAAGGTTTTTCAGTCGGTACAATGCTGCTCGCAGGCATAGCGGTAAATTTCTTCTTTTCAAGCCTGATAATGTTTCTGCAATACATAAGCGATTTTACTCAGTCTTTCAGAATCATTCACTGGCTTATGGGAAGCGTTGATGTTACCGGTTTTCATACGCCAGGCGTCCTGTTTGTAATCACAGCGGTTGGCATCATAGTTATCGCGGCTCAAAGTTTGAATCTTAACCTGATGAGTATCAGCGACGAGATTGCCGCTGCCAGAGGCGTTAATGTAAAAAGGACAAGGAAAATCATCTTTCTGGCGACATCGATTATGGTCGCCGGCGTCGTATCTTTTTGCGGGCCGATAGGATTTGTCGGCTTAATGGCTCCGCATATTTGCAGACTGCTGGTCGGATATGACCATAAGATTCTGACACCGGCGGCGATACTGTTCGGCGGAGCGTTTCTGACACTTTGCGATTGCGTAGCAAGAACAATCATCGCGCCGGCGGAAATGCCGGTCGGCGTTATAACCGCCCTTTTAGGCGGGCCGTTCTTCGTCTGGCTGCTGCTCAAAGATACCGACAAATCGGGCCTCTAAACTCTCCGGCAATAAATCCTTTGCAATACACGGGTTAGTCCCGTTAGAAATTGTTGATATTCTAATAGTTATCTTTGAAATTATCGTTTTTCTAACGGGGTTAGAATGTTAAAATAGCAAATTATGGAACATACGGATAATCTAAATATTGTTCAGTTCAGGCCGCTGATAACGCCCCAGCAGCTAAAGGATAAATATCCTGAAGACGAACAGGTCGCTCATCTTGTAGCTCAGTCGCGCAGGATTATCAACGCAATCCTTACGAATGAAGATAAAAGACAAATTGTTATTACAGGCCCTTGCTCGCTGCACGACAAAAAAGCGACGTATGATTACGCCGAGAGGCTCAAAAAACTTCAGGACAAGGTCGCCGATAAGCTGCTGCTCGTGATGAGGGCCTATTTCGAGAAGCCGCGGACTACCCTCGGCTGGAAAGGTATGCTGTACGACCCGTATCTCGACGGCTCGGATAATATCGAGGAAGGTTTTAACAGGGCACGTGAAATTTTGATTGAACTGGGCAAAATCGGTCTGCCCTGCGCGACGGAATTTCTCGACCCGATTGTGCCGCAATATATCGCGGATTTGATTACGTGGGCGGCAATCGGAGCAAGAACGGCTGAGTCGCAGATTCATCGCCAGATGGCAAGCGGCCTGTCTATGCCGATAGGATTTAAAAACGCTACCGACGGCAACTTAACTTCCGCTGTCGATGCCGTCAAGGCGGCGGCAAGTCCGCATTCTTTCCTCGGTATCAGCCGAAACGGAGAGGTCATAATCGCCGAGACTCGCGGCAATAAATTCGGGCATATTGTTATGCGGGGCGGCTCAAACGAGCCGAACTACTCGGCTGAATATGTAGCCTTCGCGGGCATACTGCTGAAAAAAGCAGGTATTCCGAACGGCGTTATCATAGATTGCAGCCATGCCAACTCGAACAAGGATTACAGGCTTCAGCGAAACGCACTCTGCGATGTCGCAAGGCAGGTCAAGAGCGATACAAAACTAATCGCCGGTGTAATGCTCGAAAGTTTCATAACCGCAGGCAATCAAAAACCCGCTAAATTAGGGACCCTCACTTATGGCCAATCTTTAACCGACGGCTGTATCGGCTGGGAAGAAACAGAGGAACTTATCGGCATTTTTGCCGATGCTGTAAAACTATAAAAGTGCGGTGATAAGACATCCAACCCAAAAATATCTTATTTTTCTTCTTGACATACCGCTTATTTATGGTATAATCTATCACATAATGGGGTGGGAGAAGAAAACACATTAGTACTCTGTCATGGTTAATAATATGAAGATAAGCCTGTTGTTTTGCCGATAATGCCAGCAAAGGATAATATTTGTCGGAGGCAAAACAATGGGAACA
>PGYD01000154.1 GCA_002839495.1 Planctomycetes bacterium HGW-Planctomycetes-1
CAAAAGTAGAAAGTGAAAATAGCAGGAGAAATTTTAAGATGCTGAAGGTGAAATTATTCTGGTTGGAAGCGTTTTTAATTCAGATGAATGTTTGCAGTATTTAGTGTCAGAAAGAAAACACTACTTTTTTAAACAAGGTATAAAAAAAGACGAGGTTCTACTTTGTCTAAACTGAATTAAAGCACTGAATTCTGTTAATAACTACCTTGATTTTGTTAATATCCACTGATTTTTTAAAATTTAGACATAGTTTTCCCTTGATTGTAATTATTGTGTTGTGAAATGCTTGTTAGCAAGCGAGTTTATACGGCCTTTGCAATAGGTTGTTTCGCTCGATTTCAAGTGCAAGCAATTTTTTTCCTATACGTTTAAGGTTGTATGCGCAAACTGCAAGACCAATATAGCGCTTGAAATGCTCAAATCCCCGATCGGGACACCTGTCTAGCCCGCAATGTTCCAATTCGTTGATATTCGATTCTACTGCACTGTGCTTGTTTTTCAAAAGTTTGAAGCTCCTTTGACTTTCTTGCTCTTGCTCTGATTTGTTCCTTTTGCCTTTTTTTGGCATTATTACTTGCGGGACAAATTCTGTTAATCGTTGCTTGTTTTCAGGATGCCAGAAACCTTTATCAAAGCTCCAGCTCGAAATCATATATTTGATAACCAGTCTGTTGGCAATTGGAATTATGATTTGTGAATCTGTTTCGTGATCCATGATATGGTAATCCAGAATAAGACCAAATTGGTCTGTTGTTATAGCAGTATTTTTGCCAAGTTCTACATTGGGGTGGCTTTTGCCTTTGCTAATCCATTCAGTATAATCCTCAAAAATTGAAAATATTTTTTCTTCATGTGGTATCTTTTCTGATTTGATTAACCTCCTGTATACCAAATCAATCTGTTTGTCCAACAAGCCCATAAAACGGTCAAGTTCAAGATGGAGTACGATGTCTTTTTTGTCGTTCATGGGCAGGGATGGCTTGCTCTTTTCTAGTTTTTTCATTAAACAAGTAGCTTTTGAAAGATAGTTTTTCGCAGCTTCTTTTATCCTTTTTTCCTTGTTCTTGCCACCCGATACGTTTGCCCTTCCTAAGTTGCGCATCATTCCTTTTAAGCTGCGTTGCCAGTTGTTTATCTTTCGCCAATCCGGAAGTTCAGGGTATTTTTTTAGAAATTTCGATACTAAATCAATGCTCTTGCGGGCATAATCGAACAAAAGGTTATAGTCGGTCGGGAAATGGACGTTACTTTCAACTACAAAGCTATCTGTCTTTAAGCGCAAGGCTTCCTCCTCTTTTTTTTTAAATATTGAATGACCGAACCCTACGATTACATCGTTCAATTGCAGTACTGTGGCATTGTCCAAAAGTCCAACATTGTCAACTATATTTTGATACTCAAACTTAATTTTTTCATAACCGAATTCCGTTTCAACACCCATCAAATGCCGTATCATAGAATGATGGTTCGCCATGTCGTGAAGATCGTCATAGCTAATATTCTGGCATAGTCGTACTTGAGCTAGCACAAATATCTGCCATAAGTTCATTCCTGGACGGCCTGTTTTTGCCTTGTTGGACAAAATCTTCTGCTCCAATATGTTAAATATTTTTTCATTCCATTCAGGTTGAACAAATATCTCTTTCAATGCTGCTCCTAGGGCTGTTAAAGATCCTCTGTTCTTCAATGGAATAGGAGTCTCGTTGATTGGAAGCTGTCCAAGTAGCAATTGTGGTTCGAATCGTTTTCTCATTTTCGGATGCTTTTTGATTTTGGCGCTCTCTTGGGCGAACCTCAATCTGTTAACAGCCTAAAATTGAACATTTTAATTGAATTACACAATGAAAAATTGAAAAGATTCAAACAATTTATCAACACTACTTTGTTAATAGTCAATGTGTTGTGTGTTTTCTTGCAGACACTATTTTGATTTATTTCTCTGTG
>PGYD01000038.1 GCA_002839495.1 Planctomycetes bacterium HGW-Planctomycetes-1
TAATATATCTCCTTATGTCGAAACGATTTAAACGGAATTGTTACTCACCATTTTTTATCGTCCGGCATAGGGAGATTTCTTTTATAAAATTCATAACTGAAAACCACTCTTAAAAAATCGGGAAGTTTGAATGTATTTATTTCTTGACGAATGCCTTTGTATAGATACAATAAAAAGCTCAATTTTTAACGCGGAAAGATTAATGTAACTAATTAAGGGAAAAGGATTTAGGAGTGTATCGAACAATGAAAAAGAATCTGATGATTTTGGCAGCTGTGGTGCTGTTTTGTTCATCTGTGGGTTTCGGCGCCGAGGCGGAGAAAAAAATTGGTGTAACATTTCAGCTGGACTATTTAAGCCAGTGGCTCAGTAAAGGAGTTCCTGCTTACGGAAAGCAGGGCGCGATTTTCGAGACAATCGATTTGGACATGTGGGGCAGCGGCTTCGGCGTAAAGGTAACTCACAGAAGCGCAACCTCATCGGGTTATGTCGATAAGCAGAGAATCGATTACCGGCCTTACTATAAGGGCAAGGCTTTTCTGGGAGAGCGGTACCAGATTGACTACGATATAAGCGCAGGCTATGAGCATTATTACGGCCTGGCAAAAGAGAAAGCCAATACGACGTGGGAATGGATATACAGTTTTGGATTTCCGAATTTGCTGCCGAAAGGCTTTAAGCCGAAATACATTGCCCATTATGAATCCCCTGCAAAGGGTGGAGAGAAATACAATTATGTCGCAGGATGGGTACACAGATTTCTTCTGGGCTATGATTTAGAAGTTCTTCAACTGCCGGCACCGCTGGCGCTTTCTTCGGAAGTTGCATACAGCGGCGGTTTGGGAGGCGCTAATCACGACTGGTCTTATGTGACATTAGGTGCTTCGACATCGTTTAAACTGAGCGGGCAGGTTACGCTTACGCCGGGAGTGTATTATCAGAAATCGATGGAAGATACGGTATGCGACCGCGATGTGCTGTACAGCACCGTCAGTTTGAAGTATAAATTTTAAATCAGTTTTTATAGTTACAGATTAGGAGTGTAAAATGGCAGATGAACAAAAAAGCATGGCGTCTCTAATGACGGAAAATCGCAAGTTTCCGCCGCCTCAATCGGTTCAAAGCAAGGCGTATATCAATAACATTCAACAGTATCAGCAGATGTGGGAGCAGTCTGTAAATGACACGGAAAAATTCTGGCTCGAACAGGCAGAGAGCCTCAGCTGGTTTAAAAAACCGACCAAAGCGCTGGAATATACCTGAGATACAAAGAATCGCAAGATTGAGCATACGTGGTTCGGCGGCGGAGAACTTAATGTATCATATAATTGTCTCGACCGTCACCTGAACACGCCGACTGCGAAAAAGGTTGCGATTCTCTGGCAGGGCGAAGAAGATGGCAAGGTAAAAAAGATTACTTATGAACAGCTCCACAAAGAGGTGTGCAAATTTGCAAATGTGCTCAAGTCAAAGGGAATCAAAAAAGGCGACCGTGTTGCGATTTATATGCCGATGGTGCCGGAACTGGCGGCAGCAATGCTGGCCTGCGCGAGAATCGGGGCGATACATTCAGTAATTTTCGGAGGGTTCAGCGCCGATGCGATTAAGGACAGGGTCATTGACTCGGAATGTAAAATGCTGATTACATCAAACGTTTCACTTCGGGCAGGCAAACATATAAAACTTAAAGACATATCCGATGAAGCGTTTAAGAGCACACCTTCGATAGAAAGTGTAATCGTGGTAAAGGTCAACGAAGAGCCTTGTCATATGCAGCAAGGCAGAGATTTCTGGTATCACGATGAAATGGCAAAGGCTTCGGACGTATGCGAGCCGGAGAAAATGAAGGCGGAAGATTACCTGTTTATTCTTTATACTTCCGGCTCGACCGGCAAGCCAAAGGGCGTTGTTCACGCCACCGGCGGCTATCTGCTGCACTGTGCTTTCAGCCATAAGCTGATTTTCGATGTTCACGAAGACGATATTTACTGGTGCACGGCGGATATCGGCTGGGTAACCGGACACAGCTATATCGTTTACGGCCCGCTTGCCAACGGAGCGACATCGCTAATGTTCGAGGGCGTTCCGACCTATCCGGACGCAGGCAGATTCTGGCAAATCGTGGATAAGTTCGGCGTTACTATCTTCTACACGGCGCCGACGGCGATTAGGGCTTTGATGAGGCTCGGAGAGGAATGGCCGGCAAAATATAAACTGGATTCGCTGCGAATTTTGGGAACGGTAGGAGAGCCGATTAATCCGGAAGCGTGGATTTGGTATTATGAAAAAATCGGACACGGCAAATGTCCGATAGTGGATACGTGGTGGCAGACCGAGACGGGAGGCATATTGATAACACCATTGCCGGGGTGCCATACGTTAAAGCCCGGCAGTGCGAGCAAACCGTTTTTCGGCGTTGACCCTGTTATTTTGCGCGATGACAGTTCGGAATGTAATGCCAACGAGGGCGGCAAACTGTGTATCAGAAAACCCTGGCCGGGAATGATGATAACAACGTGGGGCGACCATGACAGATTTATCGATACATACTTTACTATGTATCCGAATATATATTTCACGGCGGACGGCTGCAGGCAAGATGACGACGGCTACTACTGGCTGATGGGCAGAATTGACGATGTTGTCAATGTTTCAGGCCACCGTATCGGGACGGCAGAAGTCGAAAGTGCGCTGGTAAGCCACGAGAAGGTTGCCGAAGCTGCCGTTTGTCCTATGCCGCACGATATTAAGGGACAGGCGTTGTATGCGTTTGTAACGCTGAATGAGGGAATACATGAAAGCGATGAGCTCAAGAAAGAGCTTATAAAGCACGTTCGCAAGGAAATAGGAGCTATTGCAGCGCCGGATATAATTCAATTTGCACCTGCTTTGCCCAAGACCCGTTCAGGCAAGATTATGCGAAGAATACTAAGAAAAATCGCGGAGAATAATACGGATAATCTCGGCGATATTACAACTCTGGCCGACCCGTCTGTTGTCGAACATTTGGTTGCAGGCAGAGGCAAATAAGTATTTTCGAGTATTAACAAACGACTGGGCGTATGTTTACGAGACGTACGTCCGGTTCTTTTTAATAGAAGGGATTGACTATGAGCGAAGAGAAAGTTATGAATCGCTGGCTGGTAGTTGTGGGCGGCATATTGATTCAACTCTGTCTCGGTGCGATTTATGCATGGTCGGCATTTACAAAACAATTGACTATGGAGCCGTATGGTTTCAGTAAAACCGGTACCCAATGGATTTTTTCCGTTGGACTGGTATTTTTTGCCGTCATTATGGCTCTTATCGCAGGCAAATGGCAGAAAAAAGCAGGGCCGAGGATAGTTGCCCTTACGGGCGGGCTTGTGCTCGGAGCAGGTTATCTATTGGCCGGTTTTGCAGGGACAAATTTCTGGGGGATTCTCTTCGGCATCGGTGTACTCGGCGGAGCCGGTATCGGTCTTGGCTATGTCTGTCCGATAGCGGCGCTTGCGAAATGGTTTCCTGACAAGAAGGGTCTGATAATGGGCCTTGCTGTGGCAGGATTCGGTTTCGGCGCCCTTATATGGGTCAAGCTGACAGAGGGTTTTCAATTCGGTCCGGTTGACCTGACGCCCGGCTGGAACGGCCTGTTCGGCGCAGGTTGGACTGTAAGCGCGGTATTCAAACTTTACGGAATACTCTTTGCCCTTTTGGTCGGTATCGGTTCAATATTTATGGTAAATCCTCCCGACGACTGGCTGCCGAAAGGCTGGACGCCTCCTGCAATCGGCGCCGGCAGTGAAGGCCGGGTTGACTTTAACCCGCTTGAAATGGCACGGACATATCAGTTCTGGCTTTTGTTTGTAAATTTCACCGTCGGCGCAATGGCGGGACTGATGATTATAGGTATTATTAAACTGTTCGGTATGGAGGCCCTGTCTAAAACCGGGATTGATGAGGCAAAAGCCGGTGTTATTACAGGAACCGCAATGGGGCTTTTCTATGCCTTGTTCAACGGCTTCGGCAGAATTGTATGGGGGCTTGTATCAGACAAACTCGGCAGGAAAAACTCGATTGTACTGATGAACCTGCTGCAGGGTGTTATGATGATTGGGTTTTTCTTCCTTGGCGGCAGTGAGTGGGGACTTTACATAGGAGCAACTATTATAGGATTTAATTTCGGAGGAAACTTTGCACTGTTTCCGGCCGCAACTGCGGATTTGTTCGGCAACAAAAATGTCGGAATCAATTATCCGTGGGTCTTTATGGCTTATGGCGCAGGCGGTCTGGCAGGGCCGATATTAGGCGGAATTATGGGCGACCATCAGATATGGACATGGGCGTTTATACCGGCAGGAGTTGCCTGTATTATCGCAGGATTGCTGGCGACTCAATTAAAATCTGCACAACGCTAACGCGTCCGGCAGGAGTCGAACCTGCAACCTTCGGCTTCGTAGGCCGGCACTCTATCCAATTGAGCTACGGACGCAACTGTATATTTGACAAGATATTACAAATGCAGCCTGTTTTTGATACCTTGTATTAGGGCTTACTTTACATCCCCGCAGGCGGTTTTGCAAGAAGATTAGACCCGATGCATCATCTTGAAGATTTTTTCGTCCTGAAACGTGATTTTCAGCTTCATTTCTTTGCCGATTTTGTCCAGTCTTTTGTGAATCTGCGGAATGGATAGTGTCGCCTTTGCGATATCGACCGCCATTGTCATAACGAAGAATTTTTCCATAATCTTCTCGTTGACATCGACGATGTTGATGTTCGCCCGTGCCATCGCGTTTGCGAGCTTTGCGATAATGCCGACCTTATCCTTGCCGGTAACGGTTACTATGCAAATCTGGGATTGTTTTTTTGCAGCCATTATTTTTTCCTTAAATCACCATTGGATTCGACAAGCTCACCACAAGTTTATCTGATGAAGTTTTTTCATTCCGTTATAATCGGTCATATCGAAGCCCAGTGCCGTAACGGTTATAAATCCTTCGTTCAGCGCGACCGTATCGCTGGGCAGGTCCTTGTCGCGATGGCTTCCGCCTGTAAGCTGGTATAGCGTCTGTCCAGTATCGCTTTGTTTTTTTACAAAATGTTCGTCAAAGCCCATCGTCGATTGCGGCACGACTTTTACGCCTTTCGGCTCGCCCTGCGAGAGACGGGGGATATTTATATTTACCACGCCGCCGAAAGAGGCTGGCAGGAGTTTTTCAATGACTTTGACGCAGTGTTTGGCGGCGTTTTTAAAATCCGTCTGTTCTTCGTGGGTTGCGCTCAGCGCGATAGCGGGTATTTTATAGAATGCCGCCTCCATCGCAGCCGCTACCGTGCCGGAATAATAGACGTTGATGCCCACGTTTGCGCCGTTGTTTATGCCGCTTACGACGAGGTCGGGTTTTTTCGGGCAAAGCTCCATAATAGCGAGTTTAACACAATCGGCGGGCGAGCCGCTTACACTGTAGCCGCTGAACTGGTCCTCGATTTTGAGTTTTTCGCAAACCAGCGGCTCATAAACGGTTATGCTGTGTCCTGCTCCGCTCATCCGGTCTGCCGGTGCGACAACGGTTACATCGCCGAGCTTTACGAGCTCTTTATAAGCCGCCGCTATCCCCGGCGCCAAAATCCCATCGTCATTTGTCAAAAGAATATTCATAATCTAAATGGTAACGTAAAACTGCAAATAATCAATAGTTAATGCAGTTGATTGACGCGCTGAAACCGAATAGTATAATCGGCGATATGATAAGGAAATTTGACAGGCAGAAGGATTTTGTTTTGACCCGTCAGCAGGTCCGCGATTTCGATTCCTGGGCGATAAATACGGCTTCTGTGCCGGGCGTCGTACTTATGGAAAACGCAGGCAGAAGCTGTGCAGAAATTGTTATCGACGAGCTGAAAAAGCGAGGCGGCTCGAAAGTCTGTATTTTTTGCGGCACGGGCAATAACGGCGGCGACGGCTTTGTAATCGCTCGGCATTTAAAAAACGCCGGCTTCGATGTAGTTGTCGGTCTTTGCGGCCCTCGGCTCGAAGGCCGAGAGGCCTGCGGCCCGAGCGCCAAAATAAAAGGCGATGCCCTCGTAAATTACAAAATCGCTTCAAATATGAAAATTGCAATTGAGGAGCTTGCCGATAGGGAAAATTCCGTCAGGGTTTTGGCGAAAGATTGCGATTTGATTGTCGATGCGATTTTCGGCACGGGCCTGACAGGCTCGCTTGCGGGCGGGTTTGACAAACTTATAAATACGATAAATTCGCTCGGCAAGCTGGTTATAGCGGTTGATATTCCTTCGGGGCTTGATTGCGATACGGGAGAACCTTTGGAAACGGCTGTAAAGGCAATAGCGACAGTTACGTTTGCGGCGGCAAAAAAAGGCTTTAAAAACCCAAAATCCGCAGAATACACCGGCGATGTTTATATCGCCTCAATCGGTATCGAACCGGAAGAGAATTAAAATCGGTTTTAGTATCTTGCCTTTGCCGGTACGGCCAGCGATTCATATCCGATGAAATTCAGAAATCTTTTCAGGCCGAAAACCGGAACAAACAGGTCTTTTGCCTGGCTTCTTATCTCCAGATATTTTTCCGATTCTTTTAAGGATGCTTCGTATTTCTCCGTAGCCATCGGGTCGGATTCGATTTCGTCGAGAGTCGGTTTTTTCCTTAGTACCGGCTGGGCTCCGAGAATAACGAAATCCGTATCGACAGTTACGGCCTGTTCGACTTTGCCGCCCCAGTTTTCTATTAATTGTTTAATCTTTGCCGCCCCGTCAGGGTCGATATAACCGTCATCGTTGAAATCGAATTCGCCGGCGACAACGAACCTGTTTGTTGCTGTGCTGTCCCAGATAAGATTTACGATTACATCGTCCTCGGCTATCGGGCTTCTTCTGTTCGACTTGTTTATTCGGGCGAGCGAAGTGTTTTTATCCGTATTATAGACTTCTATTTCCGCTTTGCCTTTTCCGTCTGTCGGAATAGGTGCGTTTCTGTCGTAAACCGAGAAAGTCAGTCCCGGATAAACCTTATCGTCTATACCTATATTGATAAAAACGATATTCGATGCCGTATCGACCGCAATAACCCGGCCGTCCGGCTTATAGGCGGCAATATCTTCTTTCGGACGCGGCTTTAATACTTCGAGTTTGCTAACCGTATCCTGCAGCCTGTTTTGCGTAAGGCTAAGTTTATTCATCAAGTCGAGCGATTCCTGCCGGCTCTTGTTCTTTTCTTCTATTGCCTGGTCCCGCTGCTGCATCAGCGCCTGCACCTGCTCGGTAGTCTTCTTGTCCATAAGGTCGCGAAGCTGGTTATAACTTTGCTGAACGCTGTTGGCGTCTTCCTGTATCGAGCGGATTTGGGTGCGAAGACTCTGTTCTCTTTCCGCTGCGCCTTTTTGGATTGTTTCAAGGTCGCTGCCGAGCTTATCGACCTGAGCGTTCAACTGGCTGATAAGTTCGTCTTTCTGTTTTGTCTTGTTATTGTAAATATCGACTATTCTAAAAATACCCGGCCCTCGGCTCGAAGGCCGCGAGGCCTGCGGCTCGAAATCTTTGGGAAGACTTGAAAGGATGTCCTGATATTTCGATTCAAGTTCGCTGAACTTTACTTCTGCGCTGCTCTCCTGCAGGTCTCTGCCGGTATTTATTTTATACAGGTTGTCGATGTAGCCCGTTAATTGTCCGACTCGGCTGGACTTGCTTTCTTTTTGGCCGACGAGGGTATTGATATTTTGTACTTCCCGCGGAGAGGCGAGCTCTTCGAGTTGCTGCTGACTTGTGAGGAATTGGTCGCGCCAGTCTTCGGATTTTATGTAAAAAACTACTGCCAGAATTGCGGCAATAATAAAAAGACCGACGAAAGTAATAACCGTATAAAGCATCACGTTGCTCTGTTCCTGACGGGCAACTGCCATTTAACATCTCCTGAAATGAATATTAAATCAGTTATATTCGGGACTTATAGTATACAAACAGTGTGGTAATTATCGGCAAAAAGCCCCTCTAAGTCAACTAAAAACTTGCCTAAATTCTCAAAGTCATTGCAGCAGGGCTGTCTATTAGATTTGTACGGTAAGCCTTGCAAAAAGACCATAAATAGGGTTGACATATCAGCTTTTGTGTGTTCGTATATTAACCTGTACGGGAAGAGCCGGAAGGGGTTGAAAAATACAAGGGCGATAGAATTGTATTAAAGACTTATTTTGGAGGTACAGAAAATGTTAGCTGAAATCGAATGGAACCATCTTATTGTAGAGCCGGTTACCCAAATGTTGACCAGAATACTGAACTATCTTCCTGTCCTGCTCGGCGCTTTGGTAATTCTGATAGTCGGCTGGATTGTAGCCAAGGCAATCAGACGTCTGGTTAACTGGCTGCTTAAAACAGTACGTTTCGATGTGCTGGCGGACAAGGCGGGAATATCGGAAATTCTCAAAAAAGGTGATTTAAAAATTTCCGCCGGAGAATTGATAAGCAGCATAGTTTATTGGCTGATTATTATTATGGTCCTGGTGATGACGGTTGATGCGCTGGGACTGCCGAAGTCTTCCGATATTCTTTCGGGCTTATTTGCTTATGTCCCGAAAGTTATTGCTGCTCTGCTTGTTCTGATAGTCGCTATGTTTCTGGCCAGCTTTGTATCGGGAATAGTTCGCACCGCCGCCGCAAATGCCAATTTGCCCAAGCCGGAGATGCTCGCCAACATAAGCCGATGGGCGATTGTAATCTTCGCGGTAACTATTTCGCTCGAACAGCTTGGTATCGCACCGCTTTTGGTAACAGGTGCTTTTAATATTATTCTTGGCGGCGTTATCCTTGCTTTGGCTCTTGCTTTCGGTTTAGGCGGTAAAGAAGCCGCGGCAAGGTATCTCGAGCAATTAAGGAAGAAATTCTCTTAAAAAATTCGGAGCCTCTTATAGAACGATTGCAGAAAATACTCGCGGCGGCAGGCATTGATTCGAGACGAAACTGCGAACAGCTTATCCTCGACGGCCTTGTAAAGGTCAACGGCAGGGTCGTGGATTCGTTGCCCGCCTTTGCGGATGCGGACAAGGATATTATCACCGTTGACGGCAGAAAAATAAGACCTGCGGGAAAGGTCTATTATCTGCTCAATAAGCCTAAAGGTGTTATCTGCACCAATGACGACCCGCAGGCCGCAGGCCTCTCGGCCTTCGAGCCGCAGGCCGAGGGCCGAGGGCCGAGGGGCAGGAAAAAAGCGGTCGATTTAATCGACTCCAATCAGCGGATTTTCTGTGCCGGCAGGCTCGATGTCGATACCACCGGCGCGATAATTCTGACCAACGACTCGGTCCTTGCCAATCTCCTGACGCATCCGCGGTACTGTCTGGAAAAAACTTATCTGGTAACCATAAACAGCAGGATAACGCCGGATGCAGCCGAAAAGCTCAAAAAGGGCGTTTGGCTGGCGGAAGGCAAAACTATGCCCGCCAAACTTAAGGTGCTAAAGGCCTCCGACAAACAATCGCTGCTCGAAATTAAAATCCGTCAGGGCCTTAACAGACAGATTCGAAGGATTATGGCCAGGCTCGGATATAAAGTAACTTCGTTGAAAAGAACTCAGATTGGCAGGATTTCGCTCCAGCGTCTCGGCATCGGTCATTATAGAACGCTCACAAACGCTGAGGTCAGTTATCTCAAAAAAGGAAGTGAGCCGAAAACCCGTAATTCAGGCCGGAATCGTCGGGCAGGGACTTATTAAAAAAAGCCTTGTTTCGTCGATATATAAGAAATGACGTAATAAAGAGAAAGGGCGATGCTGATGGGTAAATCATCTAAAAATAATCAGGGCAAAGGCGAAAAACGAAGCGGAAAAGACCGAAGAAAATTTGCCTTCGGTTATCCCGGCTCGGACCGCCGAAAAGGCAAAGACCGCAGAAAGCAAAGCTCGGACTAAGAGCCCTTGAATTCAGCGACGAGGAAAGTGTGGTCGCTGGGCTTTTCGAGCATTCGCGGCTTTTTGTCAATCAGACAAGCTGTGCATTTTTTCGCCATCGGCTCGGTTGCCATTATGTAATCGAGACGCCAGCCTCGGTTTCTTTTCACTCCGTTCGGCTCACGGTAATCCCAGAAGGTAAATTGCCCGTCCTTATCGCAGTGTTTTCTGAATAGGTCGGTAAATCCCCAATCCATAAACTTTTTGAAGTTCTGCGAAAGCTGCCGGTTAAAGCAAACCGTCCCATCGAGCCTGACAGGGTCGTAAACGTCCCTTGCCTCGAACGCGATATTAAAATCGCCCAGCCATAATAGTTTATCCGTCGGCTTAAAATGCTTTTTGAAATATTTAAGAAGCCTTTCGAGCCAGTCGAGTTTGTACCGATATTTTTCCGATTCCATCTCGAAGCCCTGCGGGATATAGGTATTGACGATTGTAACCCCGCCTGTTTTAGCGGTTATCATTCTTGCTTCGTCTCTCGGCTCGCTGTCGAGGCCGAATCCGACATTAGTAAATTTGTGTTTGCTGAAGATTGCGACGCCGTTATAGCTTTTCTCGCCCTTGAAAACGAATTCATAGCCTGTTTTTGCAAAGGCGTCCGCCGGAAAATCCTTATCCTGTGCCTTTGTTTCCTGTACGCACAGGACATCCGGCTTATTTTCCGCCAGCCAGTTGACGATTATTTCCGTTCTGGCTCTGATTGAATTGGCGTTAAAAGTCGCGGCTTTCATTGTTTCTTTAATTTTTCACGTAATAGTGATGAAACGCGTTTATAAGCGGTAGTCTTATTACTCCCCCCATTATATAATCTGCCATCAGGAGCAGTCCATTCCCCAAACCAAATTAGTTCGGAACCCCTATACTTTTTTATTGATTTGACAACTGAAGAATCATTGACCAGGTTTTGTGCAATTTCTTTAATGATTGGATTTTCGGGATCTTTGATTGGGGCATTATCAGCACCATTAACAAGTTCACGATAGACTCGATATACGAACCATGAGATCATATCAATAATTTGAGATGGATCTTGAAGGGCTGCAAATATCATGGCAAATAGCCTTTTCTTTCCTACATACTCAGTGTATTCTATACCGTACATCTGTGCAAAAGATTTGTGGCGTTCAGTTGCTGGTTTGTCATGATCAACGCAACATGATATCATGTCACGGACATCCTCCCAAGTGGCGTTATCCGAGACAGCTATACCAATATCTTTTGCATAAGACAGTTGAGATTCAGTTGGAGGGGCGACGGGCAGTTGTATGATTTTCCCCATTTCGACGATAATGCCATCAGCGGAAGCAGCCAGAATCGCGGCTTCTTGATTATAGACAGTATAAACCTTTTTCCTTCTCCTGCCTGTCTCGCGTCCAATTCCAACTACTTCAAAACGTGGCATATAATTCTCTTAAAAATTTTGATATGTCATTTTGAATTTTAACTTTTGATTTTTCATTCCATTAATCCTAACGATTTTGCGCATTGATAACCTAATCCAATTATAAACGTTTTCATTTGATTTTCGGTTATATTGTCTGAATAAGTTGTAAAAATTTCAAGACCGTTAAGATTTTCAAAATCGGTTTTGTTTTTATCAAACGTTATAAGTATAGCACTGAGATCACGATTATATAACAATTCCTCTACTATTTTAGAAAGAGTGGCGTTTGCCAAAGTGTCATTATTGACCGGAATTTCATCATCCTGTTCTTTGAGTTTAGCGTCAATTAAACGACTTATTTCTATTTTGCTGATATTCGGAGGAAAATCAATTTCCAATGATTTTGCATATTGTTTTTGCGAATCTGTGGCAGGCAGTTCGGGGATCTGTCTGATTTTATCGACTTCTACGATAGTACCATCGGCGGACGCTGCGGCTATGGCAGCTTCTATATTATCGGCAGCATAAACACGAACTCGTTTTTTGCCAGTTTCGCGTCCGATTCCCACTATTTCAAAACGCGGCATATAAATCCTCCTGAAAATTTTGATGCATCATTTTGCATTTTTTATTTTTGGTTTTTTATTTAATTAAACTTGCCAATAAAAAACTGACGATGTTTTCCTAAGCTGTTTCTTCTGTTATCAGCAGAGCCAGCAGAAAACTTATAATGCTTTCTGCACCCTGATTGACATTTACGCCCTCGCCGCCAAGCCCGTCGCAGCAGCCTTTCGTTTCAGTGTCGTAAAGACTGTGGTGTACGTCGTTTTCTCCCAAAAACCAGTTAAAGGCCTTTCTCTGCAGAGTTAGGTACTCCTTGTTTTTTGTAGCCTGATATGCATTTGCGAGCATTATAATCGTAGTGGAGACCTCGATACACTGCTGGTCGAACTGTGCGCGCCTGCCGCCTTTCGGATACCAGCCGTTAGAGCCTATGAAGCTGAAGTGTTTTCCGTTAAATGTATTGGCCAGCAGAAAAGCGCAGGTTTTTTCCGCGATGTCGAGATATTTTCGGTTGTTGAGAATTCTTGCCGCCGTGTACATAGCCGCAGGCAAAATAGCGTTTGCGTAGGTGAGAATATCTTCGAACCAGTCCCATTCTGCCGATGAGTTCTCTTTATAATTTCCGGCAAGTCTTTCGGCGGCGATAGTCAGCAGTTCGAGAATGTGTTTGTCTTTGGGAAATTTAGTGAGAAATTCATACAAACCGAAAATCGAGTAAGCCGCTCCTCTCAGCGGCATCGATGGAATATGGTTGGATGTATCGCCGAAAAACTCTTTGACGAAACGCAGATAATTGTCGTTAAGAGACGAGGCGATTACCGTGCCGAATGCCCAGACGGCTCTGCCCAGCGTATCGTGTTCCGGCTCGTCAATCCTCCAGTTTCTGTTGTATTCGAGGAAGTTATGAACTGTCTTATCCGGTTTTAGGGAATGGTAGAGAAAAGCAAGGTATATATCGAACAGTTTTCTTGCTTGCGGCTCGTTATGCTTTTTAAGATATTTGGTGATAACGACAAGCGCCCGGGCGTTGTCATCGGTGCAGTAGCCGTTCAGACGTTCTGGGATGATATATTTGGCGTGCTGCATCAGGCCGGTATCGTCGGTGAGCCGTTCAAGATGTTCTAAGGACGGTTTCGGCAATTCATCAGCCGCAGGCCTCGCGGCCTTTGAGCCGAGGGTTATACGCTTTGTCATTGTTCGACCCCTTTTTTGTCCTATAAAAAGCCGGTTTATTCTATTATCAGCCCAAAATCGTGTCAAGTAGTTAATAATTGAGGACTTAAATTGGAAATGGACATCGCTACCACCGATAAGGATTAGACGTACGACTCATAAACAGCACAAACAGTTGAGAAAAGTAATCCTGGGGTGGGTACGGAACTTGT
>PGYD01000039.1 GCA_002839495.1 Planctomycetes bacterium HGW-Planctomycetes-1
CCGTAAAAAGCCTGTTTCCTGCGGATTTTCACAACTTTTCAAAGAGCGATATACATAACCAATTATATCTATTCGACTTATAACGGGACAGTACTGATACGAAATATGAAAAATCAGAAACTTAAATTTATATTGGTCATCCTCACAGCGATTCTGATTTTCTATCTGCTGTTAAACGGACTCCAAAATCAAAGACAGGTTTGCGTCGAAAGTCCGAACAAAATTGTGATGAACACTATTGCGAAAATTACGGCAATCGGGCCCGACAAAAAAACCACACAATTAAGCATCAACGCCGCCTTTAAAGAGATATATCGCCTCGAAAAGCTGATGAACAGATACGATGCCAATTCGCAGCTCTCGCAGGTCAATAGGCTGGCGGGCAAGGAATCCGTAAAAATTGACAAAGACCTTTTCGCTCTCCTGCAGCAGTCAATTTATTACAGCGAATTAACCGATGGCGCTTTTGATATTACCGTAGGCCCGTTGGTCGATTTGTGGAAAAAATGCGCGGAAGCAAACTCTATGCCGACAGAATCGCAGCTTGCAGAAGTGAAAAAGACCATCGGCTGCGACAAACTTATTCTCGATGCAAATGATTTTTCCGTTCGCTTCACAACCAAGGGTGTCAGTCTGGATTTAGGCGCAATCGCCAAGGGCTTTGCGGCGGATAAGGCGATAGAAGAAATGAAAAAGCACGGGGCAATCGGCGGATTGGTCGCTCTTGGCGGTCAAATCGGCGGTTTCGGCACAACAGAAAAAAACGCCAAATGGCTTATCGGCATCCGCAATCCTGAAAAATCGCAAAACAATCAGATTATCGCCAGACTCGCTTTATCAGATACCGCCGTTTCCACCAGCGGCAATTACGAAAGATTTTACAAAATAGGAGAACATCGATTCAGTCATATTTTTAATCCCGCAACAGAAAAAACCGCCGACCAGCTCGCAAGCGTTACGATTATTTGTCCGAACGGCACGCAATCCGATGTGCTTTCAACCGCTGTAAGCGTACTGGGAAAACAAAAAGGACTGGAGCTGATTGAACAAACAGATGACACTGAGGCAATTTTGATTTCGGCAGATAATAAAAAGATGCTGATAAAAAGCAGCGGTGTTGAAAAGTTTATCGCGAAATGAAAATGAAGATGCTTATTCGCCCTTTGGGGGCAAAATCTTATATCTTTCGAGCAGGCGGTTAAGTTTGCGCCGTTCGAGGCCGAGGATTTTTGCCGTCGCCAATTTTCTGCCGCTGGTGGCGTTGAGAGCCTGAATAATTACCTTCCGCTGAGCCTCATCGAGCGTAGGCAAACGTGCCTGACCATTTTGAACGGGAGCCGCTATAAGAATTTCTGTCGGAAGCGAGGCGGGCGTGATTGTTTCCGTATCCGTCAGAACATACGCCCTTTCTATTACATTCGCAAGCTCGCGAACATTGCCCGGCCAATGATAATCGACAAGAAGTTTTTTAACCTCGTCGCTCAAAATCTTATAAGGTTCGTTATAAAGAACCGCCTGATGGGTAAGAAAATATTCCGCAAGACAAAGAACGTCCTCCGGCCTTTCTCTCAATGGCGGAACGTGGACGGTTACGACATTGAGCCGATAGAATAAGTCTGCGCGGAATTTATTTTCATCGACGAGCTGCTTTAAATTCCTGTTCGTCGCGCAAAGCACTCTGACGTTTATCGGGTAAGACTTGACCGAGCCGACCGGCGTAACGGTCGATTCCTGCAGAACGCGTAAAAGTTTCGCCTGCAAATCGAGCGGTATTTCGCTGATTTCATCGAGGAATATCGTCCCTTTGTCGGCGGCCCTGAAGAAGCCGAGCGTATCGCTGACGGCGCCTGTAAATGCGCCCCTGACGTGGCCGAACAACTGGCTCTCGAATAGCTGGCCGGTGAGCGTCGTACAATCGACCGGAACAAAGACCTCTTTCAACCTGTCGCTGCAAAAATGGATTCTGCGAGCCACCATTTCCTTGCCTGCGCCGGTTTCGCCGCTGATTATCATAGAACACTGCCTTGCGGCAACGGTATGGATTGTTTCGAGAATGGATTCAAAGGCGGACGATGTGCCGACGACGAACTCGTCGCGCACGATTCGGCTGCCGGCCGCAGTCGAAGCATCACCCTTTACGAGGCCAGCCCCCAGCGCAATTTTCCCTTTTGCCTTTTCCACTATACGCGCAGAAAAATACATCACCTTTTCATAGCGTACTTGGAATTATCACTGTTCGGTACGCTATACATACTTTCGGGGGAAGTCTGGAAAAATAATTGACATTTTCTCCGTTCCTCCAAACTCCTATATATACAACTTTACATATATTACCGCGTCCTATAATGTAAATCAAGGCAAAAGTGGTATTTTGGGGGGAATTTTGTACACCGCTTTTTTTGCCTTTTCATTATGGTTTTGCGATTTATCGGACTTTACTTTGGGGTTAGAAATTTAAGATTTTTATTAACAGGGCATTATTTGGTGCCTGGGCCGGCGGCAAGTATTCCGCAAACAGGGCAAAATTGGCTTGAAAAATGTACCAATCCGGTTTATAAGATTTCTTTTCCTTTTGGGCACAGATTTATGACAGACCAAGAGCAGTGTGAAAACTGCGGTCAGAAACATAATTGCCAGGAAATTTACCGGCAAATGTCTCATTCCAAGGCTCCGAATGTCCTGTCAAAAGTCGTACAGGCCTTTGTTGTGCCGCTGGTTATATTCATTATTGCTCTTGCTGTGTCTGAAAAGCTTTTGGCCGAAAGGCTGCAAAGCGAGGCGGGCAAAACTCTTGCCGCCCTTGCGATATCGGTTTCGGCTGTTTTGCTGTATCTTGTAATTTTGAAACTCTGGAGACGAAAAAATTAGTACGCCGGGCAAACTTACTTTCAACGGCGGCGTTCATCCGCCGGACTATAAAGAATTCAGTTCGCAATGCGCTATAAAGTCAATCCCCGTACCCAAGCAGCTTGCCATAATGCTCAGTCAGCACATCGGCGCTATATGCAAACCTGTCGTTAATAAAAGAGACCATATAGCCGCAGGCCAACTTATCGGTAATGCCGAGGCATTCGTATCGGCACCGGTTCATTCGCCCGTGAACGGAACGGTTAAGGACATCGCACTTCAGTCGCATCCGGTACTCGGAAGGGCCGAGGCGATTATCATAGAATCCGATGAGGATAATCCGCCCAAGCAGCCCTGTCCGGACAAATTCAGTACCGATTTCGACCCAAGCCGGTTTTTGCCGGAACAGATTTTCGACGCCGTTCGAAAAGCGGGCATCGTCGGAATGGGCGGAGCGGGTTTCCCGACCAGCGTAAAAATAAAGCTGAATCCCGAATCACCAATAAACACAATTATCATCAACGGCTGCGAGTGCGAACCGTTTATCACGTGCGATTATCGCATTATGCTCGAATGGACGGTTCAGATTCTGACCGGCGTTTCTCTAATCGGCAGGGCGCTGAACTGCGGCAATATATATATAGCTGTCGAAGACAATAAACCCGACGCCGTCGCGGCCTTCGAGCAGGCAATCCGAAAAATGCCGAGTGCCTCAAGTATGAAAGTCGTCGCGGTAAAGACAAAATATCCGCAGGGCGGCGAAAGACAGCTTATAAAATCCATAATCAACAAAGACGTCCCGACCGGCGGAATACCGCCGATGATAAACGTCCTTGTGGCCAATGTCGCCACGGCCGCGGCAATAGCCGAGGCGGTCTTACTTGACAATCCGCTTACGCACAGGGTTGTTACCGTATCCGGCGGCGGAATTAAAAATCCCGGCAACTTTTACGCGCCAATCGGAACGAGCGCATCTCATCTTATCGAGCTTGCCGGCGGCCTTAATGACAACGCGGTTAAAATCATACTCGGCGGACCGATGATGGGCTTTTCTATCGCGGATTTATCGACACCGCTCACAAAAACGGGCGGCGCCATTACGGTTTTGACAGATAAAGATATTGTAAAACGGAAAGAAACGCCCTGTATCCGATGCGGAAGATGCGTCGAGGCTTGTCCGGTGAATCTTAACCCTACAAGAATAGCCCACGCGGTCAAGCACAATCTGCTCGATGCGGCGCAGGAATATTATATGTCCGCCTGTATTGAGTGCGGCTGCTGCAGTTATATCTGCCCGGCGGATATCGAGCTTTCGGGATTTATAAAAACGGGAAAAATTCTCGTCGCAAGACAGAAAAAACTTATGCCTAAATAACGCTCAGGAAAAATAAATGGCACAAAATATAACAGTTTCGCATTCGCCTCATATATACAAGCGGCATTCGACGCAGTCGGTTATGCTCGATGTCATTATCGCTCTTGTGCCCGCGATGGTCGCCGCTGTGATATTTTTCCGTACAAAAGCGATAATCCTTACACTCGTTTGCGTAGCGTCCTGCTGTCTGACGGAATGGCTGTGCAATCTGGCCAGAAAAAAACCGAATTCACTGGGCGATTTAAGCGCAGTTATAACGGGCCTAATTCTCGCCTTTTCCATTCCGCCGACTTTGCCGTACTGGGCGGCGATAATCGGAAGCGTCTTTGCAATCGCAATCGGCAAAATGGTTTTCGGCGGACTCGGCGCGAATATCTTCAATCCCGCCATGGCAGGCAGATGTTTCCTGACCGCCTGTTTCGGCACAATGATGACGACGTGGACGGTTCCGGCAACGTTCGATGCGAATATGCCGCTTATCGGCACTGTCTCCGAAGTGCCTGCCGCTATCACACAGGCAACGCCGCTTGCGTTAATCAAAGAGGTAATCAAAAACAAATCCACTGAGCAGGATGAAAACATCGCCGCTATTAAGGGCATCTTAAAAAATATGTTCATAGGCTCGACCGGCGGCTGTCTGGGCGAGACAAGCACCCTTGCCCTGCTGCTCGGCGGAGGTTATTTACTGATAAGAAAAACCATAAGCTGGATTATACCGGTGGCGGTACTCGGCTCGGCTTTTATCTGCGCGTTTATCGCTTTTGAGCTCGACCCCCATCATTACGTCGCGCCGTGGATACATCTGGCCGGAGGCGGACTTCTAATCTGCGCCTTCTTCATCGCGACCGACCCGGTAACGGCGCCGCTTACGAAAAAAGGTATGTGGATTTTCGGAGCGGGCGTAGGCGCGCTGACAATGCTTATAAGACTGGTGGGCGAATATCCGGAAGGCGTAATGTTTGCCGTTCTGCTGATGAATTCCGTAACGCCGCTGATTGACCGCTTTACAAAGCTCACGCCGGCAGGAGGAAAACCCAATGCTTAAGGCAATCATAGAATATATAGAAAAGAGCTGGCTGCTGGTAGTTTCGGCTTTTATATTCGGTCTTTTAATCGCCGTTACAAACGCTGCGTGGCAGCCAAAGATAACACAAAACAAGATAGCCAAACTCGACAGCCTGATGAACGCCCTGATAGCCGACGCTGAATTCGAGCTTATCCTTTCCGATGTCCCTGTGGAGTTGGGCCGAGGCAAAACCGCGAAAAGCAATATCTACAAGGCAACGGCTAACGACGGAAGCTGCGCAGGTTTTTGTTTCGGAGCTGAGGGTTCCGGCTTTGCCGACAAGATTGAGCTTGTCATCGCCGTCGATTCGGAATTCAAGACAATCAAGGGTTACAGCGTCCTGTCGAGCAATGAGACGCCGGGGTTCGGCGACAGGATTGTGGAGGATTATTTCCGAAATCAGTTTATCGGCGCCCCGGCAGCGGTTTTGAACCTGACAAAAAAGGGCGACGAGACAAAAATAGACGACCAGATTATCGCCATAAGCGGAGCGACTGTAAGCAGTACCGCTGTCGTCGATATCTTTAATAATTATCTCGAACAAATAAGAGCAAAGCTCATAGCCGAAGGAAAACTCGCAGATGGAAAATAAAACGCTCGGTATATCGAATGTTTTCACAGCGGGTCTGTGGCGGGAAAATCCCATTCTCAGGCTCCTGCTCGGTATGTGTCCGACGCTTGCCGTTACCACGGCGGTCAAGCCGGCGCTGACGATGGGGCTGAGCGTGATTTTCGTACTGCTTTGCAGCAATATCGTCGTAAGTCTGATGAGAAAACTGCTCAAGCCGCACCTGCGGATTTTGATGTTCACCCTCGCAATCGCGACATTCGTAACCATAGCGGATTTATTCCTCAAGGCCTTTCAGCCCGAAATGAGCACGGTGCTCGGCCCTTATATTCCGCTTATTATCGTTAATTGCATAATTATATGCAGGGCAGAGGCTTGCGCGAGCAAGAACGGCCTGTTTGTGAGCATAATCGACGCTATCGGAATGGGTATCGGTTTTACGGTTGTGCTTTGTATTCTCGGCGGAATAAGAGAACTGCTGGCGACAGGCAGAATATTCGATATTCCGGTTATGTGGCAAAGTTTCGTGCCTTTGGCGGCGATGAGAATGCCGGTCGGCGCGTTCATTACGCTCGGCCTTATACTCGGCCTTGTTAATCTTATAACAACCAAAAAATCCTGAAAGATTTTGTTATGGATAAAATTTACGTTTTATTAATGGCGTTTATTTCGATAGTTATCGTAAACAATCTCGTCTTTACGAAATTTCTCGGTATCTGTCCGTATTTGGGCGTATCGGGCAGAATCGATATGGCTTTCGGAATGGGGATGGCGGTAACTTTCGTCGTTACGCTCGCAGGAACGCTCACCTGGCTCATCGACCACTTCGTTTTAATGCCGTACGGCCTGGAAGTAACGCGGTATATTTGCTATATTCTCGTTATCGCCGGCGCCGTGCAGCTCGTTGAGATGTACCTTAGAAAATTTTTCCCGCTGCTCTATGAAAGTTTCGGAATTTTTTTGCCGTTGATTACGACCAATTGCGCGATTCTCGGCCTGTGTCTTTTTATCAATCTTTGGGGCATCGACAATTTTATCGAGACAGTCGTCTTGAGTTTCGGAGCAGGTATCGGCTTTACGCTGGCAATATGCATAATGGCGGGAATCCGTGAAAGTCTCAAAATCGCAGATGTGCCCGACAGCCTCAAAGGCGCACCGATTACGCTGATTACGGCAGGACTGCTGACGCTCGCGTTTATGGGCTTTGCGGGAATGATTAAATAGGAAAATTGCAAATGATTTTGGCTGATATAATAACATTATGGAACAGCTCTTGGCCGGCCGGTGTTACTATGCTCGCTTTGGGTGTGGGCTTTTCCATCGTTCTTCTCATCGCCGACAAAAAACTCAAGGTTCAAATAGACCCAAAAATAGAGCAGGTAGCAAAGGCTCTGCCGGGAATAGACTGCGGTGCTTGCGGTTTTGCAGGCTGCTCGTCTTACGCCAAAGCGGTTGTGGTAAATCCCGAATTTATCGGCAAATGTGCTCCCGGCGGAAGTAAAGTGTCGGAAAAAATAGCGGAAATTCTCAGCCTCTCGGCGAGCGGCTCCAATATACCCGTAAGACCTATCGTCCACTGCCGAGCTTACAAGGACAACAAAACCTTTTTCGGTCAATATGACGGCATTCCGACCTGCACAGCGGCAAACGCACTTGCCAACGTGCAGGGATGCAAGTTCGGCTGCCTCGGCTTCGGCGATTGCGTAGCCTCCTGCAAATTCGATGCGATTAAAATTATCGACGGTCTGGCAACTATCGATTATGAAAAATGTACCGGCTGTACGGCCTGCTCGAAGGCCTGTCCTTGCGGAATTATCGAAATGGTCCCGTTCAGCCATCCAATTATGATGACCGTTGCCTGCAGAAGTCAGGAAAGCGGAAAAGACACAAAGGCCTTCTGCAAGGTCGGCTGTATAGGATGTAAATTGTGTACGAAACAAAACGAGGCGTTTGTAATAACGGTCAATCTCGCAAAACTCGATTACGCAAAATACCAGCCGGGAGAAACCTTCGAGACTGCTAAAAAGAAATGTCCTATCGGCGTGATTGTCTATCGCGGCAAGGATGCGCCCGCCCAATAACCCCCTATTTAAATACCCGTATAAGTCTTTTTACCGTAAGTCGTCCTGCCCTTTAGCTTCTTTCATCTTATCAATCTTTTTGGTTTCCTTAGGCATCTTTCTCGGCATTTGCACCTGTACGCCGAGCCTGCCTAACTGGCCGGCAACATCAGGCTGATACGGGTCGAGCTCGAACGCTCTGCGAAGATACATCTCGGCGTTAGCCCTGTCGCCCTTCATCAGGTAAAAATTGCCTAACTGTTTATTTATAACAACCGAGTTCGGCGCAAGCCGATGAGCCTGCAGATAACAGGACAGCGCGTATTCATCAAGACCCCTTGCCTGAAACGCCCGACCGAGCATCAGCGAATGTCTTGCGCTTACGCTGGCCTGGCTCATATACATATCCGCGATTACCTCGCTTCTCTGCGTATCGCCTTTATCGACAAGCAATTTTACGATAGAAGCCTGGGCATCGTGATGTATCGGCTCGAACGCAAGGGTTTTGTTATATTCCCACTCGGCCTTACTCCACTGGCCCTCGCTGTGATAAATCTTGCCCAGCTCGTAATGCGTCTGGGCGTCCGCATATCTTCTGTCGAGCTGCTTAAGCAGGTCTGCTTTTTGGCGGTCGCTTTGGCTGGTGAGCTCCTTATCGCTGATTTTTTCGCCGGTTACGGTTTTCTGCTGTCCGCCGCAGCCGCCCAGGACTGTGCAAACCAATACTATAATCAGGATATTGAAAATCATTTTCATCTCTCAATCCTTTCCATTCTTTTTACCTAAGTACAGTATTAGTATGAATACTGTTGCCGATAATTTCAAGTATTAAATTTATATATCGAGATTTTGGACTTCCAGGGCGTGTTCCTGTATATAGGCCCGTCTCTGCTCGACATCATCGCCCATCAGGATGCTGAAAAGCCTGTCGGCCTCGCCGGCGTCTTCGAGGGTAACTTTAAGCAGGGTCCTCTTTTCAGGATTCATCGTCGTGTCCCATAACTGTTCAGCGTTCATTTCGCCCAGACCCTTAAACCGCTTGATTTCCACACCCTTGCCGCCGATATGCCTTACGCCGGAGTATATCTGGTCCAGCGAAGCTATTTCATACTCATCTTGTCCGTTTATCAACTTGAATTTCGTCGGAATCGTTTCGCCCGACACCTTGCGTTCGGCCTTGAGCAGATAATCCCTAAAATCGAGCCCGAATTTCTTCTTTAATTTGGCGTTAATTTCATTTGCCCGCGTTACTTCGTGCAGTTCCTCGGCAAACAATCTCTCGGCCGATTCCGTCTCTTCCGGGCTGATTAATCTTTCAATTTCAGACCGTCTTTTTTCAAATTCATTTTTGTCATGATAAAACTCCGACTGTCCTTCGAAACGGATATGATACTCCGGCAATTTATCGCCGTTATAATGCGTCTGAATAAACTGTTTGAATATGACGCCTCGTTTTTCAAGCACTGTTATATTGCGTTCGAGGTCGCCAAGCAGCTTAACAATGTCTTTTAGTTCCGCTCCGCTTATTTTTTTTTTCCCGGCCGGGTCGTTTATGACTAATTCCGTTCCGTCAATGCCGCGCGATATCATACGCTTTCGCATTTCCTGTTCGGTGAGTACATATTCCGAACTTCTTTTGCCCTTTATGGAGATTTCGTAAAGCGGCGGCTGAGCGATATAAACGGCGTCTTTCTCGAAAAGTTCCGGCATCTGCCTGAAAATAAACGTCAGCAGCAGCGTCCGTATATGGGCGCCGTCAACGTCGGCATCGGTCATCAGCACAATTTTCCCATACCGGCACTTGCTGAAATTGAAATCGTCGGAGCCGATACCCGTGCCCAGTGCGCTTATTATCGTCCGTATCTCTTCGTGGGCAAGCATCTTATCGAGCCTTGCTTTTTCGACGTTAAGAATTTTGCCCCGCAACGGCAGAATCGCCTGAATATTTCTGTCCCTGCCGCCCTTGGCCGAACCGCCCGCCGAATCGCCCTCGACAAGGAAAAGTTCTGTCGATGCCACATCCTTACTCGAACAGTCCCAAAGTTTACCCGGCAAACCTCCGCTGCTCAACGCACCTTTTCTGCGGGTAAGCTCACGGGCCTTTCTCGCTGCCTCTCTGGCCGCGGCGGCTTGTATTGCCTTTATAAGAACCTTTTTAGCTTGTGAGGGGTTTTCTTCGAGATAATTGCTAAGCTGTTCATTAACCGTCGTCTCGACAAACGTGCCGGCTTCAGGATTGCTTAACCTGACTTTTGTCTGAGCCTCGAAGTGCGGGTCGGACAGCTTGACAGATATAACGGCTGTAAGACCCTCTCGAACATCATCGCCGCTGGGGGCCTGGCCATTCTTGAGCAGATTGGCTTTTCGGGCGTAAGAATTCATCGTTCTCGTAAGAGCCGTTCTAAAGCCGCTCAGATGCGTCCCGCCATCAATGTTCCGGATATTATTCGCGAATGCCAGCACGTTCTCGACATAGCTCGAGTTGTATTGCATCGCTATTTCGCAAACCATTTTGCTTTGCGGGTCTTCTTTTGAAAAATATATGACATCCGAATGCAGCGATTCTTTGCCTGCGTTGAGATGTTTAACAAACGCCTTCAGTCCTTCCTCGAAGTGGAACAGCTCTTTTTTATTATTTCTGTCGTCCTGAAAGGCGATTTTAACGCCTGCGTTGAGATAAGCGACTTCGCGAATCCTTTTGCAAAGCGTTTCGTAATCGAACTCTATATCGCCGAATATCTGTTCGTCCGGCAAAAATTTAATCGCCGTTCCCTGTTTGTTTGTCGGCCCGACTTCCTTAACCGCCCCTTTGGCATTTCCCCTTTCGCACTCAAAATGGCTGTGTTTGCCGTCGCGATAAACGTCCGCTTCGAGCCATTCACTCAGCGCATTAACAACGCTGACGCCGACGCCGTGCAGCCCGCCGGAGACTTTATACGCATCGTGGTCGAACTTGCCGCCTGCGTGAAGAGTTGTCAGGACAACCTCAAGAGCGCTTTTGCCGGCTTCTTTATGTATATCGACCGGTATTCCGCCGCCGTTGTCCTCGACCGTGCAGCTTCCGTCAACATGAACGTGAATACTTATAGAGTCGCATCGGCCAGCCATTGCCTCGTCGATGGAGTTGTCTAGAACCTCATAAACCAAATGGTGGAGTCCGCCCTGCTGGCGATTGCCAATATACATCTCCGGCCGTTTCCTTACCGCCTCGAGGCCGGCGAGAATCTTTATACTGCTCGCATCGTAACTATGGTTTTTCATATCTCTGTTTGATTTCCTTGCTAAAATGTTAAACAGGCCTTGCGGGTCGTTATTTCGAGCACGAAAGCCTGATTTCTCTTATATTCGCCGACGGGCAGGATGCCTGTAAATCCTTCAATATTTCGCCCGTTTTGTTCCGCAGATGGAACATATACGGGCCCGGCTTGACATTTACTTTCAGCACACCGGAGTGAACGGAATCCGGCCTGCAATGCGCCGCCATTTCATCGCCTACGGCCTGCTGAAAAACGTCCAGCACCCGCGAATTTCTCTTTGTGTTTTTTACGAACCTGCCGAGGCAATTATATATGTCCTGTCCGAACGGCACCTCCGCCGGCGGCTTGTTGGCGACTATCTTCCTGTTTGCCTGTTCGAGTATAAATTCACCATCCATGGAACAACCTTTTCTTAGGAAAGACTTACCGGCATAACGATATACACGAAGTTTGCGCCGCTTTTTATCAGCCCCGGCCTGTCCGACTGGCCGAGCTGAAGCTCGAAAGAGTCTTCCCGAATTACCCTCAAAACATCCACAAGAAACTGCGGATTAAATCCTATCTCCATCGGCTCGCCCTTATAATCCACTTCCATCTCGATTTCAGCATCGCCCATCTCCGGAGCCCTACTCGTAAAAACCAAAGACTTCTTGCCGAGCGCAAGTTTAACCCCTTTGGAATCTTCATTCGTAATCAACGCCGCTCTTCTAACCGCGCTTAATGTTGCCGCGGTATTAAGCTGCACTTTGTTTTTGTAATCGGCCGGAATGATATCTTCGTATTTCGGGAAAGTACCCTCGACCAGATTGGAACTGATGACAACATTGCCGCAGGCAAGAATTATTTTGCCGTCAACAAACCTGACGGATACTTTATCTTTTTCGCCTGCCCCGACTTTGTCGAGCAGTGCCATTGTCTTGGCGGGAACAATAAATTTTTCCGCTTCTATTTTTTTGTCCGCTTCGGCGTTCAGGTTTAATTTATATTTTGCAAGTCGTCTGCCGTCGGTTCCGACAAGGGTTAGTTTCTTGCCTGACGTTTCCCAGAGAATCCCGCTCAGGGCATAACGCGTATTTTCTTTCGCTGTCGCAAAAAGACAGTGCTCAATACCCTCCTGCAGCTTTAGTAAATCCGCTTCGATGTGCGCACCGCCGTCGAAGCCGGGCACTTCCGGATACTGCTCCGGCTGATAACCGTAGATTGTAAAGTTGCTGTCGTTGCCCTTTATCCGGCAGGTTGCCTCCGAAACGTCCATCGCCAAAACTTCATCTACGCTTTCGCGCACGATGGCGGCAAGCCGTTCCGCGGGAACAACCGCCTGGCCCTCTTCTTCAACTTGCGCTTGTGGAACAAGGCAAGTAATTCCAATTTCGAAATCTGTTGCGCTGATATAGACCTGGTCCTTTTGTACCTGAATCTTCAGCCCCTGCAAAATCGGCTTGGTCGTTCTTGCCGGCACAACCGTTGTAACAAGCCCCAATGTCTCAGCCAACGCCGCTCGGTTAAATTTGACCTTCATTTTTCTTCCCTCTGTCTTTACCTGAATTTTTAATGTTTTCCATAACGTTTCAAGCAGGTATTTTACACTAAATATTTTCTTTTAGCAAAGAAGTTTCCCTCTGTAATTTGGTAGTTTTTATGTCTTGAAATACTGCCCTGCCGTTATTACTTTTAATATTAAGGTATTAAAATAATAGTAGTAGTCATATGGCCAGATAAATTGTGAGACCGACAGAGGCGGACACACACAACCCCCGATAAACAAAGCGATTATAAAACAACCTCTCGCTTTGGTTTTAGGGGAAAACCTGTTAGCAAAAGCATAAAAATAGGTTGCTCTTGCCGGGGGTTAGGCCGGGCCGGCGAAAAAGGGCTAATGGAGGACGGAATTACTAACAGAAATACTTATAAAACTCACAGGTTTTGCACAGGACACCCAACAGGCCAAACCTAATATT
>PGYD01000155.1 GCA_002839495.1 Planctomycetes bacterium HGW-Planctomycetes-1
CCCTTAAGACCTAATCCCGGTACTTTACTAAGTAATTTAGAATCACCCTCTAATACAATCTCTTTAACCCTTTCCATACTGTATGTAGAGAGTATTGAGAGAGCAGACTTAGGACCAATACCAGAGACCGTAAGTAACTCTTCAAAGAAATCTCTTTCTAATTCTGTATTAAAGCCATACAAAGTTTGACTCTCTTCCCTTACCTGAAAACTTGTATATACAGAGATATCTGTACCAACCTCTTTAAACTCAAATTGAGATGTAACATACACCCTATACCCTATACCCTAACCCCTATACCCTATTATTTCTTTCTCAAATTCGAGCATTTTCTTTTTTGTTTTACTTCCGCCTGCCGCACTGAAGTTCCCAATTTTTCCATCGCCGCGAATTACTCTATGGCAAGGCACGAGCAAAGGCAATTGATTCTTGGCAAGAACACTGCCGACCGCCCGAGCCGCGTTGGGAAATCCTGCTTGTTTGGCAAGCTGGGAATATGTAATTGTCTGCCCAAACGGAATCTTAATACAGACATTGAGCACCTTTTTTGAAAAATCTGTGAGTTTTTCCCCATTTAACCCAAATTGTGCTTTTTTAAAATCAACATAACTGCCGTTATAATAAGCCCTTATATCTTTTTGCATCGCCGGACATAGATTCAAGTCTTGTTTTGTCTCCTGAAACATACCAACCAGTAGGTATCTTTTGGCAATCTCAAAACTGCTCATTGGTAAGACTGTGCGTAAAATACCTTTATAATCGGCCAAGAGTCCGAAAACCCCCCATCTCGTTTTGAATATAACGTATTTGGTGCTGTTTTTGCCCATTGCTTCACTTTCCCATATTTAGGCCCAATCTTCAAATTAAAAACGGATTTGCCACAGCCGCCGTTTGTTCGTAAAATACCTCTAAATTAACTGAAAGGCTTAACGGTTATGAATCAGCAGGAGCAGATACAATACCTGGCCAACATATATAATTTGGCCGCCGCCGATACTAACTTCCAGGTCGAGGAAGACTATCTGCTGCAGGAAATCGCCAAAGGCATCGGAGCAGGATACCTGGAAACAAGAAAGGCCCTCGACCTGTCGGGGCAGAGTGATTTCACGGTAAAACTTCCACACCGCTATTCCGAAAAGCTCCGCTGCCTCGAGGATATGCTCTTTGTCGCGCTGAGCGACAAAAAACTGCACGAGATGGAAAAAGAAACTATCCTGACATTCGCCAAACAGCTCGGCGTAAATCAGGAGCAGATGGACATCATCCGCAAAGAAACAAAAGAAAGACTCAAAGCACTGGGAAAATAAAAACAATTCGAATCAATCTACTACTTCATAACATTTGAACTTGTGGGTACAGTCTTTTCAACTTAACCCTTGCCTTCTCGGTTGTAAAATGCCAGTCCACCGCTTTCTGATTAACATTTCGCTTACGATACCACGCTTTTGCTTCTTGTTGCAATGTTGCCATATAAAGCTTCATAAAATGATGCGGTCTTATGCGTATTCAGGTTATCCATAACCAATACCACTTTCTCCGCAGTCGAACAATATATTTCTTATTCATGCCGATTCCTTCCAGATAAATGATAGTCTGAAAGCGATATCGGCAATTCACAATTAACCACTAAAATCAAATGTTATGAGGTGGTAGATGCAAAATGCTGCAAGACCGGGGGCTAAACACGAAAATAACGAACGCCGCTTCCCCCGGTACAAGATAGGGGGCTAAACACGAAAATAACGAACGGTTGCGCTGCGATGGCGGGGCAAAAGATTTTGTATTTGACAAGGGGGTGATTTTGCTTAACTTCAGTGTTTTTGCCGACAATGACCGAAGCGAAGAAGACAGTTTTGTTCGA
>PGYD01000040.1 GCA_002839495.1 Planctomycetes bacterium HGW-Planctomycetes-1
GGCCTCGGCGGCGACACAACCGCTCTTGGAGTTTCGATTGAAACCGCTCCCTGCCATATCGCTTCGCTCCCCGTCGCGGTTAATATAGAATGTCACGCTCATCGTCATAGCTGCGTTGAAATATGACCGGCAAAGAACGAATTTCGGCTTTACTCAAAGGCGAAAAGCCCGACAGAATTCCCCTTGCTTTTTTCACCGTCGATAGCGATATCGTTTCCGCCGTCATCGGCAGAAAAACCTTTGTCCGCGACAAAGTCTCTCAGCAAATTGCCCTCTGGCAGAACCGCCGAAGCGAAATCGTCGATAGCCTCAAAAAAGATACCATCGATTTTTATCGTAAAATCGATTTATGCGACATAATAACGCACAAGGACTCTATCGTTCCTCCGAAAACCCTGCAATGGCCCAAAACCGAACAAACGGACGGCTCAACGTGGAAAGACGAGCTTGGCGGAATATACAAATTCTCTCCCGCCGGCAATGAACTCGTCTGCGTTTATGCCCCGGACACAAAAAAACCGTATCGGCCGGAAAATTTCCCTGAAGACATCGACCCGATGATCTTCGATAAAACCTGTTTCGATGCGTTCGATAATATAATTGACGAATTTGCCGACGAGCGTTTCGTTCTCGCCCCCGGCTATTTGTATGCGATGGTGCTGCTCGGCGGAATGGAAAAAGGTCTTGCCGAATACATTGCCAACCCCCAGCTTGTCAAAGCCGCCGCCGAAGATTTCCTGACGCACGATAACGCAATGTCTGAAAAAATTTTCCGCCCCGGCTTTTCAGGCGTCCTCTTCGGCGAAGACTACGGCACAGCGAGGGCGCCGATAATCTCGCCGCAGATGTTCAGACAATTTTGCCTGCCGATTATAAAAGCCAGATGTGAAAATGTAAGACAATACGTCGATTATATTTTCCTCCATAGCTGCGGCAACACTCTGCCGCTTATCGATATGTTCATTGAAGCAGGCATAAACTGCCTCCAGTCGCTCCAGCCTCAGGCAGGTATGGACATCGGCGAACTGCAAAAAAAATACGAAGGCAAAATGCTCTTCTGGGGCGGTATATCTTCGGAAATACTTCTCGCTGGCTCGGCCGACGATGTTCGTAAAGACGTAAAGCAGGCCTGCCAAAAGGCAAAAAAAGGCGGAATCATTTTAGGCCCCAGTCATTCGATTGCTCACGGCACGCCTTACGACAACTTTATGGCTATGCTCGATGAATTCGAAAAGAATTGCGGCTATTGATTTTCAGCCGACTATCTCGTTGCACAGATTTGCGATTGCGATATAGTCCACAGCCCTCAATTCTTCCGGCCTGTGATGCGGCTCGACAAACGCCCTTGTAAAAATATCTTCCCAGTTATGAATATTGGTAAGTTTTCCCTCTGCGAATTTAACGCAGGCTCGCATCATTTTTCGCCGATGCCCCATAAACAGGTCCACCACATCTTTGAACAATTCGACATTATGAATTTCGTCCGCCTTTTTCTGGTCCCTGTCGAACCGCACCATTGCCGAATCCACCTGCGGCACAGGCCAGAAAACTTTCGGCGACAATTTCCTCAAAATCTTGCATCGCCCCATCGCCGTCAGAAAAATACTCAGTATCCCGTAATCTTCGCTGCCCGGCGCCGCCGCCATCCTGTCGGCGACTTCCTTTTGAACGGTTACAACCATCGCATCTGCAACCACCGGCCCGTCCAGCAAATTCAGCATCACGCACGAAGCCGCATTATAAGGAAGATTCGCCACGAGCAAAACCCTGCCGAAAAATTCCTGCTGCGCCTCCTGAAGCTTCTCGATTACACCCCTGTTAATCGTATTTTTGCTTTCGAGAACATCAGCGACAACAATTTCAAAATTATTCGCGTCTTCAAGCTGCTGTTTTGTTATCTCCGCAAGAACATCGTCGCATTCAACCGCGATAACCTTTCCTGCCCTTTTGACAAGTTCGCCTGTCAGCGACCCTGTACCCGTTCCCACTTCAAGGACAGTATCGTTTTCCGTTATCGCCGCGTTTGTCAGCAGAAATTGCAAAAGGTTAAGGTCGATGAGGAAGTGCTGCCCGAGCCGCTTATTCGGCTCAATCCCCGCCCCCGCCAATAGCCTTTGTATATCCGTCTTCGTCTGCATAAATTTTTCTATTTTTTCACTTCTGTATTCTGAATCTTGTATTCCAAATTTTGTCTTCTCGTTCTTGCCATTTCTATCGCAAGTTTTATCGCCGCTTTCATACTCGACTCGTCCGCAACGCCTTTGCCCGCGATGTCGAACGCCGTCCCGTGTGCCGGCGAAGTCCGTATAATCGGCAGCCCTATCGTAACATTTACCGCGTCTTTAAACGCCAACAATTTCACAGGTATCATCCCTTGGTCGTGATACATCGCAACAACGCCGTCGAATTGGCCCTTTGCCGCCTTTACAAAAAGCGTATCCGCAGGATAAGGCCCCGAGCAGTTTATCCCCATCTCCTGCGCAATCAAAATCGCAGGCGATATTATCCGCTGTTCTTCATCGCCGAACTGTCCGTCTTCGCCAGCGTGCGGGTTCAGCGCCGCCACCGCTATATGCGGCTTTTTTATCCCGAAAAATTCCTGCAAAGCGTCATTCATTAAATCTATCGGCTCGTAAACGCAGCCGATTGTAAATTTATTCCGCAGCTCGAACAGCGATTCGTGGATTGTCGCCAGCGCAACCTTCAGCGGCCCTGCGGCGAACATCATCGCCTTTCTCGGCGACTTGCACAGCGCAGCCAGCATTTCCGTATGTCCCGGCCATTCTGATTCCGCCAGTTTCCAGCTCGTCTTGCTTATCGGCGCCGTTACGATTGCGTCGATGATTCCTGCTTTTGCCGCCTCGATTGCATCGCCGAAAAATCTAAGCGATGCCTCCCCACCCGCCTTGTTTGGCCCTTTGCCCCAGACAGGCATCGAATAATCGTCATAATCGGCAACAATTATATTATGCGGCAAGTCTCTGCTTATTTTCTCGTGCTGGCATCTGCCCCAATACGGCTCGATTTCCGCAAGGTCCGCCGCATATTCGAGAGATTCATCCATCCCGAATATGATGAATTTTACGCCTCGCCGCACAAACGGGTCATACAGAGCCTTGACGATTATCTCCGGCCCGATTCCCAAAGGCTCACCCATCGTAATTCCGATTACTATTGACTCTTCCGAATTATTTCGATTATCAGCCATCGGATGATTTCTAAAATCCCATTTCTTTCAATTTATCTATTGTAAGGTTAGATTTATCCGGAAGGATTTTTTCAATCTGTTTCTTCACAATTCGGCAGATTATATCCGTTTCGATATTCACCGAATCGCCGAGCCTGTAATTTTTGAAAATCGTATTCTCGAAAGTCGCCGGTATTATCGCCGCACTGAAATTGTCTTTTTCGACATCTGCTATTGTAAGACTGACCCCGTCAATCGCGATTGAACCTTTGGCGATAATATAATCAAGAATATCTTTAGGCCCCTCGAATACGAACCGCCAGAAGTCTCCTTGCCGTTCGATTTTTTTTATCTTTCCGATTGCGTCTATATGTCCCTGAACGAAGTGTCCGCCGAACCTGTCATTTGCCGACATCGCCCTTTCGATATTCACTGATGAACCCGTTTTTAAATTTCCGATTGTGGTTTTCGTCATTGTCTCGCCGCTCACGTCGAATTGCGCCGAATTTCCTTTCAAATTGGAAACTGTCAGGCAAACTCCGTTCACCGCGACGCTTTCGCCTGATTTCACAATCTGGCCGAGGTCTATTTCCAACCTCATTCCGCCGCTCTGCCGGCTTGCCGAAACCACCCTGCAAACAGACTCAATTATTCCCGTAAACATAGAACCCTCAACAAATTACAACTATTATCGACCGTAAATCCCTATTGTCAAATACCTTTTTATAGCCCTTTTTTTAACTTTCCAGACGGCTATTTAACTGGTATTATAGTATAATGTTTTTAAGGTAAAAAGTGGATAAATTATGACAGAATACAATAATCTTTTAAAGTTCGTTTTTTCAGTTCTTATTTCTTTCGTTTGCATATCGGCGCTCCCTGCTGCCGCGCAGGAGCAGGCTCCTCGTTCTGTCGGCCAAAGGGCTCAGGCTTTGCAGGAAAGAAGGCAGCATCTCGAACAGGACGCCGCTGATGCACAGCAGGAGATTGAGACTGAATATGCAAAATGGGTCGCTTTAATTAATTCAGGTCAAACGCCCGACGATACAAACGTCAGCGATGGCCTGAAATTCATCGCAAGAAACAGAAAATTTCTGCCTATCCTTAACAGGCAGCAAAAAGGCGATTTTTACAGCGCTCTTTCTGCGTGGGTCTATTATTTCGACGACAAGCCCGACAAGGCGATGAGGCAAATCGTCTCTGCTTACAAAATCACCCCTCAAAATACGAATGTCGTCAAAACATATTTTGCTCTTTCCCTGATTTACAGGGACTATTCTCCGCTCGCTGAAATTATTGCCGCTCAGGAAATATCTCCTTCCGTAGAAGAGCCTTCGATTTTGCAGGACTCGTCCTATCAGCAGCCGTCAGGTGCCGAATTGAATCTCGACATCAGCCGCATCAGATCCGATTTGCTCGGTAAAACTTTTGATATTCATTCCAAAATATCCGATTACAACTCGAGTTTGTCCGGCAAAAAACTTGCCTGTTTATTTTTATGGAAACTCGACCCTAACGAGCTCGAAAAATTCACAACGGCAGCAGTTCCCGCTCCGGTAGAGAAAACCGCTGAATTGGTACCGTCCGGCGAAAGTGAATTCGAGGAAACCGCCGGGCAGCAGGAACAAATTTACGAATCGCGGCAGGAAACCGACAAAAAAAATCCCGAAATTGATTTATTCTCACAATTACAAAATCAGTTCGCAAAAAATACTGACGTCGTCTTTGCGGCTGTCAATTTCAACGCTCCTGACAAGGCAAAGAATGTCAAAAACTGGCTCGCCGAAAATCCTCAGCAGTGGCAGGCTGTTCCTCCTTCTGCACAGCTGCAGCAGGCCGTAACATCGTTTATCGGCTCTGCTCCCGACACGCCGATGCTCCTGATTATCAGTCCCGACTCTGCCGTAAGATACCTCGGCAATATCGACAGCTTTCTGCCGCAGATGCTCATCAGCAATATTTTAGCCAACCTGCAGGAATTTGCCGATTCCAACGAACCTAATCAGCCCTTGAAATTACCGAAAGCTCCGCCTCTCGAAGAACAAACGGAAGATGATGAAGACCAGCCGCAGACAACTCCGCAAATCGAACAGGCCGCCCCCGAGCCGAGTCCTGTTGAAAGGCGGGCCGAGCAAACTCCCGCTCAGGATAGGGAAACTCCAAAGGAAACCACTCCGCCCGCACAGCCCAAAAACCAAATCGACGAGGACTTTTTCGACCCAAGGGCTGAAACTCTTATCGAACACGCAAGGGCATTTTTCAAAATCGCAAACAGGCTTCAGCATCATACATATTCCAAGCCCGTTGAAATGTGCAAAACCGTAATAAAGGACTATCCTAATACCAAATATTCCGAGCAGGCCGGAACTCTTATGAGGCAGGTGCCGGAAAGATTTCGTGAACGTTTCGATATTACAGACGAGGAATTGGGCTTATAATCATCATTTGACACGGAGGTCGCAGGATGGAAAACATACCGACAATCAGCATCGAGGCGGGCTGTCTGCCTGAAGCTTGGGAAGCCGCAGTGCTGGCCGTTTGGGACAACGGCATCGAAATTAAAACCCAGTATGACAAACCCGAAGACCCGCCCAGCAAGGACGCTACTGTAATGATTACCGTTGCCAATCCTTTTGCTGAGCCTCGAATCCACAAAAATTTCCCGGGCGGCCCAGAAGAGCTCGAAGCGTATCGTCAGGAAGTCGTTGACGGAATTCACGACCACTGGATTGACCCGGCCGCGGGAAAATGGACTTACACATATCACGAAAGACTGTTCGCTTATTGCCCTGTCGAAGAAATCAGAAATCCCAAATCCCCAAAACCTTTCGCAAGGGTAAATCAGATTCAATATATTATCGACTCTTTGGTTCAAACCGCTTATACTCGACGCGCTCAGGCAATTACATGGATGCCGACCGCCGATGTCAAAACCGAAGACCCGCCCTGCCTCCAGAGAATATGGTGCAGGCTGATTCAGACCCCGGACGGAAATTTCACGCTTAATATGAATACGCACTGGCGAAGCAGGGATTTATACAAGGCCTGGTTTATGAATGTTTACGTCCTCACGGATTTGCAGAAGCTCATCGCCGACAAAATCTCCGCCAAAATCGGCAAACCCGTTAAAGTCGGCAGATACGTCGATATTACCGATTCGCTTCACATTTACGGCAGTTATTTCAGGGATGCCGCTCCCGAAGTCGAAAAAATGAGGGACGGCGATTTCAAAAAACGCGCCTGGCAGTCTTCGCATCCTGCTTTTGCGATGATGACCGCAGAAGCAAAGGAAAAACTCGCTCAAGACCCCGACTGGTACGCAAAAGCAAAAGGCTGACAGTCCCATAACCGTTCTGAAAAAAACAGCGGTTTCCCGAAAAAATTCCTCTTTCGTTTGCATCTCTCTTTTTATTTCTTACATTTTCCATTGGAGGGACGAAAAAAATATCGCTAACTGGACTCCTTTTCTCCTTCTGCTATTTGTGCTTCCTGCCTTGGGGGGATAACCAGGGCAGGGATTTTTATAAGTTCCCTGCGGAACTTTGAAAATAAAAATCAACTCGATTTGCTTTTGATGATTTTACTTCTTATGGTTTTAATGGAAGCAGATAAGGCAATAATCGCTTACTAAAATTGACTCTTCTCTCCTCCTTTAACTTGTGCTTCCTGCCTTGGGGGGATAAGCCAGGGCAGGTTGGATTGAAAAAGGCTCCTGATGAGCTTTGAAAATAAAATATTTTGGGACGCACCTAAATCAGACAAGTCCGGCAATGCATTGCCGGCTGCCTAAAAACTTGACGCGTTCTTGAGTACTATGTGTTTGGGGGGATATGCCTATAATTCAAGGTGAAGGTCTCTGCCGATAGGGGACGCAGAGGCCTTTTTTTTGCGCAAAAATCTTTCTAATTCAAACAAATCCCGCCGCCCAAGCCTGTGATTTATCCTTTCAATATGCCGCTAACCTATTAGCTTCAATACCTTGCGGCACATCAAAACTTTTACCAACAGCCCGCCCAGCCTGTGAGTAAAAATTTTAAACATTTTTGATTGACATACTATATATAGTCTTTAAAATGACTTTAAATCAAAATATTGTACTTTTTCCGGTGAAAAAGAATCGTGAAATGTCCATACTGCAAGGAGAACAAGGATAAAGTAATTGATTCGCGCTCCAGCGAAGGCGGACGACTGATTAGGCGCCGCCGACAATGCCTTGCCTGCAAAAGACGTTTTACTACTTATGAGAAGGTCGGCGAAAGTTTTAAGCTTAACGTCATAAAAAAGGACGATTCACGAGTTCCTTACGACAGGGAAAAAGTTATTGCCGGTCTGCAGAAGGCCTGTTACAAAAGACCCGTTTCTGCCGAGCAAATCCAGCAGATGGCCGACAGGATTGAGGAAGACATCTTCAGGCATTCCGACAGAGAGGTGAACGCAATGTTTATTGGCGAGAGTGCTATGAGGCATCTTAGAACAATCGACAAAGTCGCTTATATCCGATTTGCCAGTGTTTACCGCCAGTTCGACGACGCCGGCGACCTCCTCGAAGAGGTAACTCAGGCCATTTCGCAGCAGAACGATTCCAGTCAACCAAAACTCTTTACTGACTGACTAAATATTTTTAAATATAGGTTGAGGATATGCAGCTTAGGGTGATAAAAGCTGATGGAACACAGGAAGAATACTTCCACACAAAGGTCATTGCGACTTTTGTCAACGCATTTGCCGCTCCCGACGAAAGCAATACCGCCATTGCTCAGCAGCTCTCCGAAGCCGTTACTTTTTATCTCTACAACAAAAACGGCAGCAGTAAAACATCCAGCAGTGAAATATTATCGATTATCAAGGCCGTTCTCATCTCGACCGGCTTCGGCTATGCCGCCGAAATCCTCACAGAGCATCAGCAGCGGAGAAATCTTGCAAGAATGAGGGTCAAAGTGGTAAAAACAGATATGAAAAACCTCTCAGCCTCTACGCCCCTGCTGCTGATTGACCGCCTCGGCCCCGATGAGCATTGGAACAAATCGAAAATTATCTATGATTTAATAAACGAACACAATCTCGACCCCGCCGCTGCAAGAACCGTTGCGGCTCTCGTCGAAGAAAAAATTCTCGATTCCGGTTTTCGGCTTGTCCCGACAGGTTTTATCAAATTTCTCGCTCTTTGGCAGATGCAGGTTATTATTTCCGCCGCCGGACAGCTAAAAACCTCGACAAAAACCGATTCAGAACCAGTTTACCATACGGATATGGATATCCGTCTCAGGCAGCCGCAGAATGGACTTTGCCCCATCGAAGCTTAAAGGTTAGGATAGAAGAAATGAAATCCATTACCGGCTTGGATAACGCTGCCTGAGTTTTTTATTTTGTTTAGGGGTCTCAAAGGAGTTTTCGCCAGTGAGTACAAAAGTTAAATCCGACCGTCTGTATGACCCGGTTATAAAATACGCGGGTAAAAATATCGCCAAACTTCCCCAAAACAGTACCGCCGCAGATGCGCTGGCCTACCTTAGAAATCAAAACATCACGGATGAAATCGTTTATATCTATATCGTTGACGAAAACGAAAGCCTCGTCGGCGTATTACCCCTGAGAAGATTATTAAATGCCCCTCTCGACGAAAAACTCTCGAATATTATGCTCGACACCGTCGTTTCTATCCCGCACGACGCCTCCGTCCTCGACGCCTGCAAAATGCTCCTTCAGCACCGCTTCCTCGCTTTGCCTATCGTCGATGACAGCGGAAAAATTCAGGGAGTAATAGATATCACGATTTTTACTGATGAGGTCAACGCATTCGCCAAAAAAAGCGAACAGGACAACATCTTTCAGCTCATCGGCATCCACCTCGCCCACGGCAGGAGAATGTCTTTAACGGGAAGCTTCAAGGACCGCTTTCCTTGGCTCTTATTCAATATCATCAGCGGAATAATCTGTGCCTTTATCGCAGGACGTTACGAACTGCTCATAAGCCAGATTACTATACTCGCTATGTTCATCACCGTTACTCTTGCCCTCGCCGAAAGCGTCAGTATGCAGTCGATGACGATTACGCTTCAGGCCCTCTCTGCGAAAAAAATCCACTGGAAGCATTTATTAAGAACCCTTCGTTTGGAATTATTTGTCGCTGCCGTCCTCGGCCTCGGCGGAGGCATTACTGTCGGCCTCATAGCGTTTATTTGGAAAGGACAATGGATGCCTACTGCTGCTATAACGTTGAGTATCTTTTTCGCGATGATAAGTGCGTGCCTGTTGGGGATAATTATACCTTCTGTTGTCCGAACTTTCCGTGCCGACCCTAAAGTCGCTTCCGGCCCGATTGTGCTGGCAATTTCAGATGTCGTAACTCTTATATTTTACTTCGGCATTGCAAATTGGCTTATCGCTTATTAAACGCCCTCTAAAAAATCGCATTTGCAATCCAACAGAGCCCAAGCGACAGCGCAACAGAGCCCAAGCGACAGCGCAGGGAGTTTAATTTTCGTTTAGCCGCTGCCGGCACGGCAGCGTTTGTTTGCTCCTCCTCACCTGTCAACTGTTCGCCTGTTCGGAGTTTACCCCGCCTGTCCCGCCTGCCCTGCCTGCCCCGTAGGATTGCAACTTCACAATCCGTATCGGGGCCTGCCCCGTAGGATTGCACTTTTGCAATTCGTATCGGGGTAAGATATCGCCAAACTGCTTCCCTGAAGATACTTCAGATATCTTATCGGGGTGGGATGTCGCAACTATCCCATCGGGGTACCGGGGGAGTTCTTCGCGATCGTGTTAATCATTATGTTTTTGAATATAGATAATTCTTGCGGCCAGTTCTTTTGTGGTATAACAAAATTGCTTATCAAAACCGCGCGTCCAGATTTTACCTTTTCTGCCGCATTCCCAGAATGCGCGTGTTGTTATATTTTTATATCTTCTGATTATATCTTCGATGGATTGCTGATTTGGTTTGGCTAATAAATGAACGTGATTGGTGCATACGGCCAATGCTATAATTTTATGATTGATTTTATATGCCTCATCAAGGATTATTTGTTTTGCGAATTTCTTTTCTTGATTATTTAATATTACAGTCGGATATTTTTGCAGTTTTTTGCTTCTTTGAAGTAATTCTTTATCGCTCGGCAGTGTTTGACCTTTATTATTAACATATCCTCTCTCATCACCTTGCAGCCACGTCCCGTATGTTCGAAATGTAAGCATATATCCAATCATTTTTCCCGATGGTATTTTTTATTTGGAATTTATTCGGGGTTTTTTTGTTTATTTTTATCCGTTTGAACCTTTAATATAAAAATACTTATCTAATACTCTTAGCAAAGTGTTTTGGATATGAAATGGTGAACCATTTTGTGCTTCTTCATCACATTGCTCAATTTGCTCAAGAGTATCTTCAGCATTATCAATGAAAAACCGGTTATAAAAATTTATCCATTTTTTATATTCTTCTATACACTCTCCTTGCCCCTTAGGTTTACCCTTATTTATTAGAAGATCTCTGCGTCGGACATTTTTTGTTATCTGAAAATTATGTATAGCTACTCTTGATTTGCTGTCCATAATCGGAAAATGCTCTCTGGCACACCAGTGAAAAAACTTGGTTGCAAAAGAATAAGGCCATACTCGTCTCCTACCTCTAACCAGTTCCGGTATTAGACCGAGAAGGCGTATCCTTTCATCTTGTTCTTGAATCGCCATGGGCAATTGCTGAAGGTTTCCCAAACTCGCTTGTACGTTTACCCACTGCTGTTGTAAATTATCATAAATTTCATGTATACTATCATATCCTTGAAAACGAAGCCCAGTCTGAAAAAAACCGTCAAGCAGGACTATTGCCCCCGGTAAATGACAAATCTCACCATTTAAAATATGCCCGAATTGCTTTGCTATAGAATAGTCCGCTGCCAGATTAACTGGATTGCTATTAAATTTTCTGATTCCCTTTTTTACACGCTCTAACTCATCATAAGTTAATTTATACATAAATTTTTTATTCCTTTTGTCATTTTTATTTCGCAATAGCGTCTCGGTTTGTCGGGGTTAGTTTTTAGTTTTTTCCTCTGCTTTCTCTTTTTCCCGCCGTTTACCCTGTTAGATGCGTTACTTAGCTGCTTGAGAACACTTTAGCTATCTAACCGGGGCCTGCCTCTTTTTTCGCTGATAACAGATAACGGATAACTGATAACCGAAATCTGATAACCGATAATGCCCGAAGGCATCCCTTCGGGACTGCTCCCTGATAACTATTCATCAATTATACCCCCGCTCCCAAAACCCCGCAATAACAAAAAATCCCCCGCTATTTAGCCCCTTGATTTATCAAGGGGTTCGTCGTTGCTTTAAGACAAAAGCCCTTTTAGGGATAAAATTCAAAGTGATGTGCCGACGTCAAGCTTGCTTGTAAGTAAGGCATAAGCTTTGAATTTAATGATGTTTGTAGAACATCGTCTTAAAGCAATACTCTGTGCGTCTCTGTGAGCTCTGTGGCTCGGTGGTGAGTAAATCCGCGTAATTTATGCCATAGGTATCCGCGGTAAAAAAATTATTATTCTTTCCAGAGTCTTTTTACTCGGCCTATCCTTATTTTAATTTTCGCGACATTATCATCGACTGTCAATCCGGCCCTGCTCTTGCCGAGTGTCAGATGGTCGAAATCAAGTCCGTTTGGGTCATCGAGTCGTGCCGCTACCGCAGGCGATGCCTTGAGAATATAGATGATTCTTTCTAATGTCTGGTTAGCCATCATCGCGCCTGCATCGAGTACTTTGCTGTCTTGTCGAAGCTGCATTATATCGTCGCGGAAGTTATCGAGTGCTTTTTGCAGTATTGCGATTCGTTTTTCGTTTTCATTCGGATAAGGCTCTGTCAATACTGCCTCATCGAGTACGATTTCGCTGTCGAACCGCAGTTTTTGCCCTTCCGCCAACAGATGCCACGGCTTTTCATCGACTGCCAGAAAGTATTTTCGAGTCAGGGTAAAATCTTCTTCGTCGAACGCCGCCAGTGTCAGCCACAGTTGTGATGTTCCTTTTTTTTCGCCCCAGCTTGCGACTGTGCTTTCGCTTTGGCTCACTAGTTCTTTTTCGTATTGTTTTATGGTTTCGATTGCCTCAGCGCTGCTGCTTTGTTTTATATGGATTGAGTTATAAGCCGCCGGCAGTTGTTTTGTATGGGGTTTTGGTTCGGGTTTTATTCGTTCTATTGGTTCTTCGATTCCGCATCCCGCAAAAAACACCGCCGCCGAAATTGTAATCAAAAACAATACAAAATTTGTAGGTTTCAAAAGAAATCCTTTCAATTCATCTGAGCTTCGCTCGAACCACAACCTTCCGCTATGGCGTATCAAATTTTCAATCTTAAATTTTAAATATTAAATCTTTATCATACTTCTTTTGCGTGAATCCACTTCATCATTTTACGCAGTTTTCGACCTACTTTTTCGAGTTTGCAGTTATAGTCTTTTTTGTAGAGGGCGTTGAATTTTTTCATTCCGCCTTTATATTCGCCGACCCATTCTTTAGCGAATTTCCCGCTCTTGATTTCCGACAATATTTTCTTCATTTCAGCTCTTGTTTTATCTGTAATGATTCTTGGCCCTCTCGTCAGGTCGCCGTATTCAGCGGTATTTGAAATGCTGTATCTCATATAGCTCATCCCGCCCTGATACATCAAATCCACAATCAGCTTCACTTCAT
>PGYD01000041.1 GCA_002839495.1 Planctomycetes bacterium HGW-Planctomycetes-1
TATCCGAAACAAGGCACCTTCTTCGCCGAAGGCGAATTCCAGACCCAATATTAAAATACGAGTTTTGAATAAACCGAGAACCAAGTCTCAATCATTCAATCAAGCAATCATCCAATCAACATAAGTTCTACTACAGGACGAACGCAGTGAGTCGGTGGCATTCCCTAATCAGTTTACATTAGTTTCTCCTCCGCACCTTACACGATGGCATGTCCTCAGCCGATCCTTCCTATGATCGACCTTCTAATTGTTCCATAAATAATTTAATTTAGAATAATAAAATTTTTATGAAAGGCAGAGTATCAAGATGCTCTATACTTACAAGCTTCCTTTTTTCGGTGATACTTATAGTATTTTTTCGCAGGACGGTCTGATTGGTTCTTTAAAAATCAGCGCATTGAAACAAACCGCCATCGGCACACTAAACGGCAGGGTTTACAGGTTTAAGACATCCGGTTTTTTTGTTGTATAGGTTCGTGGTTTTTGTCCTCGAACCTGTCCTGATTTTTTCCGGTAATTGTCATCGCCGCATCAATCAAAGCCAAATGACTGTACCCCTGCGGGAAATTGCCCAGCAGTCTTTTGCTCCTGAAATCCATATCTTCGCTGAAAAGCCCCAGATGATTGCTCAATCCCAGCATTCGTTCGAACATTTCCACCGCCGGCTTTTTATCCCCTATGCGGTAAAGACTTTTTATCATCCAGAACGTACAAACTATAAAGCTCGATTTCGGCATACCGAAATCGTCCGGCTTCCTATACCTATACATTAATCCATCAACACACAACCGTTTATAAGTATTACGAACGGTGTCGATATAGATTTGGTCTCTTGCTCCGAGAAAACCGAAATGCTCGGCAAGCAGATTAGCCGAGTCGAAATACTCGCCGCCGTAAGTCTGCACCAGCGATTTGAGCTTCGGGTTATATCCTTTTTTGAGCACGTCTTTTTTAATCCGGTCGCGAAGCCGGGCATAACTGGCCGCATCGCTGGGCTTATCGAACATCTGAGCGATTTTCACCGCCCTGTCCATAGCGACCCAGCAGAGAATCTTGGAAAATGTAAAATGTTTTCTTTCAGTTCTAAACTCCCAAATGCTCGAATCAAGTTTTTGCCAATTATTGCTGACGTGACGGGTTAATGTCCTTACCACTGTCCAAAGGTCTTCCTGGTTATCTATCGACTGTTTGAAATTACATAGTCCCTGATAGATAACATCCATCATTACGCCGTAAATATCGTTCTGTTTCTGCTTAAAGGCCGCATTGCCGATTCTGACAGGTTTCGATTTTTCGTAGCCTGCCAGCCAGGGAAGTTCCGACTCGACAACCTGTTTATTTTTATGAATCGGATACATAATCCGGATTTTTTCGTCTTTATAAGGCACTACATCGAGCATAAACTGCAGGAATCTTTTCGCGACGTTGTAATGCCCTAACTGGATAAGAGTGCTTATGGTCATCGAAGCGTCTCTGAGCCAGCAAAACCTGTAATCCCAGTTTCTCACTTCGCCGATTGTTTCCGGCAGAGACGTGGTCGGCGCGGCAATAATTGCGCCTGTTTTCTGGTATGCCAGAAGCTTAAGAACCAGGGTACTGCGTTCAATCTGGTCCTGATATTTTGGAAACTTCATATTCTTGGCAATCCAGCCCATCCAATAGGTCTTCGTGCGTTCGAGCTCAAGTCTGATTTTATCAATGTCCGGCTGAACAATTTTCTGGTTATAGCTGACCATTAAATAATGGTCTCTTTTAAGAGCGATGGGCTTCTTCCGCATTACGTCCGCCAGTTTGAGGTCGGAATACAGATAGACAGATTCGTATTTTCCATCGGTAGTACAGTGTTTTATATAATCAGGCCGGAGGTCGCCTTTAGCGGGAAACTGCGCGTATCCCGGCCTGGGATTATAATCAACCGTCAAAACCGGCCTGCCGGAAATCAGCCTCAGAATACGAATAATGTCCGGCGGACAGTGATAACCGCCGTTTTCCAATTTATATCTTGGGAAAAAGTCTATAACTTCGAAAGCATCTTTGCCGCAAGCAAAGGCCGTAACGAGGATATTCGTTTTTCTCAGATATTGCTGCGTGATTTTATAATTGCCTTTCGGGACAATCGAGAAATATCCGCCTTTTTTCTTGTCGAGAATAGAGGAAAACATAGAAGCTGAATCGAAAAAAGGCATACAGCACCACTCGATACTTCCCTTGTCGCTGACCAGAGCGGCTGTTGTACAGTTTCCGATGATGCCGTAATTCATATTGTCCTTTACAGATTTACCTGACATTTCGTATTGCTCCCAACAGGATGTTTATAAATTCTTTCGGGCTGTCGAGCCTAAACTCGGCGCTGCTTTGCCCCTGCCCTACTTTAACTTTAAAAAGTCTCTTATCAGCCAGCTTAAACATACTTTCGTCGGTCTGGTCGTCTCCGGCACAAAGCACAAAGTCGTATTTACTCTTTCCGCCGGCAAATCTCATCAGGGCAAGACCCTTGTTGGCCTGCATCAAGCTTACCTCGATAATTTTCTTGCCGTGGCGGACTTCGACCGGCACATTGGAAAGCATATCCTGCAGCATAGCCATAAGCTGCTGAGCGTTAAACAGGCCGAATTCGGGATCTGCCATTCTGTAATGCCAGACTATCGACGATTTTTTCTCTTCGATGAAACTGCCCTGCGTAATGCCGACATACTGCTCAAAGATTTCTCTTACCGATTTTTTCCATGAAAGGTCCACATTTCTGATGGACTTGAGCCATCTGTCGTTTTGCGGACTGTGATAGCTGAAGCCGTGCTCGGCAATTAATGTTATATTGTATTTGCCGAACCATTTTTCAAGTTCGCAGCCTTTTCTGCCGCTAATGAGAAATGTGTCGATGTTTTTCTTGCAGCTCAGCGTTTCGAGCAGTTGTTTTACCTGCTCATCAGGGCCGGCTTTGTCCGGGTCGTTCTGCAGGTCGCAAAGCGTACTGTCATAATCGAGAAAGAATACCATCTTTTTGGACTTTTTGATTCGCTTTACAAGCTCATTTCGGACATCAATCTCTTTTTGAGCGGTTATGTCTTCAATTTCAAGTTTGCCGAACTCATTAATAAACTTTCTGGCCCAGTATTTGGCATCGAATTGCGTTACCCTTTCGTACATACCCCTCATTCTCCGTTTAATATCGTCCTGCTGGGCGTTTATAGCCAGTTCAAGACTATCGGCGACTGCATCTATATCATACGGATTGGCAATAAAGGCCTGGAAAAGCTCGTTTGCTGCACCTGTAAATTCGCTCAGGATAAGTGCGCCTGTAAAATCAGGTCTGCAGGCGACGAATTCCTTGGCCACCAGATTCATTCCGTCCATCAGCGGCGTAACCATCGCGACATCGGCAAGACGGTAAAGGGCGCACAATTCCGTAAAATCGACGGATTTATATATGAAGTGAATCGGTATATTTTCCACTGTAGCGTGTTTGCCGTTCAGTCTGCCGACCATACTCTCGACATTAGCCTTGAGCTGGGCGTATTCAGGCACTTCATCCCTGCTCGGAACGCTTATAAATATGAAAACAATGTTGTTTTTATCCTGCCATTTGCCCAGGAATCTGTCTATCGCTTCGAGCCTCCTTATAATTCCCTTCGAATAGTCGAGCCTTTCGACGCTGAGTATGACTTTTTTATGCCTGTAAATTCTTTTGAAATCGGCCAGTTTTTTTCTGAATCTTGCTTTCTTGGATTCCGCCTGGAAAGACTGGACATTAGCTCCAATAGGAAAGACGCCCATATAACATTTCCTGTCGCCGCAGCGTATAACCATAGAATCGCAGTCTGCTCCGAGAAGCCGCATCGCCGAACTTCTGAAATGACGCATATAGCCGAAGGTCTGAAAACCGATTAAATCGGCGCCGAGCATCCCTGCCAAAAGCTCTTTCCGCTGGGGATGGCATCGGAAAACCTCGTATGAAGGAAAAGGCGTATGCAGAAAGAAGCCAACCTTAAGATTTTTCCCGCTTTGCTTGAGCATCTGGGGCACGAGCATAAGCTGATAATCGTGCACCCATATAATATCGTCTTCTTTCGCGATTTTGAGAATAACGTCCGTGAATTTCCGGTTTACTTTCTTGTATTGCCGCCACCAATCCTGACGATACCGGATATAATGCGAACGATAATGGAGCAGCGGCCAAAGCGTAGAATTCGAAAAACCGTGGTAATAGCCTGTTATTTCGTCCTTGTCGAGAAATACCGGCAGGCAGTTATATTTCCTGGCTAAAAGTTTTTCTATATCCAGCCGGTCTTTTTTGCCTGCCGTAACTTTTCCGGGCCAGCCCACCCATATCATATCATAATCGTGCCTGACCCCCTCAAGTGCAGATACAAGTCCCCCGCTGGATTCGACGATTTCCTCGCCAATCGTCAATGGCAGTCTGTTTGTTATGTTGATTATTCGTGCCATATTCCACCAATTCCCCAACCCAATCGTACCGTTCAAAGATAAGGCATATCGGCAGGAACATCAAACATTTTTTCGGCACCTTTAAGGGTTTTAACCCGCTACTGTCCAGCACCTTTTAAAATATTTAAAAATTATAATATAAAGAAGGTGCGGGGTTGACAAATCAATCCTCTTTGAATAACATAATCGGGCAGTGGTTTTTCGGATAACCACCAATATTCAGAAATCGCTGCCGGAGAAACGTGAAGATTATAGTTGTTATACCTGCTCGTTACGATTCAACAAGATTCCCGGGGAAAGTTCTCGCTAAAGAAACGGGCAAATACCTTATCCAGCACACGTGGGAGCAGGTCCAAAAGGCCCCGATAGTCGAAAAAGTCATAATAGCGACCGACAGCGAAAAGGTCCTTTCGGCCTGCAAATCGTTCGGTGCAGACTGCGTTATGACCTCGGCCGGCCATCAAAGCGGCACCGACCGTATCGCCGAGGCCGTCGAAAAAATCGATGCCGACATAGTAATCAACGTACAGGCAGACGAACCCGAAATCGAGCCTGCGAATATAGAACTGCTGGCAAAATTAATGCTCGATAATCCGCAGGCTAAAATGGCCACATTGATATCAAAATTCGAGAGCAAAGAACAAATTGCCAATCCTAATATCGTAAAGGCAATTATCGGCAAAGACAGGCTTGCGAAGTATTTTTCAAGGTCCGTAATCCCATACTGCCGAATCGCCGCAGGGGTCGGAGGCATAAACGATTATTACAGGCATTTGGGGATTTATGCCTATACAAAAGACTTCCTTTTGCATATAACGAAACTGCCGGCAGGGAAACTCGAGCAAATCGAACAGCTCGAACAGCTTCGCGTCCTTGAGTACGGCTTTGGGATACTAACCGGCTTTGTAAACCATATTGCGCCGGGCATCGATACACAGGAACAATACCTCGAATTTGTAAAAAGAGTAAAAAAATAGAAGGTGCCGCTATGACTGATAAAAATGAACTGCTCGCAAGTACAGGCGACTCATCGGTGGAGAGTGAATATTTTTCGCCGCTCCCGAAAGGCTACCAAAAAGGCAAAACCAAGTACGTCGTCGTGATGGGTACTGTAATGAGCGGCCTTGGCAAGGGCATATTCTCGTCCTGTCTTGGAAAACTTATGCAGGATAAGGGCCTTAAAGTCGCTCCCATCAAACTCGAAGGGTATCTGAATATCGACTCCGGCACGTTAAATCCATTCCGGCACGGCGAAGTCTTTGTGCTCGACGACGGTATGGAATGCGATATGGACCTCGGCACGTATGAACGGATGCTGGGACAAAACCTGAGCAAGAACAATTTCGCAACAAGCGGCCAGATTTACCGCGATATACTGGAAAAAGAGCGGCATGGAGACTATCTCGGCAGAGATGTTCAGATGATTCCGCACGTTACGGGCGAAGTCAAATTAAGATTGCGGACTCTGGCGATGAAATCCAACGCCGATATCGTCTTCGTCGAGATTGGCGGCACGGTTGGCGACCTTGAAAACGCTTTTTACATAGAGGCAATGCGCGAGCTTGCTTACGAGGAAGGCCCGAATAGCTGCTGTTTCGTAGCCCTGACCTATATACTCGAACCTCGAACTCTGGGCGAGCAAAAATCCAAAGCCGCCCAGCTCGGCATCAAACAGCTTATGCAGAGCGGCATCCAGCCGGATATTATCGCCTGCAGGGCAACCAGTCCGGTAAATGAAAAAGTCCGTCAGAAAATCAGCGTTTACAGCAACGTTCCCATCAGCAGGGTCGTAAGCCTGGCGGATTCGGCAAGCATATACCAAATACCGGCAATGCTGCGGGAATGCGGAATGGATTTCGAGGTTCTAAAGCTGCTGCATATCGAAGACAGAATAGACCTGCGAAAAGAAAGAGGCGAATGGGCAAAATGGTGCGATTTTACTGATAGAATAGGCAAAGAAAAACGCGAAACCACCATTGGCATAATCGGCAAATATACTTCTGTCAGGGACAGCTACGCCTCGATTATAAATGCGCTGGAACATTCCGGCATAGCTCTCGGCTGCAAGGTAAAAATCGCCTGGATTGATACGAGCGATATAACCGACAAAAACGTCTCCGAGTATTTGAAGGATGTCAACGGCATAATCGTGCCCGGCGGCTTCGGCGTTCGCGGCGCAGAAGGCAAAATAGCCTGTATTAAATACGCCAGATTGAACAATATTCCGTTCCTCGGTATATGTTTCGGCTTCCAAATGGCGGTAGTAGAATACGCAAGGAATATTTGCGGTTTGAAGAAAGCCAATAGCACCGAAATCGAGCCGAATTGCGGCGAGCCGGTAATTAATATCCTGCCTGAACAGAAAAGAATCGAGGGGCTCGGCGGCAATATGAGGCTCGGCGGACAGGATATACAAATAAAGCCGGACACGGCTGCCTTTAAGCTTTTCGGGAATAATACGACTGCTCGAATGAGATTCAGACACCGCTATGAAGTTGACCCCGGTTATATCGAAACGATTGAAAAGGCCGGCCTTATTTTCTCAGGCAAGGCTCCGAACTATCCGATTATGCAGATACTTGAACTGCCCGAACATCCGTATTTCATAGCGACTCAGGCCCATCCGTGCCTGACATCAAGGCCGCTGCATCCCCATCCGATGTTTACCGGCCTTGTGGCCGCGGCAATGAAATCATCCTAATGTTCGGCGGTTTTTTCAAGCTCTTCAATCCGGGCTTTTAGCTGTTCATTCTCCTGTGAGAGCTGCTCGACCTGCTCCATTAAATCCTTTGGAAGCTGTTCCATAAGAAACTGCGATGTTTCCCCAGCTTCCGTCTGAATCCTTTCATTTTCCTGCCTGCACTTTGCCAGCAGCTTTTTTTGTATTTCTATTTTGTTCCGGCATAATGCGGGGGCATCTTTGGAATCCAGCATTCGCTGATACTGATCAAGCAACTGCTTCTGTTTTTCTATCTCACTTCGGTATTGTGCCGTTTCTCTTTTTAAGTTCTGATTTTCGCCGGCAGCGTCATCAGCCCTTTTGGTCATTTCCTTGTTTTCCTGCCGATACTGCTCGAGCATCTTCTCCTGTTTTTTAAGCCCGTTTTGGCATTGTACGAGTTCGCCCCGCAATCTCATATTTTCATCCGCTAAGAGCCTGTCTTTCCTGCTGATATCAGCCTTATTCTGCTGCTGAGCCTGCTGACAGCCTGCCAAAATCGGAATTATCAACGCCGTTAAAATCCAGCCTGTTTTGCTCATAACCTGCCTTTATAAAGAAGTTCTGATATTCGCCGATTATACCATTTAACACTGCGGGGGTCAATAAGCTATACGGATACAAAAAAACGGAAGATTCTGCCGTGGCGATAGAATCTCCCGTAGCCTTGTGAGCTGAAATCAAAATTTTGAGTTACGGCCCACAGCTCTGAAAGCCGTCGGTTACCTATGCTGCGAAGCGAGAAAGTCCGACGACTATATCACAGAACTATTTCTTCTTTTTTGCAACTTTTTTCTTTGCAACTTTCTTTTTCGCTTTCTTCTTTGCCATTCTCGGTCACCTCCTTTCAATCAAAAAGGTTTGAAAGTTCGAATGACAATATTCTTTTACATTATTAAACATATCTGTCAATCTATTTTTGTCATAAGTACGCTTACTTAACACGTTTATCGTCAAATAACTATAAAATTCTTTATAATTTCTCGACAATCAAACATTCTGTCGGGCATTGAAACGATTTCAATTTCGAAAAATAACAACGCAGCAAAACATTTTTTAGTACAGTTTCTTGCCGTACTAAACTTCCTGCGATTGCAAAATGCTTGTTTTGCGCAAAAAATTAGGGTTTTTTGTCTCTTAATAAAGTTTTAGACAAAACGATTCTTAATGATACAATCATCCGGCAGAAGCAATACGGAACAGACAAAAGTTAATACAAGATTTTTTTATAAATTTTTTCAAAAAATAGTGTAAAATCTCTCTAATGCGAAGTTTTTTACAGAAAACTATAATTTTTAAAAAAAGTTATCAACAGTTTGTTTGTTAGATTTTTTTGAAGTGATGGGTTTTTAAAATATTTTATGGCAGAAAAAATCGTACTATTCGGCGGAACATTTGACCCTATACATATAGGCCATATCGAGGTTGCATCAGCGGCTGCCGAGAAAATCGGCGCAGGGGAAATAATCCTTATACCCGCAAGACGCTCGCCGCACAAAAATCTAAAGCCCCTTGCTCCGGATAACGACCGGATAGCAATGATGAAACTTGCCGTCGAAGACAAAAGTCTTTTCGAGATAAACCCTGTCGAACTCAACAGGGCCGAACCCAGCTATACGATTGACACTATCCGCCAATTAAAACAGTCCCTCGGCGGCGATTGTATTCTTTATTGGCTGATTGGCGCCGATATGCTCGAATCCCTGCCTAAATGGCACAAAATAGATGAACTGCTCAACGAATGTAATATATGTGTGATGAATCGCGGCGGTTTTGAAAAACCTGATTTCGACAAACTGGCACCCCAACTCGGCAGTAAAAACATCGAAAAGCTGCGGAAAAATGTCGTCGAAACACCTTCGATAGAGATAAGCAGTACGCAAATACGCCGAAAAATACTAAACAATGAAGATGTCAGCAAATATCTGCATCCTGAAGTATTAAACTACATCAAAATCCGCAGGCTCTACGCCGCGACAGATTAAGCCGGAAAAATCATCGCTGAGGCAAATTCATTCTGAAAATCACTGTCGGCAGAAAGCTCTATATGCTGCGCTTTGGCGGCAAATTCCTGCGCCTTTTGTCTCGCTTTAACGGATAACAATGCGAGTTTCGCTCCCGCAAGCGAAGAATTGCCTATAAATGAAATGATTTGATGGTCGATACCCACCGGCAAAAGCCCGATTTGCTGGGCGTGATTTCTTCTAATGAAGCTTCCGAAGCCTCCCGCTATAAGAATCTTTTTCAAATCAGCGGCCTTTATGCCCGCTTTTTTCAGCATTATATTTATCCCCGCCCGTATCGCGCCGACGGCAAGCTGAATTTGCCGGATGTCCTGCTGGGTAATCTCGATATTCTTCTCAACAACAAACGCAGGCTGGCCGCTTTCATCGACAATAATTCTTTGAGCGATTTTCGTCGCAGCCTGCGGCGACGGGTTAATTCTGCCCGTATAATCGACAACACCCGCGTTAAGAAGCTCTGCGGTAATATCAATAAGCCCGCTGCCGCAAATTCCTTTCGGCCCGACATTGCCAATAACGCCATAGACACAGTCGCCGTTGAATTTTACCTGTTCGATTGCGCCGTTTTCAGCCCGCATTCCGCAGGATATCCTTGCCCCCTCGAAAGCAGGTCCCGCCGCGGTCGAAGCCGCCATAATTTTATTGTCATTGACCAGCACAATTTCGCCATTTGTGCCGACATCAACTAAAAGCACCGGCTGCGGCTGATTTAATATGTCCGCCGCCAATATATCCGATGCGATATCCCCGCCGACAAAACCGCCGATAATCGGAAACAGATAAACAATTCCATCAGGATTTATATCTATTTTAAGCTCGGACGCCTTTAAAGTATTCGCGCCCCGCCAGGAAGGTTTGAAAGGCATCTGTCCCAACGGCGATGGGTCTATGCCGCAGACAAGATGCTCCATCGTGGTATTCCCCGCAATGGTAATTTCATAGATATCCTGCCGTTCTATTCGGCCCTGTTCGCAAAGCTGGTCTATTATTTCGTTTATCTGCCCGATAACCAGCCGTTGAAGCTCGTCAAGGCCTGCTCTGTCGGCAGCGTGCTTTATCCTGCTGATAACATCGTCTCCGCAGGCAACCTGCGGATTAAGGCCGCCCGTTACGGCTGTTTCGGTACCGTCCTGAAGATTAATAAGCGAAGCGGCCAGCGTCGTCGTACCGAGGTCGATAGCAACGCCGAAACATTTATCCTTTCCCGCATAACGCCTGTCAGGCTCAAATTCTTTGGCCAGACCGGAATCGACAACGATTCTGTCCAAAAGCGATGCTTGCGGAACCTCGATTACGGTATCTTCGATTACGACATTTTGACAGGCCAGCCGATAGTTCTCTTTAAGCTCGGCGTCTTTTAAAATCTTTTCATCCGCTTTGGTCGGCATAGTCGGGGGAGATACGATTTTTACCCTGCATTTTCCGCAGATTCCCGTCCCGCCGCAGGGCACATTTATCGTTACGCCGGCTATAGCAGCGGCTTCGATAATTTTCGTGCCCGGCAGGACGTAAACCGTCCTGCCCTGAGGCTGAAATGTAACTTTAACCTGCCGCTGATTCATAAGCCCTCAAACAACCTTATAATAAACCGTATTATTCTGTCTTATCGGTTTGATTTTCCCCGAGCCAATTAATTTTTCAATATGCTTTAAGACCTCAAGTTTAGACATTTTCAGACCGCCCGCAATATCGTCCGCCGAGCAGGGCCTGCGTTTGAGCATTTCCACAATATCTTCGCTTTTGGCCTTGAAGTCGCCTGCCTGAACATCGCTTTTGAAATCCGCTATTACTTCGGCATTCTTGTATATCCTCTCGGCAATCTGCTCAAGTCTTTGACGGCTGACAGCCCTTACATCCTCGGCAGGAGGACGGCTTACAGTGTTGAGTTGGACGCAATCGGGCTTTATTTTCTCGATGCAGGCGGCAAGTTTATCAATCTGTTCATCGCTGTCATTAAGGCCGACGATAAAAAAAACCTCCAGCCAGTATTTACCCTTAAATTCCCTGCGGAAATCAATCAACCCTTCCAGCATCTTATCGAAAGTTATCTCCGGAGCAGGCCGATTGAGCTTTTTAAACGTTTCCTCATCGCCGGCATCGAGCGAAGGCATAACAATATCGGCGTTTTTAATATCCTCTCTGACCTCGGGCATAAACAGCAGCGAGCCGTTAGTTATAACCACTACTGGTATATCGGCAATCTTTTTAATTTCCGCGATTAATCGCCCGCAATCGCTGTACAGCGTCGGCTCGCCGGAGCCTGAAAGCGTGATACAATCCGGTTTGGTCGATAATTTATCCTTTAATTCAGCGATAATTTCTTCTACCGGTATCCAGCTTTTCCTTTCTATGGTTTTTTCAGTCGTTCGGCCTACCTGACAATAAAGACAGTCATAAGTGCAGGTTTTAGACGGAATAAGGTCTATGCCGAGCGAGCGGCCGAGCCTTCTTGAAGGCACGGGGCCGAAAATATGTCCGCTTTTTTGTGATGATTTGTCTTTCATAGAGCCTCCAATTCATAAACCGACCCGACCGAACACATAAAACACCGTCTCGGATATGCTATCCTGAATTCGAGTGACGCTTCCATTCCCGTACAATGTCCCGGACCGATTCTCTGGACGCTGAACCGTTCGAGATTGTCTATAACTTTGGACATTTTCACCTTTCCGCTGCCGACAAGATGAAAACCGCCCATAATCGTATGTACGTTTTTAACGCCGGTAATTTTCGTAATATAATCGAGGGTGTTAATCACTCCTGCATGGGCACAGCCAAAAACTACAACCAGTCCGTTTTCGGTGTTAAAGAAAAGCGCCTGGTCGTCCGGCAGGCTATCAGACTGTTTTGCCTGTTCATCGAGAAAAAATTCTTCTTCGTCAATTTCGAAATCGTTGGTTCTCGGAATTTGTCCCGTAACAGACAAGCCGCTGAAAATCTCCGTCGGCTCTTTTGTCCAGATAACCTTATTCGTATCGGCGTGCGATTCGATAATCTTTTTTACCCCGCCCGCGATGCCTACGAATCTGCTCGAGCCGCCGTGATAGCTGTACTTTTTGTCGGTCGCGTTGGGGTGCAGGTATATCTTCGCTTTTTTGGCGATATTCAGCACCGGCTCAAGGCCGCCTGTATGGTCGTAATGGCCGTGGCTGATTGCAATCGCATCGGCCTGCGCAAGGTCTATTCCGAGTATTTGAGCGTTTTTGACAATTATTCCGGTTTGTCCCGTATCGAACAGAAGTTTATTATTCTCGTATTCGAGCCAGAAGCTGATACCGTGCTCGGCGAGCAGGCCGCTGCCCTGGGCAGTATCTTCCACGAGGGTCGTTATTTTTACTTTATGAGCCATAATGGTTTATTAAGATTATACAGCAGAAGTGCATTTATTTCAAGTCGTTACAGGCAACTATGATTCACAGCGTTAAACACCGCTATTCAAACCGGTACGTATTAAAGACAATTCTGAATGAATTTTCAAAATAAGGCAACCTCTAAAAATGTCATTGCGAGGACCCCCGCTGCTGTCTTGCCTGCCGCCTCGACTCGCGTCGAGAGACGCGGAGGCAGGCGACAGCAAGA
>PGYD01000042.1 GCA_002839495.1 Planctomycetes bacterium HGW-Planctomycetes-1
GATTTCTTTCTCGCTCCGGGCATTATTAATTTTTGCTTCAGTAAGCTCGATATTGTCCCAAATCCGGATTCTTGAGCCCATAGGATTGGCCGAACGCAAAGCATATTCATATAACTCAAACTGCCAGACGCAGGCGGCCTTGATGCGCGAGTCGAACTGGTCGAATACATCTATATAGGCTGTGATTCGCTGGGAGCCTGTTAACTCGGTTAGCTGATTAAATTTTATCTTCTGCGGCAAAAAGAGACAGCCGCCTTTAATCGCCCCGCCCGGAGAATCGGAAGCAGTCCGCTGAACTTCTTCGCAGCCGAGAAAACCAAACATTAAAACCATAACGAGAAAAGATTTTATAAATTTCATTACAATTCCTCATTAAGTATATGGCCAAGGCGGTGCTTTTTGGTCTTGAGATAATCTATATTATGCGGGCCGGGCTTGGCAATAAGCGGTATCTGTTCGACGATTTTTATGCCGTAAACTTCGAGACGCGAAGTCTTTTTCGGATTGTTGGTCAGGATTTTTATTTGCTTCAGACCAAGGTCTCGGATTATCTGTGCGCCGATTCCGTAATCACGACGGTCGGCACGAAAACCGAGCTTCAAATTCGCATCGACGGTATCAACGCCCTGCTCCTGCAGCTTATAGGCGTGCAGTTTATTGGCAAGGCCGATGCCCCTGCCTTCCTGACGGAGATAAATAATCGCGCCCTGACCGGCTTTTTCAACCATTTTCATAGCGGTGATGAGTTGATAGCCGCATTCGCATCTTTGCGAATGGAACAAATCGCCGGTAAGGCACTCGGAATGAACGCGGACGAGGACAGGCTCATCGACAACGACGGGATTGCCGTCTTTGTCGAGTTTGCCGACGTCGCCTTTGCAGAGTGCAAGGTGCGGCTCGACTTCGGTTATGCTGTGGTATGCGATGAGCTGGAATTCGCCGTAGTCGGTCGGCAGAAAAACTGATTGTATCCTTTTGACCTGACTTTCGCGCTGGAGGCGGTATTCGACGAGTTTCGCGATGGTAGTGATTTTGAGTTTGTGTTTTTTGCAGAATTCGAGCAGCTGCGGCACGCGGGCCATCGAGCCGTCTTCGTTCATAATTTCGCAGATAACGCCTGCGGGTTTCATACCGGCAAGGAGCATTAAATCGACTGCTCCTTCGGTTTGGCCTGCGCGGGTGAGGACTCCGCCTGCCGCTGCGCGAAGTGGGAATATATGGCCCGGCCGAACAAGGTCGGAAGCCTTTGCATTGTCGGCAATTGCTGTCTTGATTGTAACGGCGCGGTCGGCTGCGCTTATGCCGGTGGTTGTGTTCTCCTTTGCGTCGATTGAAACGGTAAAAGCGGTGCCGAGGCGAGCGGTATTTTCAGCGGCCTGGGAATGCAGATTCAGCGAATCGCATTTTTCGCCTGTCATCGGCAAACATATTAACCCTCGACCATGGGTAGCCATAAAATTGACGATTTCGGGCGTTATAAGCTCGGCGGCAGCGACTAAATCGCCCTCGTCTTCTCTGTCTTCATCATCGACGAGGACAATCATTTTGCCGTTTTTGAGGTCTTCGAGAATTTCCGGGATTTCACTAAAATAAGTCATTTTCCGCGTGGGCTAAAGCCCACCCTACATAATGTCATCTTCCGCGTGGGCTAAAGCCCACCCTGCATAATATCAATTATTTGCTGTTTTCGAATTGCTCAATATACCTTGTTCCATAGCGGATGTAAATAAGAGTTGTAAGAATAGCTGTAATCGAGGCAGACCACCATAAAAACCGCAAAAACCAAATCCAGCCGGGAATGAAACCGGAAGCCTCAGGGGCAATCAAAATAGCCGCAACCATCGTAAGCTGCAAAACCGTAGCGAGCCGACCAATGAAAATCGGGACTATCTTTACCTGAAAAGTCATAAAATAAAGGATTAAAAAACCAACCAAAAGGAAAAAATCCTTGCCGATAATCAAAACGGCAACCGTAGGCGGCAAACCAAACCCGTCAATCTTCGTTTTCTGAATCGACAACAATACACAGGCACAGGCCATAAGGAGCTTGTCAGCCATCGGGTCCAAAAACGAGCCGAGCTTAGTTACCTGCTTCTTCTTCCTCGCAACATAACCATCATAAGCATCACTCAAGGCCATAAACAAAAAAAGCACAAGCGAAATATAACGCATCTTCGTGCCAAGCATCGGGTCATTAACCTTCAACATACAAATCACAAAAGGAACAATCAGCAATATCCGCAAAATGGTTATCCGATTAGCAGAATTAAGCTTCACCCCGCACCTTCCTTTTTGTCAATTTTCGTTGAACCTTTTATAATTCCATCATTCTTTCGAGCATTTAAAAGATACCAGTAATATATTGAATATTTAGAAGGTGCGGGATTCATACCGTCCGGCCTCCATCGATATTAATTATCTGTCCGGTGATATAATCATTTTCAATAAGAAACTTTACGGCAGAGGCGACTTCTTGAGGTTTGCCCTGCCGGCCGGCAGGGATATGGGAAAGAATTCTCTTTTTCAGTTTGGCAGAGGTGCCCTTTTGGAAATTGATTACGCCGGGGGAGACGGCGTTGACGGTAAAGTCAGGAGCCAACTCCCTGGCGAGGGATTTTGTCGCACAAATAAGAGCGGCCTTTGAGGCAGAATAAACACTAAAGCCCGCAGGCGGATTTTCAGCAACGATGTCAGTAAGATTTATGATTTTTGCAACGGGTTTTTTAGCGTTTTTAAATTTTCGCCGGACAAGAGAGACGAATTTTTTCGTTATTAACATCGGGGCGGTAAAATTAGTGTCGAGAGTATGGCGGATATAGTCGAAAGTAAGTTCGGCGATTAGCTTTTTGTCAAAAACGGCGGCGGCGTTGATTAGAATTTGCGGAGCAGGAAACTTGCCCGCCGAAACCTTGGCGAAGGCGGATTTTTCGATTTCAGCAAAGGTTTTTTCGATTGTTTCCTCGTCCGTCAGGTCGGTTTTAATGAAAACACAGTTTGTCACTGCGAGCCCTTCGGCTTCGCTCAGGATAAACTCCGCGAAGCAGTCTCGTTTTTTAGAGGAGATTGCTTCGTCCGCCTTTGGCGTCCTCGCAATGACATTTTCAGAAATGCCTTTAATCTCCCGCTCAAGTTTTTTGGCCTGTGCGGAGTTTTTGTGATAAAGGCAGATGCAATTTGCGCCCGCCTCGGCAATCGCCAAAACGATTTGGCTCGCAAGTCTGCCCGTCGAGCCGGTAATAATAGCGGTTTTGTTTCTGATGTTCATATCCGATATATTAACCGCAATTGGAGGCTGTGGAAAGCGGATTTTGGTTTGTAGATTACGGATAGCAGGTTGCAGAAAAACAGAGTAAAAAGCGCGAATGGCTTAAATTTTTCTCATCAGGCCGACGACTACGCCGGCGATTGCGCAATTCTGTGTGTAAATAGGCTCATAGTTCGGATTCGATGGTTCAAGACGAACCCTATCAGATTCCCTATAAAATCTTTTTACGGTTGCGTTTTCATTATCGACAATGGCTGCGACGATTTTGCCGTTTTGAGCGGTTTGCGTCCTTTTGCAAACGACATAATCGCCGTCGAATATGCCGTCGCCGAGCATACTATCGCCCTGAACCTTCAGGGCAAAGGTGTCCTCTGAGCCGAATTCAGATTGCAGGGAGATTTGCTCGGTGTTTTCAATAGCTTCAATCGGCGCTCCTGCCGCGATTGAGCCCAATAGCGGTATGCTGTCGCGGTTGTTTTCTTCAGCCGTCTGCTCAAGCAACTTTTGCGCTTTGCGGGTAAGACTCAAAGAGCGAGCCTTGCCAGGGCTGGCTAAAAGCAGTCCTTTTTCTTTTAACCCTGCGATGTGTTCGAACACCGTTGTTCGGCTTGTGCCCAGCAGGTCTGCCAATTCCTGAAGCGTTATCGAATAGCATCGGTTGCGCCTGAAGCTGTCCACCAGTTTTAATACCTGAAGCTGCCGGGGCGTTAGATTCATCTGATTTATTGAGGTCAATTTTATTCTCCAAATCAGCAGTTAATTTAGTGCCGTTTATGGCGAGATTGATTTTCTCTATTGTGGAACTGTTTAGCAATTCCTCCGTGATTACCACATCGAGCATTTTGGCAATAGTCTTAAGCAGCGAACCAATCGGTCGGCGGGGCCTGTTCGATACTTTGCCGGGCCAGTCCGTAACAAAATCGCCGCCGGGGCCGAATCTGCAAACGGGAAAATTTTTGTCGTTTAAAAACCTTTTGTTTTTGTCCATAATTGAATTCCTTTTTTCAGCCCGCTTTTAGCGAGGCCTTGCCTCTTGGCAGGTAAAAATCTTATCGGCAAAGGCAGTCGGTTTACCCTAACAAAAACCTAACAAAATCGGGAAATTCCGAAAATTTTTCAAAATGCCCAATTGCTCGAAATCAGTAAAGGTTATATAGGACGAAACAGTTAAAAAACCATTGAGGATTTACAAGAGATACAAAGTTTGTTGTAGATTTGAAACCCCAGCCTTTTCTTGTTTGACCAGATGTCGTATTTAGGGCAAACCCGCATTAGTAGTGCTGGAAAGGGGGTTTATAGGAACAGCTTGACTTTAGGGTATCCATACCCCTATACTTATTGTCTTTTATTTTAAATTCATCCCCTAATGGCAGGAGGGGAAAATCTTTTTATATTCAACGGATTGGTTATTTTATAAATGAAATTGGACCACAGTCAAATAAGCCGAATACAACAGGCTAACGATATAGTCGATGTTATCTCCGAACACGTCAAACTGACCCGCAAGGGAAGGGAAATGGTCGGACTTTGTCCGTTTCACGATGACCACAAGCCGAGTATGAATGTCAATCCCGATAAGCAAATCTTTAAGTGCTTTGCGTGCAGCGCAGGCGGGGATGTAATCAAATTCATCCAGATGCGCGAAGGGCTGAGCTTTATGCGGGCGGTGGAAAGACTCGCCGAGCGGGCGGGCATAAAACTGACACTGCCGAAAAGAACAGCAGGCCAGCAGCCCGAAGGCGACCCTGCCGATATCGAAAAAGTCAATAAATGGGCGATGAAATTCTGGCAAAAAAATCTGCTCGATAACTCAATAGGTGAAAAATGCAGGGAATATATAAAAGGTCGGCAGATAACTGAAAAAACGTCAGAAGAATATTCACTGGGGTTCGCATCTGAGAAATGGGACGATTTTTTAAACGCGGCTAAAAAGAAGATTCCGGAAAAGCTGATGCTTGCGGCCGGTTTGATTGTTTCTAACGAGCAGGGAAATTATTACGACAAGTTCCGTAATCGGCTTATGTTTCCGATTATCGACGCTTCGTCGAGGGTAATAGGCTTCGGCGGCAGGACGCTTGGCGACGACCCCGCGAAATATATGAATTCACCGGCGACGATTATCTTCGATAAAAGCAACTGTGTTTACGGTCTCGACAAGGCTCGGCACGAAATCGTATCGAGCGGGACGGTCACGGTTGTCGAGGGATATACTGATGTGATTATGGCTCATCAGGCGGGCTGTAAAAATGTAGTCGCTACGCTGGGCACGAGTTTCACGGCAGGGCACGCAAGGCTGTTGAGACGATACGCGAAAAATATCGTTTTGATTTTCGATAGCGATACGGCAGGAGCGGCTGCGGCAGAAAGGGCGCTGGAAATTTGTCTTGCCGAGCGGATTGATATCAAGCTCGCATCGGTGCCGCAGGGCAAAGACCCTTGCGATTTTGTATTAGCCAAAGGCGGCCAGGCGTTTAAGGAACTTATGGGGGCTGCGACTGATGTTATGCAGTATCGCTGGGAAAAACTGACAGAGAAATTCGGCAGCAGCGATAATCTTGCCGACAGAAGGGCGGCGACGGAGGAATTTCTGCGAACTGTATCGGCGGCATCGAAGGGCGGAACGCTCGATGCCATAATGCACGGCCTGATAATCAACAGACTCAGCAGAATATTGCAGATACCTGCTGAAGACATAAGAAGAGAACTGGCAAGACGGGGCGGGCCGTCGAGACAAGCTGTGATAAATACGATTGAAAACGCGAAAGTTTCAAGCGTTGAGCTCGAAGGATTCGGGGCCAAGGCACAGGCAGAGATAGTCGAAGTTTTACTTAATGAACCGAGGCTGTTCGAATCGGCGGCGAGGAAAATCAAGGCGGCTGATTTTGACGTGCAGGTTTTGAGAGAAATTTGGCTTCTTATTGAAAATGCATCGGCGGGCGGAGCGGAATACTCGCTGACCGATTTGCTTGCACAAACGGAATCGAAAGACGTATCAGGTCTTATGGTCAAACTTAGCGATAACGGCCAGGATGTAGAGACGCTCAGGAAAAGGCTCAACGGGGCGATGGAAGCGATGGAGGAATGCAGGAATAAAAAAAGTCAGACCGGCAAAAAGACGAATGACGATGAAATGCTTAAAAGGATTTCGGATATAAAGGGCAAACCGGACAGGAGAAATCCGGGCCTTATGCGGATATGAATTTAAAAATTAAAATATTGCAGGAAAAATGATTGTGGCAAAAAAGAAAACAGAGAGTAAAGCGAAAAAGAGCCCGAAAACATCGGTAGAAAAGACAAAAAAGAAACCCGAAGCGGCAGAAGCTGTAGAGGCCGCCGAGAATGTCCAGCCTAATGATGAACAGGCCGGCCAGGTTAAAAAAACCGGCAATGTTGTCGAGGACAAGATAAAACTTATCATCGAAAAGGCCAAGAAAAAAGGTTATATAACCTACGAAGAGATGAACAACGAACTGCCTGACGAGTCGATATCGGCGGCCCGGCTTGAAAGTCTTATTATGACTCTCGACGAGATGGGAATAAGCATGCTCGACGAGGCTGAGGTTGAAAAACAGCAGGACGAAGAAGAAGGTTTCGAAGTCGATGATGAGGCTCTTGTAGATGAGGAAATAGAGGAAGAGCCGAGCGAGGATTTGGTTCTTGAGACAGAGCTGGTAGAGAGCGGCAGCGGCAGAATAGACGACCCAGTCAGAATGTATCTTACGCAGATGGGCGAGATACCGCTTCTGACGCGCGAGCAGGAAATATCGCTTGCCCGAAAGATTGAGCTTACGAGAATGGCGTTTCGCAGAAAGGTTCTCGAAAGCGATTACAGCGCGATATCGGCGATAGACATTCTGCGGCAGGTCGGCGATGGAACGCTGCCTTTCGACAGGACGATGAAAATGAGCACAGCGGAAAACCTTATACGTTCGGTAGTAAGGAGCAGGCTGCCGGAGAATATAAGGACTGCTAACAGGCTTCTCGATAAAAACGTAAAACTTTTTGCCGAATATCTTAATATTCAGGACGAGACGGAAAAGAAAAAAGCGGCCAAACAGCTCAAGCGCAACCGCCGAAAGGTCGCGACCCTGCTCGAAGAGTTGAGTCTGCGGACGAGCAGAATACAGCCTATGATGAAAAAGCTCGAAGGCATCCTGTCCAAGATGCATCAGCTTCAGCAATATATAGCGGCAGGGCCGAATGCCGAGTATATCGAGGAAGACATCGAGGCTATGAAACAGGAATTCGACGGCCTGCAGGAAATGGTGCTGGAGACGCCCGAACAGCTTGAAAGACGGCTTCATGCCGTGCGTGCGGTCTTTTCGCAGTATGAGCTTGCCAAGAGACAGCTTTCGAGCGGCAACTTAAGACTCGTCGTGTCAATCGCCAAAAAGTACCGCAACAGGGGCCTGAGTTTTCTGGATATAATTCAGGAAGGAAACACCGGCCTGATGCGGGCGGTGGATAAATACGAATATAGAAGAGGTTATAAATTCAGTACATACGCGACGTGGTGGATTCGCCAGGCGATAACAAGAGCGATTGCCGACCACGCAAGGACTATAAGAATACCTGTGCATATGATTGAGACTATGAGCAGGCTGCGGACGGTAAGCAAGGAACTGCTGCAGAAGCTCGGCAGAGAGCCGACGATAGAGGAAATCGCGGCCGAGTCGGCGATGAGCGTTTCCGAGGCCCGCAGGGTTCTGAAGATTTCAAAGCACCCGATAAGTCTCGACAGGCCAATCGGCGAAAGCGAAGACAGCTATTTCGGTGATTTCATCGAGGACGAATCGGCAGAGTCGCCGGTGCAGTCAGCCGCGCATGAAATGCTCAAAGAGCGAATCGACGAGATATTAAAGACGCTAACCTATCGCGAACGTGAGATTATCAAACTGCGGTACGGACTCGGCGACGGTTATACCTATACGCTCGAAGAAGTCGGCAGGATTTTCAAGGTAACCCGTGAACGCGTAAGACAGGTTGAAGCCAAAGCGATAAGAAAACTTCAGCATCCGGTAAGGTGCAGACGGCTGGAAGGCTTTGTTGACCATAAAGAAACCATCGCGTAGAACGGGTTTGCCCGCCAGCGATGATTATTTTGCCAGCGGCTCGTAGAAGTTTTCCGGTTTTGGGCCGAGCGTGTTCGTGAGCGTTCCGATTTTTTCGATAGTGCATTCGATTTTGTCGCCTGCCTTTAGGAAATTGCCGGTTGCCATAGCTACGCCTTCGGGCGTTCCTGTGGCGATTATATCGGCCGGCTCAAGCGTCATCATATAACTCAAAAATGAAACTATTTCATAAACGTTGAAAATCATATCGGCAGTGTTTGCATTCTGACGAATTTCGCCGTTGACTTTCAGGGTCATCTGCAAATTCTGCGGATTATCAATTTCATCAGCGGTAATAACGCAAGGACCCATCGGCAGGAATCCATCAGCCCATTTTCCGCCGAGCCAGTCATAAAATTCGTCCCACGGTCTTTTTTCTCTTGCCTCTTTGAAGGCTACGCTTCTTGCCGAGACGTCATTTACGATTGTAAAGCCTGCGATGCAGTCCTTGGCCTCTTCGGGGCTGACGCATTTTGCCGTTTTGCCGATGACGACCGCAAGTTCGATTTCATAATCAATTTCTTTGCTGTAAACAGGCCAGCCGATTATGCCGTCGGGATGATTTACCACGGTATTGGGCTTGAGAAACGGACGGGGGACGGTAGTTTTTCGAGGCGAAGCGGTAAGGCCGAGTTTTAGCCCGGCCTCGACAATATGTTTTGCGTAATTGCCTGCCAGCGCGAGGATTTTGCCCGGTTCGGGAATGGGGGCTAAAAGCTGCAGCGAAGCGGGATTAAGGAAATCTTTGCAACTGGCCGCTATTTTTTGAATTTTTTTCAGGTTTTCACTGCCGCCGGAGATGATGTGTTTTACACTCTTAAAATCGCCGGTTAAATCGACGATTCCTTTAGCGGTTAATACGCCGCAGGAGATTTTCGCGTCTTTTTTAAACGTAACCAGTTTCATCTTTTGAATTTACCTCACTTTAACGGTTTTTTCTTGCTTTTATGGGACTTTGGCGTAATTATACATATTATATTAACTTAATGGAAGTCGCCGACGCTCCAAAGCTATTATGTATGATGGAGTAAAGTTACGGCGATATAAAGGTATTTACAAGTACATTTTATATTCAGCAAAGCTATGGCGACGGAGCGAAGTTATGGCGATAAGGGAGTTAATTTCAAAAACGGGCAGATGGCTTTCGGGCAAGCGGAATAATATCTATGAGCCGCTGAGAAAGCCCGCGGCTTCCGATTCGCCGAGCAATTCTTCGAATGTTATTGCCCGCAAAAATGCCCCGTCTGCCGACCGGACAGAAGCCCTGCAGATGATTCAAAATTCATTCGAGCAGCTTGTCGAACGGCTCGGCGGAATAAATGAAAATATCGGCAGGCAGATAAATCAGAACGAAGAGCTTATAAAACGCATCGATGAGATACCGCAGCTTTTGCAGAATTTTCCCGAGAGTATGAAAAATCAGAGAATTGTCGTTGATACGCTGGTTGAGCAGTTAAAAACACAATCTCTGAAAAATCAGCAGTTCACCGAGGCTGTTGAAAAAATTCCCGTTGCCGCTCAAAAACAGACTAATGCGATTTCGGAGATGGCGACCCAGCTTGCCGCTTCAGCCGAGATTGATTCCCAGCTTGCCGAGGGTTTCAGGAGATTTAACAATATAACAGACAGGCTGAACGATAATGTCGAGGAGCAGGCCGACAGTATAAATCAGTTAAGCAAGACGTTTTCTGCAAGCGACAGGTATCTTAAATATATCATAAACACGCAGCATAAGCGGTTTATATGGGTTTTTATCGCCGCGATGAGTATCAGCGCCTTTGCGATTATATCGCTGCTCGTTATAATTTTTCTGCTGAAATAACCCGCGCACCAATTTTTTAATATCGGTAAAAACTGCAAAATATTATAAAAAAATAGGATTTAACACTTAAAAAAATGAAGTTTGTAAGAAAATTGGTGCGGGATAGATTTTTTGCTTGCATAAATTTTTGTTTGCGTTAGATTGCGGTTGTTCTTTTAAAAAGAAATATCCGATTGCGGGAAAGGGAACACGGTTAAAATCCGTGATGGTCGCGCCGCTGTAAGCGTCAGTTGCGATATAAGTCGCAAGGCCGAAAGAAGTTGTCTCACTGCTCAGAAATGAGCGGGAAGGGTTCTTTTGGAAGACGCAAGTCAGAAAACCTGCCTGTAATTGGTGATTTTGTTGAGAGTTCTCGCGTAAGGAACACCAGCAGATGCGCCTTGTGGGCGTTATTTGTGGATTATTAAAGCCGCCGTTCCTTTCTCGGGAACGGCGGCTTTTTTGTTGGTTTATTCGAAGCGCATATAACTTCGCGTCAAAGTTAGGTGTGCAGAAAGGAGATGTCCGGAACGAAGAAAAACGGTCGGATGTGAAAGAGAAAGAAGTAAAATTAAAACAATAAATTTGAGAGAAAGGAAAAGAAGATGAATTTTAAAAGTTTAGTAACTTTGATTGTTATTTTTGGGATTGTTGGTGTGGTTAACGCAGATATTGCAAATTTTGACGATTTAGCTTTAAGCCCGGATTCTTATTGGAACGGCTCAGATGAAACAGGTGATTTTACCAGCGGTTCGGCTGTGTTTAATAATAACTATGATTCTACCTCCGACAGTTGGGACGGCTGGGCATATTCAAATAAATCCGACACCACAACAGCAGGATACACAAACCAGTACAGTGCTATTACAGGCCTGGCACAAAGCGGTTCGAACTACGGCATCGCTTATATTGGCTGGACTGAACCGCCTTCAATAACGTTAAGTAATGAGGGCGTTGTGGAAGGTATTTATGTAACTAATACTACGTATGCCGCATTGGATATGCTCCAGGGTTCCGGCTTCAGCAAAAAATTCGGCGGAGATGACGGCAGCGATGAAGACTGGTTTAAATTGACCATTACCGGTAAAGATGTATCGGAAGTGATAACCGGCACAGTTGATTTTTATCTTGCTGACTATCGTTTTGAAAACAATGAATACGATTATATCGTTGATAGCTGGGAGTATGTTGACCTTGGTTCGCTCGGAGTTGTAAAGATGCTTGAGTTTTCGCTTAGCTCCAGTGATGTCGGTAAATATGGGATGAATACGCCGGCGTATTTTGCTATGGATACAGTTATACCTGAACCGGCAACGATTGTAATGTTTTGTCTTGGCGGGTTACTTTTTCGCAGGGAAAGAAAAAGTAAATGTTGAAAGCAATTATTTTATTTTTTGAAGGGAGATTTTTCATGTCAAAACAGATACTTAGTGTTGCAACCATTTTGTTCGTTTTGTCAGTAGTTGCTTATGCTGGCCCATATACAGAGCAGGGAGTATCGGCCTTTGTTGATTCTAATGGAATGCCTTCAAGTTCAGATGATCCGAATTCAATAATAAACCCGGTATTTAAGGATTGGGCAGCGAGCATTGTAAGCTATGAACCAACACCTGGGGTATATCTGCGAGATCCTTGTTTTTATGATCCGAATATGGCATTGGGACCGGTTACAGGGGATTTGTTTGATGTTGTAAGTTTAGGTGATCTAAATGACGCTCAAATAGAAGCAAATGTTCCACTTGGTCAAATAACTTTAGGATTTAATGCTCCAGTTTACAATGGTTCAGGATGTGATTTTGTTGTTTTTGAGAATGGATGGGGGCCAGTTAGTGAGGGAAAATATTGGTGTGAACTGGCATATGTCGAGGTCTCATCAAATGGTATAGATTTTATAAGATTTCCCTCGGTGTCGCTGACTGCGCAGCTGACGGGGAGGTATGGACTTATTGATATTACCGATATATATAATTTAGCTGGCAAATTTGGAGAGGATTATAGTGAAGAACAAATCATATTTTTCGGAACGCCTTTTGATTTAAGTGAAATTGCGAATGACCCCTTAGTTCTAAGTGGAGTGGTCAATATTAATGACATAAAATATATTAGAATAGTAGATGTAGTTGGTAGCGGCAATTTTTATGACGAGGCTACTCATTTTGGTTATTCTGCTAATCATCCTATTTATGATCCGTGGCTTACATGGGGTTCTGAAGGATTTGATTTGGAGTCAATAGGCATCCTACACTCACACAGATACCATGGCGATATTGATTTGGACGGAATTGTTGATTTTAAAGATTTATTTATAATGGTCAATTCTTGGCTCAAGCAAACTGGTGAGGAAGGATGGGTTCCAAATTGTGATATAGCCGAACCGAAAGATGGGATAGTGAATTTTTTGGATTATGCTGTGCTTGCAGGGGACTGGTTGAAGATGGAATAATTCGGCAAAGTTAATTTCAACGAGATATTGACCTTCCCCCCAAAAACTGTACCAGTTGCGATTGGAGTACCGGCATGATAAAACCTTAAAAAGGAGGTGTACCATGCGTGGTAAAAGATTTAAAC
>PGYD01000043.1 GCA_002839495.1 Planctomycetes bacterium HGW-Planctomycetes-1
TAGCGGCATCCTTTCGATAAAAGTTTGTAAAATCGTTTGCTATAATCAATCATCGGCATAACCTATGACTTAAATGTATTCTTTTCTACAGAGCAATTTGATTTTTGATATATATAAGTCCCTCCGTATTACCTGAAAACTTGCGCTTTTTTACCGAAAAATCGTCTAAAATTTTGCCCTGTTTTGTCGTAAACCCTTGTCAATCCTCAACGAAAATTTTTTTATTTCGGCAGAATGCGCAGGTTTTTCCCTGCGCTTTTTTGCTTATGTGGAGGCCAGTTATCGGAAACTCGGTCCGCCTTTGGCGAGACCTCGCCCACGGGCGGGTTATCAGTTATCAGCTTTTACGGAAAAAACCTGCTTATTTAGAGGAACTTTCCCCCGCCTTCGCGGGGGCAGGCTCTGCGCTTTTTTGCTTATGTGGATGCCGGTTATCGGAAACTCGGTCCGCCTTTGGCGAGACCTCGCCCACGGGCGGGTTATCAGTAATCAGCTTTTGCGGATAAAACCGGTTGAGTTTGAAAAAAACGGGGGTATAATTTCATCCATCAAGGAAGGAAAATTTATGGCAAAAAAGGCGGCTAAATCAAAAAAGGAGACAAAATCAAAGACGGCTGCGAAACCCTCATCGCTGCTCGATACGCGGGTAATCTACTGCGGCGACAACCTCGAACAATTAAAAAAACTGCCCGAAAACTGCGTTGACCTTATTTATATCGACCCACCCTTTAACTCCAACCGAAACTATGAAGTCTTCTGGGGCGAAACAAAAGAAAAACGCTCATTCAATAAAAACAGACACAGATTTTTGTTATCCCCAAGCCGTTCACAAAAAAACAGGAATTCTTGACATTTTAAGACCTTTTAAATAGTATCGTGAAAGAAGCTTAATATAAATTCGGTCTGAACGCCTTGTTGGATGGTTATCTAGTATAAAAATTTATGATAGAACTATTAGAAAATACAAAGAATCAGCTTGGGCAGTTTTTTACTGAAAACTGCGATTATATCCTTAACGGCTTTGAAAAGTATGTTATTGGGAAAAATATTGTAGATCCATTTGCAGGCGGCAAAGATTTAATAACTTGGGCCAGAAAAAATAACGCAAAATCTGTCATAGGATATGATATTGATAAGTCATATGCCGACGGAGAAGATGTTTTCCTTGGAGACAGCCTGCTGGAAAAACGCAAGTACGAATTTGTTTTAACAAATCCACCGTACCTAAATGTTAACAAGGCCGATGAAATACTAAAAGAACGGTATTACAGAAAATTTGATTTCGAGGATCTTTACCAGATATCCCTTTTTAGCATTATAGACAGCAATGAAGGCATTGTGATAGTTCCGATTAATTTTCTGTCTGCTGAAAACTCTGCAAAACTGAGAAAAATCTTCTTTGAAAAATTCGAAATTGTGCAGATGAATTATTTTAGGCATCAGGTGTTTCCTGACACGACTTATAACGTGATTTCTTTTTATTACAGAAAAAAAGAAAAAAAAGACACCGACAGTTTAGAGATTGCAACTAGGATTTATCCTGAAAAGCATGATGTTAACATACGACTTGAACGAAAGTATGACTGGACAATAGGTGGAAGATTTTTAAAAGAAATAAAGACACAAAGTAATTTACTTGGAATATATCGGCTACTTGAAGAACATATAAAACAAGGAAAGCATGAGGTTTCTGTCGTTTTTAATCATCTAAAGAATAGAGAGCAAATCTCTGTGGACAATGAGACTCTTGAGCTTATCAGAAAAAATATTTTGTTATTAAAAGCGATAGATACCGGCACAGAAGATGGTAAAATATGCATTGAAAATATCAAAGATTACGGTGTTGAAGCACTAGTAAGCAAAACAACTTCGAGAAATCAAATTTATCTGGTCTTTAAAAACACGATTTCCATTGACGAGCAGAAAAAACTGATAGGCCTTTTCAACGAAAAAATTAATGAAATGCGCAAAAAATATCTGTCGCTTTTTATGACCAACTTTAGGGATAAAGACAGAAAACGAATATCATTTGATTTTGCATACAAGCTGTTGAATTATTTATACTATACAAAATTAAAGGAGAGAAAAGTTGCAAGACAACCTGAACTATTTTAAGTATTCAAGAGATAACCCAGAGCCGCCGCTTGATGAATATTATGTATTTGCCGAATTAGACCCCAAGTTGGAAGTTTTTGCCGAAAAAACTAAAAAGATCAAAGAGGTTCTAACTGCAATAAAAGTAGCCTTCGATAACAATCAACCTCAAGACAGCATCGAACGACTTTTTAAAATATTGCAAGGCACTATACAACAAAACAGTAATAGATCTGAATTCCTGTGCTTCGCAAATGCGTGTGATACAGTATTAGATGTGCTAAAAGACGAAGAAAACAGTTGGCTCTTAAAAGAAATCACGAAGTTATACCTTGAAAAAAGAAATATTGTAGATATCACACCAAAAGAATGGGTGCAGGCTTTGTGTGACAGCCAAGCCTCAAAAAAAAAGGGAAAAGCGGGAGAAAAAAAGCTGATAAATCTGTGCCGAAAAAGCGATTGTCCTCTTGTAGCCAAGTGGGAGCATTTTAAACAATACAAACAAGCGGTTGCTAAATTTTCTAAGAGCAAAATCAATCTTAATATTATACGAGACAACTTGGGGGTAAGATTTGAGGCTAGAAACCAAGAGAAACTTCCCGACCTATTAATAAAAAAAGATGATAAATGGATAATTGTTGAGGCTAAGCATCAGACCGTTGGAGGAGGTACTCAAAACCATAAAATCACGGAGCTAACCGATTTGCTTTCAATGAGCCAGACGGACTCAAGTGTAAAATTTGTTGCTTTCTTAGACGGTAATTATTCCAATTTTCTTTTGAAGTTAGCCGATAAGCAAATCGAGAAAAAAGAACCAATAACGGAAGATAATAAATATGCAGCGCAACAGCGGGATATTGTTAGGCTTTTACACCAAAACCATAATAACTATTGGCTAAACACTGCGGGATTTATTAAATTTATTGATGAAATATAATGCCTCATAAATCTTTAGCAGAAGAATAAAAATGATTCCGTCAGGGCAATGTTTTGACAGTCCCTCAATGGCCGGTATAAAAATTATAAAGAAAAAAACCATCAACGGCTGGAAATTTTGGAAATATAAAGATAAAAACGGCGAACTTGTTTATATTGATAAGTTAAGAAAGTAAAATCTTTATTGAAAAATTAAAAAGCTTAGCCACCGCGATTCATAATTAAAGACTTGTCCGCCTTTGGCGGTTCCTCCGACTATTGACTATCGACTATTTCTTAATACAAATTAAATATAGCCGTTAATATCCCGGCCTCTTCGAATGCCTCCTTAAGTTCGACAATACCGATCAGCAGCACAAACCACATCACCTCGAACAAAGTCTTTCTGAAAATCTTCGGCTTTACGACATATTCTTCCGGCTCGGTCAGCAATCCAAAAGATGGGAAAAATACCGGCACTTTCCTGCAATAGTCGGCAAATGCCTCGCCGTGTTTTCCGGCCAGTTTCTTCTGTTCTGACTTTATCACCAGCGGATAATACATCGCGAAAACTATCCCTATACACGCGGGTATCGTCAGCGTCTCTGTGGCAAACCCTACCCCTATCGCACCTAAAAATGAGAAAAAATACAGCGGGTTCCTGCTTATCGAATAAGGCCCTGTCGTTATAAGCGTATCGCTTTTATATCCTGATATATACAGTGAGCACCACAATCGGCCCGTAACCGCGATACCTATCAAAACCACACCTGTCAAAAAAAACACAGAACTCCACAAACTGCTTTCCCATCGTCCCTTGGATATCAATATTAATACAATAACCCCTGCTATAAAAAGTCGGCTCACAAGTATCCGATGTTTTCTTATCAAACTTCTCGCCATTTTTGGTACTCCCAAATCTATATTTACAGGATAATAACCCTCTTTGTTCTGCTTCACAATCTTTATTTTCCGTCCCAAATACCCGATTCCCCCTGCCGCCTTGATAAAAAAATGGCTCATAAACCCTTTAATAAAAAGGAGTTAAAAAATTATTAAAAAATTCCAAAAAAACCTTGTCAAAACCACGCCTTTCTACTATAATTACTTATAGATTAATGCTCTTTTTTTCTTATATATGGTTTTGGTTTCGCTGGAGCGAACTATTTATTTTATAACCCAATAGTTCTATATTATTTAACACGGGTTTTGCTTCAGCAGGCTCAGGTCCCAACCTGAGCCTTTTTTATTGCGCAAATTTTGTTTATAGTACTCTCAATCAGATTATGGAAATCGAAAAACTCAATTATGATTTGCCGCCTGAACTTATCGCACAAAAGCCTGCGCCGAATCGCGCCGGCAGCAGAATGCTTGTTCTTGACCGCTCCGCAGATTCGCTGCTCGACAGCGGTTTTTCGCAAATCGTCAGTTTCATCAATAAAGGCGACTGCTTCGTCATAAATAATACGAAAGTCCTGCCCGCAAGATTCTTCGCTCAAAAATCTACAGGCGCAAAAATCGAAGGCCTCTTCATCGCCGCTGAAAATAACAACTGGCTGGTTATGCTCAAAAACTCCTCTCGCCTAAAACAAGGCGAAACTTTAAACCTGCTCGACAGAAACAAAAAAACGTTTTGTACCGCCGTTATCGACACAAAACTCGAGCAGGGCCAATGGCTCATTAAACCCGCTTTATCCCTGCCCTCGATGCGAATCCTTGAAACAATCGGTTTCGCTCCTCTGCCGCCTTATATCAAAAGACCAGACCCCGCATCCGAGCATCAGCTCGACACAAACCGTTACCAAACCGTTTACGCCGCCCAGAACGGCGCCATCGCCGCCCCGACCGCAGGACTCCATTTTACACCCGAAATTCTCGAACAAATAAAAGCAAAAGGTATCTCAATCGCTCAAATCACTTTGCACGTCGGACAGGGTACTTTCCTGCCCGTCAAAACAAAAACCCTCGAAGAACACAAAATCCACAGCGAAGAATATTTTATAGATGCCGAAAACGCACAGATTATAAATAAAACGATTCAATCGAAAGGCCGAATCTTCGCCGTCGGCACTACCGCCGTCAGAACCCTCGAAACCGTTGCCGAAAAATATGGAAAAATTATCGCCGCACAGGGCCGAACCGAACTGTTTATCACCCCCGGCTTCGAATTTAAAATCACCGATGCGATGCTCACCAATTTTCATTTGCCAAAATCGACCCTTCTCGCCCTCGTGGCCGCCTTTGCGGGACTGGACAAAATCCTCGCCGCATACAAACACGCCGTTGACGAAAAATACCGTTTTTACTCCTACGGCGATTGTATGCTGATTTTATAACTGCTTTTATTTCAATCGCTTACGCCAAAAACCCTGCCGGACAATTAAAGTGTTTGCCTTTTTGTCCGAAAACTTATAGAATTCTCACCTTGTACTTTTTAAAACCTTTCTTAACGTACCGCTTTTAGTTGGAATGAGATTTTTAATATGATATTGACTCAGATTCTTCAGCCCGCCTGTGTTAAGGTTCCGCTCGACGGCAAGGACAAGCAGGCCGTTATAGCCGAGATTGTCGGCGTGCTCGACGCCAATAAGCTCCTCATAAATAAAGACGAAGTATTGCAGGCCATTATTAACAGGGAGGCCACAAGAAGCACCGGCATCGGCTCCGGCATCGCAATTCCTCACGGCAAATGTAAAGGCGTTAAAGAGCTTGTTATGGCCATCGGCATTTCACGTCAGGGCATTGATTTCCAGAGTATTGATGAAAAGCCTGTTTACATTATTGTTTTGCTCGCTTCTCCGATTGACAAGACCGGCCCTCACATCCAGGCGCTTGCGAGAATCAGTAGATTGATGTTGGACGAGGATTTCAGAAGCAAACTGCAGAACGCCCCTGATGCCAGGAGTCTTTACGAACTCATCAGTTCCAAAGAAGCCGAATAAATTGTTTAACTCCCTGATATATCGCAGGATTGACAATCCCCAGCCTGCCAAACTGACAAATCTCACTGTAATTATTCCGACATTCGGCAACAAACCGAATAATAAAACACCGTATAGTAAGCCGTGGGATACATTTTCGATTGCTTGACGAACTGAAAGTTGATTGGCAAGAACAAATTGCTGTCCAAATATCTTTTATACCCGTCGACAAACAACGATAGTAAAACAGATTTAATTTGTCTGTCCAAAAAGCGTCAGAGAGCTCGCTCTTGTAATATTGATATCGACAAACTGTCCCGCCAGATTCGCCGGCCCATCGAACACAACAATATAATCTCCCGCCGTCCTGCCGATAAGCTGGGGATATTCTTTTTCGGTTGCACCGTCGAGATGGCCCTTTTTACTCATACCTTCAACGAGAACTTTCACCGTTTTTCCTATGAATGATTTATTTAATTCGGCGCTTATTTTCTCCTGAACGGCAAGCAACTCTATGTTTCTCTGCTTTTTTACCTCCATCGGCACATCATCGGCAAGCTTATCATCGGCTCTTGTGCCGGGGCGGGGAGAATATTTGAATATAAAACAGTTTTTGTATTGAGCTTTTTCGACAAGCTCAACGGTTTTCCGGAAATCTTCGTCAGTTTCACCCGAAAACCCGACGATAAAATCGCCCGCTATGGCAATATCGGGTACGATTTCTCTGGCTTTATCTATAATTTCAAGATACTGGGCGCTAGTGTAGCCGCGATTCATCGCCTTGAGGATTTTATCCGAGCCGCTTTGAGCGGGAATATGCAGATACCGGCAAATCTTCGGTAAATCGACCATCGCCTTAAAGATTTTTTCGTCAAAATTCCTCGGATAGCAGGTAACGAACTTAATCCATTCGATACCGTTTATTTTACTAACCTCATAAAGTAAATCAGCAAAAGAAGAACCATTATAGCAATATGAATTTACCGTTTGGCCAAGTAGGGTTACCTGTTTAATGCCGGCATCGGCAAGTTTTTTAATCTGAGCTATAATTTTTTCCGGCGGTCTCGATGCTTCCGGCCCGCGTACATAAGGCACAACGCAATACGAACAGAAATTATCGCAGCCGCGCATTACGCGAACATACGCCTGGGCAGGCAAATTATCTTCCGCCGTGTCATAAGCACACTCAAAAGCGTCAAGCCTTTCTGAATCCTGCAATAATGGCTTATGTCTTATGTTATCGCTTATCGCGACTTGCTTTGGAATATCGTTATTTACAAGATTTACAAGTTCCGGAATCTGCAGCGGCCCACAAACGATATTTACCGCTTCGTGGCTGAGTAAATCTTCTTTTAATCTTTGAGCCATACAGCCGAATACGGCAACAATTATCCCGGGCTGGGTCTTTTTTATATGTTTCAGATGTCCCAGAAGCGATAAGACCCGCTCCTCAGCGTGCCTGCGAACAGAGCAGGTATTAATAAGCACAATATCGGTTGCGGCCGGCTGGTCGGTTAATTCAAAGCCCGACTGAATGAACGAATTGACAACCAGATTGGTGTCGAGCTTGTTCATTTGGCACCCAAAGCTGCGAATTAAAAATTTTTTCTTCATATTTATTAAACGCCCTCGACAACAATCGCGTTCATTTTCGCGGATTGTTCACGAATTGGTGCTATTTTGCGATACTCCGGCGAATTCCACCACTGCTTAAATTTATCCATCGATTCAAATTCAACAATAATCAATCTTGCCGGATTCCAGTTGCCTTCAACTGCTGACACTTTTCCGCCCCGAACAATATATTTTCCGCCGAACTGTTCGATAATTTGCGGCACTTTGCTGATATATTCGCCGTATTTCTGTTTATCCAGAACTTCTTTAGCTTCTACAATCATATAAACTGACATAATTTCCCCTATATTATTTTGAAGTTTTGCTTTTGTTAATTTTAATAATTTCTTTGATAGTGTCGTTTAATTTTATATTAAATTCTCTCGGCCTTTCAAGCATTACAAAATGCCCTGCACCTTTTATATATGTTACTTCGAAAGAAGACATATATTTGCGATTGGCATCCGGATTTGTCGGCCAAAGGTCGGCATTAACGCATCGCACGGGAACTTTAACTTCTTTGAAAATATTCGCAATTCCTTTATTTTCAAATTTTTCAACATATTCTTTAAATGCACTGATAGCGATATAAGAAGGCTCGCACGACATATCATCAACAATCCATTTTTTTAATTCAGGTTTCAAATTTCCCAGCATCAGCCCAGCAAAATTCTTAACTTCGCCTTTAAAATCTTTTTGAAATCCATCGACCATTTGTTTAAATTGCTCTTTCGGCATAGTGTCTTCAACATTTTGTATTGAATCGGCTCCGATAATGCCGATGACACGCTCCGGCATCAACCTCGCAGCTTCTGCGGCAATCTCGCCTGCGAATGAATGACCGATTAATATTACTTTCCTGGCGTTGACGTCTTCGACAACTGCTTTTACATCCTGCCCGAACGCTTCAAGAGTATATACTTCGCGGTTCTGCTCTGAATTTCCATGCCCAGCTAAATCGACTGTCACAACTCTGTATTTTTTGGAAAAATATGAAATCTGACATCGCCAATACCTGCTGTCGCAACTCCATCCGTGAACAAATACAAGCGTAATATCTCCTTTGCCGAATACATTATAGCTAATCAATTGTCCGTCGGATGATGGAACTATAAAATTTTTGGCATTACAGTACGATGAGAATAATGCACTTATAACAACAATAATTAATAATACTTTTTTCATTTTTGTTATCCTTAACAAATTTTCATTGCCAATTTCTCTATCTTTTCTTTGGAGTCAGGTCTTTTTTTCGAAATCTCACCTGAAACGCCTGCGTTGGCGACAAGAATAGATTCGAATTTCATATCTGTATATTCGGCGGTTAAGACAAAAGGTTTTTCAAGAGCATCAAGACCTATGTCCTCAAATGCACTTGCCAGCAGAACCATAGTTTTTCCCTTCAATGGCGTTTGCATTGTGCCTGCGTCGTTATCCCATTTGTAAAGCGAGAACATCCTGTCGAAAATAAGTTTGAGCTGGGCACTCGCGCCGAAAAAATATAGCAGCGTAGCGAAAACAATCGCATCAGCCTCGGCCATCTTTGTCAAAACCGGTTTTGCATCGTCATCAATACAGCATTCATACCTATCGCTTTCCTGACATTTTCGGCAGGATATACAGCCAAGCGTTTTATACTTAAGAAAAGCCGTACGGACAATTTCGACTTCTGCTCCTTTAGAACGCACAGCAGTACTAAACCAATCCGCCATTATAGAGGTGTTCCCATCCTTTTTAGGACTTCCATTGAGTATCAGAATTTTTTTAGCCATTGCGTTTCTCCATCTCAGCCTTTAAATCGAACGGATAAGGCGGACAGCCTTTAATCTTTATATCAAAATCCATATCATAAAAACAGCAGTTGCCAAAAGAAATCTTCAGCCCTTCAGCTATTTCTTTTTTGCTATACTTAGCTCCAAGATAAATATCTGCGTTTTCTTCGAAGCCCTTTTCGAGGAACTGAAACGACAGCAGCAGTGCATTCATACAGGCACTGCAGGCATTAATATTATGAATTTTGACCTGCGTCGGGACAGTAATATCCATCTGGGCTTTTTTGAACGGGTATTTCACACTGTCTATACTTTCACCGACAACCTTAATGGCATTGATATCAATATTATTTTGCTCTATATACATTTTAAGATATTTTACATCGTCGAGCGTGTGCTGCATTATCAGGCATCCGACATAATCTACTTCCGCGCAATTTTCACCTGCCAGAAGCAGATTCAGATTTACAATATCGCCGCCTCTTGGCCCCATTCTTTCCATACAAGCCGTACAATCAATAATATTCAAGGCCGGTGTTATCGTATTATTCAAATCAACAATTGCCTTATCAAGCCCGAGTTCGTGAAAACGCTTTTTCTCATTTCCTACAAGCAGACCTTTCAGATTTTTCATCGCCAGAGTAATTGCCGTAGCATAATGCACTTTCATCACCGGCAAATTTATAATCTTATCGACTTCGAAAACCTCTTTGGCGATTTTGAGTTTGTCGGTTATTAGCGGTTTTGCAACCTTTACTTCTGCAATTTCCGATTTATTCAGATTGATTATTCCTATACCGTATTTTTTCGCCAAACTGCTGTAACCGGATTTCTCAAAACACATATCGGTAATTTGCGCATTGCCGAAAGTAGATTCGGCAATGACAATCTTCTTTGCGCCAAAATCTAACAGCAACTGAATCAGCGATTCGGTCAGTTCTATATTCGTCAGCCCTTCAGTGCCGTTGAGATTGGGCTTGAGCATAATCTTATCAGTCCGGCTGATATATTTTTCAATACCGCCGATTAGACTAATCGCTTCAATTAATCCTGTTTTTATACCGTTATTCGTTCTGGTTATGCTTACAAGACTCATATTTTATACTTCATTAAACACCGGACAATTTTCCTAAATCATAGTTTATAATAATACAGAAATACAAAAAAAGAAAGAGGCTTGCAAATAAACCCCGGCGAATTTAGTCCCGCCGTCTTCCTGAGAGTAAGACAATATCTCTGAGCTGTTCGATATTCTTGGCGGCGAACCAGCGTTTCTCGAACTCCGGCTCGCTGACGATATGTGCAATCGACATAAGCGCCCTGAGGTGATAATTCCGCTCGTCGGACGAGCCGATAAGGATAAACGCTGTTTTTACAGGTTCGTGCAGCTCGGAAAAAACCGCACCATCCTTACAGCGGACAAGCAGAACTTCAAAAATATTCTGACCGTCAACTACGATATGCGGTATGGCAAGGCCGGGCTTTATGACGGTTGTGGATTCTTTTTCTCTCTGGATAAAAAGTCCATAAAGTTTATCCGCATCAATATTAAGCCTTTTTGACAGGGCTTGTGAGGCGGTATGGAAAAGGTCGGTCGCGGAAATTTTGCCGGGAATATCGAGAATATCGCAGTTTTTGACAAGCCCATCAAATCTGTCGGTTACCACTTCGTCGCGCAGCAGTGAAAGATGTTTTAATTCATCTTCAAGACCGGTACGCTGAATATGTTTCGAAACGATTGCTTTTACAAGATACACGATTGCCGATTCGCGGTCGATACGCCGCTGGACATAGAAAAGATACCAGACCATCGCGACAATCGCAAAAGCACCCGTAAGCGCCAGCGGAACGTAGCCCATCCCGAAAATTAAAAACATATACATCAAGATTGTGCCGATTTGAATCCAGGGAGTCAAAGGAGCTTTAAATGTCGGCCGATACGTTTGAATCCCGCTGTGCCGCATTATAACCACCGAAGCGTTAATCAGCATAAACACAACAATCAGCATCGTAGAGGCGGTTTTGACAAGGTTTTCGAGAGACAGAGCAAAAATAACAAACAGCATAAAACCCGCTGTCAGCAAAAGTGAAAAATGCGGCGTATGAAAACGCCTGCTCGTCCTGGAAAGAAACTGTGGTACAAGGCCGTCCCGACTCATAGCCATAGGGGTACGCGATGCGCTGAGCAGGCCGGCATTGGCGGTAGTGGCGAACGCAAGAAAAGCAGCGATACTTATCAGTATCTCGCCGACAAGGCCCGCAACAGCTTTGCCGGCGAGGACTACGGGGGCGAGCGAACCGCTTAAAACTTCCGGCTTAAGCACTCCCACCGCTGCGAAAACAACCAGCACATAGAGAATGTTCACCACAAAAAAAGCCAGGAACATTCCGAGAGGAATATTTCTTGAACTATCACGCACCTCTTCGGAAACATCTATAACTTTTGTAAGTCCGCCGTAGGATACAAATACCATTCCGGCGACGACAAAAATACTTTTGACCCCGAACGGCGCGAACGGTGAATACTGCTGCGGGCCGGTAAGAGGCAGTGCCTTGACTATAAACGCGATAAGAATCGCGATAAGGCCTGCGACAAGGCCTATCTGCAATCCGCCGGTGCCTTTGACGCTTAAAATATTTACGAGCAAAAAGAATATACACGCCCCCGCCGAGACGAGCTTGATTGTCAAATCGCTTTCGTTTGGAAAAAAAATCGTCGCCAAAGCCCCGATGCCGACCATTGCAAAAGTCGCCTTGAGCGCAATCGCGAGCCAGTTGGCAAAGCCGGCAAAAGTACCCATCATCGGCCCAAGACTCCGTTCGACAAAGAAGTAGCTTCCGCCGGATTTGGGCATCGCCGTGGCAAGCTCGGCACAAGACAGCATCGAAGGTATCATCAAAAGACCGGCAAGAAAATAAGATATGACGATTGAAGGGCCTGCCTTTGCGAATGCAAGTCCGGGCAGGACAAAAAGACCGCTGCTAATCATAGCGCCGGCGGCAATACTGAAAACACTAAAAAGCCCCAATTGTTTTTTGAGCATAACCCGGCCTCGAATAATTTGGAGACAATAATAACCTTAAAATATTTCTATCGCAACCCCATAAATACCCACGCCGGAAAAAAACAGATTTATCCTTGACCAATAGACCGTATTGGTATATTAAATATACCAATTTATCACTACTGTCCCATTAACTTTTAAGTAAATTGTTGTAAATAGAATAAAAATAACAAGTTGTGAGAAAAAATGATTGGGGTCGATTTCAATTTGCCCT
>PGYD01000044.1 GCA_002839495.1 Planctomycetes bacterium HGW-Planctomycetes-1
GCGCCGGCATCAGCGACAGTTTTTATGAGCCAATCCGAAATTTTTTCCGCATCGTCGGTCGGCAAAAACATTTTGAACTGACTTTTGTTCTCGCAGCCGCCGCCTTTAGCGAGCAGTGTGATTTTTATTTTGTCGCCGGGCACAATTTCAGTGTGAATAATGGCCGGAGTGTTTGTGCCGGTGTTTTTTCGATTATTCAAAGGCTGGGCGACGACGCTTTTACGCAGAAAGCCTTTTTCATAACCACTTGATACGCCTGTATTTATGGCGTCAATAATAGTTTTGTCAGCCGGTTCGATAGCAACTTGTGGGCCGATTTGCAGGAAAACGACGGCAATGCCGGTGTCCTGACAAATAGGGATTTGTTTTTCTTTTGCGATTTTCGCGTTTTCGATAAGCTGGTTCAGGATTTTTTTCGCGGAATCGCTCGACTCTTTTTTTTCGGCCTGCCGCAATGCGTCAAAGACGTCCTGCGGCAAAACGACAGCAGCGGTAATGCAGAGCTTTTCAACTTCCGAAACGATTTTTTCAAACGGTATAGTTCTCATTTTTTAATATCTATCTCAAAAGTTTTGTACATTGTATTAGCTTCGGCGTCGGATATTCTGACGGCGAGGACGTGCCGGCCGGGTTCGAGTTTTTCCGCTTTTATCGTGAAGTTTTCCGTTTTTGTGTCGAAGACGTTATCGTCGGGCAGAACTGAAATCCATTTTTCATTACTGTTAATTGTATAACTGAAACTGTCAATAATGCTGAATTCGTCAATGGCTTTAATAGTCAAAGTCGCCGAGCTGCCGCTGATATCAAGCTGATGACTTTCGATTGCCGGAGCGGTGTTGTCGATGACTGCCTGTTCGCTGATTCTCGAGCCTGTAAGTTTCGTACTCTGGTTATTACTTAATTCGTCGGATGCGGCAGCCCTGATTTCATAAATGCCGTCTTCGACGGTTTTGCTGTCCCATTCAAAGGTTGGCTTGTCGAGTTCATCGACGAGCTTAATCCAGCCTGAGCGGCCTTTTTTCCTGAAATCGATTTGGTAGATAAGCCGGTCGTCGTTTTCGTCTATAGCGATGAAGCAGATTTGCCGCAGGCTCGAGCCGGCGTTTTTATCGGCTTTAGCGATAGTAATTTGTGTTACTTTCGGCGCCAGATTCGGAATAACATAAGCGGCGGCGACCTGTCTGATTTCGGGAGCGGCGGTATCCGTGCCGGCTAAAATCAGTTTGTACTGACAAAATCTGCCGAGCGGAACGGTAAGGTCAACCGGCTGAGTTATTTTGACCGGCTCCGTCCAGGATGAAAAGGTCGGGTCATTCGCATCACTTACATTTCCGCTTCTTGCACTGAGCATTATTTTTGTATCGGCCGGCACGTCCGCTTCAATCTGGAGCTTTCCCCAGTTCGCGGGCTGGCCGGCGTCGATTAAAGCGGATTCATAAAAGCCGGTCTCGGCAAAAGCGGATTTGAGCGTTATGAGCTTGGCGGGATTTGCGGTTGAAAATATCACATCGTTTCCGAATTTTTTGATGTCGGTGATTTGCGAGGCCTTTTTGTCCTCGTAAATCATAGCCTCAATTTCGGTTTTCGGATTTATGCGGAACATTTGAGCCTTGTTTCCCGTGCCGAGCAGGATATTGCCGTTTTGCAGGTGCATCGCGAAAAACGCGGCTGTTTCGCTGAAGATTTCCGTTATAAAGCCGTCTTTGTCTATTTTATAGATACGGCTTGCGGAGCCTACGGAACGTTTTCTTTCGATTTCCGGCGGAAGCGGTATATCAGTCGGCTTGGTGTCCTGCGGTGCGTTTGCGATTTCGAGCGAGTCGCCTTTAGTTTCGGCAGGGGCGGTCGATTCCTCCTGTTCTTGCTCGTCTTCAGGTTTTCCGAGCGCAAAAGGTTTTTTAAATTCGGGTGTGCCCTTGAGCTGGGCCTTTATAGATTGGTATGAAGTGGCGGCGGCGTAAAGATTTCCGCTGTCATCGAAAAGCAGGTCGGTAATCTCGTTTTCATCGCTATCGTAAAGAATGGAAGCGGTTTTCATTTCGAGATTGATTTTGTAAACCAGACCTCTCGTATCGGTGCCCGCACAAAGCGAGCCGTCATCGGCAAATGCGAGGCACAATACATTTTTGTCCTGACAGGTATAAACAAGCTGCGGGTTTCGGGCGTTGCTGTCGAGCTTCCAGATTTGGCCTTTGGGGCCTGTTCCGAGAAAGATATTGCCGGCCTTGTCGGGAGTTACAGCGAAAATATACGAAGCCTGATTTGGTTCCGGCTCGAAAACCGTTTCAAACTTTTTGCCGTCATATCGAATAAGGCGGCACTTGTCGCCGCTTATACCTGCGATGAGATTGTTTTTAGAATCGAGAGCAAGTCTGAAGACGTGCTCGTTTGTCAGGTGCGTTCTGGCAGGGCCGTCTTTTTTCTGCTGCTGCGGAGGATAAATACAGGCGGTTTTGCCGTTCCTGTATTCGAAGATTTTGCCGTCGGGACTTGTGCCGATATATACTGTTCCGTCGTTTTTGCAGGCGATAGAGTTAATCGTCCACACATCGTCGAAATCGTCAGCGATGGTCTGCGTTCTTGCGGCAAGCGAAATTGTGCCGCGAGAGCTAATGACAGTGTTGTCCGTTTTTCCTGCCGAAAAGTCGTCAAAGGTTAAATGCCTTACGATTTTGCTCGTAACGGCGGAGCAGACATAAGGAAGTAAGGAGATAAGGAAGCAAAGAAGTAAAAATAAGTTTTTCCGAAGCATTGGTTTTAAACCTCCTTTTAATAAGGGTTTAAGGTTTTTCGACGGTAATTGTAAAGCTTCTGCTGTCAAGCACGATGGAATCGACTTCGATGGTTTTGCCGAGCCATTCTTGCGCGGGCAGGGCGGAGGCCGAACGTTTTTCACTGTCCAGCAGCATAGCTTTAGTAAGCGGCAGCTGCGGTAATTCGGATTTTTCAATGGTTATTCCGCCTGCCGGCAGAGTCAAAGTTATATAAAGGTTATTTCTTTTCGTATTCGCGATGTCGTTAATAATTTTTATAAGGTCGGGCATATTTTCCGGTTCGTAGCGCTGAGGGGCAAGAGCGGCGCTGAATTGCCTGTAATCGGCGACGCCGGAAGCGATGAGCGAGTATTCGCCCGGCGTAATATTCTCCGGTATTTTAATCTCTGTTTTATATGTTTTATTGCTGGCCAAATACGATTCGAGAGTTATGTTCGCGGTAATAGTTTGGCCGGGTTTTACAGTTGTCTTTGAAACCTCGAAGCTCCATATACGCGAGACGGCGGTTTTGGGCAGGATTTTGATTTCAAAATCGAGCGAAGAAATTTTCGGTCTGTCGTAAGGATTATTCATAACAAGAGTTACAGCACCGACATTGTCGGCGAGACATTCGGCAAGGTCGGCAGAGCTCGAAAAGTTTTCCATCTCAACAGGAGCATATCCCTCGATGCCGATTTTAGTTTTGTATCTGATGGTATGGTCGGCTGGGATAGAACCTAACATTGTTGCCGTTCCAGAGAGACAAACGCCTGCCAGAAGCGGCGTGTAATAGCGGTGTGAAGCGATTTTGCAGTTATAAGTGCGTGCCTTTTCATCGTTGACCCCGCACCTTCGAATATTCGAAAGTGAATTGTCTGAAGGTGCGGGGTTGAAACGCTCGATTGTAATATTCATCGGGATAACGGCGGCGTTTTTACCGATGCTTCCGACGACAGCGGCCGCTTCATCGGCGAACAGGGCGCCTTTGATGTCGATTGACTGGCCGAATTTGAACGACCGTGCAAGACTGGCGACGACGGTATGTATATAACCTGTCGCCATCGGCACATCGATAGGGCCCTGACCGAGAAAGCTGTGGCCGAGGGCGTAAACCCTGTCATCGACAACTTCGGTAATCGTACCAACGGCGGATAGTTCGATATCGCCGTAAACCAGCGGCAGCGTGATAGTTCCGCCCGGGGTCATTTTTACGTCGGCGTATTGTGGAAAACTTGCGGAGCTTGAGGCTGCCGAGACGGGCATCAGGCCTGCAGATTCGAATATTCCGGCAAAAGGCGAAAACGAGCTTTGCGGCAAAGTCGTCGCCAGCGGGCAGGGGAGCATAGTCATCCCGCCGAGAGACGAAGACGACGGGGTTCTGAAATTTATCATCTGGGTATAAGCGGCTTTAAGGTCGATTGGTTTTGAAAAATCCAGAACCGGTCCTATGGAAGTTTTTTCTGCGGGATTATAAGTACCGGCGCGGAGCATTTCATCGATAGGCGTTACGCCGTAGAGGGGGTCTTTGCTTAACGTCCAGCCGAAAGCCAGAGCGCCGGCAAGTCTTCCGTTTATATAGACCGGCGAGCCGCTGCATCCTGCGACCGGGCCGGTGTGGATAAAACGCTCATCGGTGCCCATAACGAGAATTGCGTTTTTGCCGGGCCGAACGTTCCTGACAACGTCCACTACCTTAAGGCTGAATTCTTCCGGCTCGACACCCTTATAGACCGTAAGGCAAACGGCGTCCATTCCGGGGGTAATTTCGTCGATGGTTATATATTTCGTCTTGTCGATTTCGGCAGGACAAACATAAGGAAGTAAGGAAATAAGGAAATAAGGAAGTAAAAATAGGCTTTTCCGGAACATCTGCTTTTCCCTGTATTTTTTAATATAAACCCGTAAACAGGCTGAATTTTAGTGCCGTAAAAGAGATATTGCAAGTATAAAGGTAAATGGTTATAATGCCTGCCTTTAATAGTTGTAAATGTTGACTAAATAGAGAGATAAACGATGAATCCCGTTAGACCTCTTTGAGGTCATACGGATTTTAGTTGTGAAAAGGCAAGGCGTATTTTATATGTATAATATAAGTGATTTAAAAGCAAAGGAGGTCTAACGGGATGAAATCAGAACGCCGGCACGAATTGGCGACGAACGAATTGGCAGACTGGATTGCGAATTTTCCGCAGTGGTTTAACGAAAATTTAACGACGATAATTATCGGTGCCGCAGTAGTTGTCGGCCTTATCGCCTATACGATATTCTATTACCATAAAGAAAACCGTGTCTGGAACCAGAAAGAGGCACAAATTGCGTCGATGTTAGACCAGCTAAGCTGGCAAAAACGGACAGTGCTCGAGGGCAAACAAAAGGGGATAGGAGCATCGGATATTTTTATTAATATGGCAAGCGGTTATCAGTTGGCCGCTGAAGATACTCAGAACCAGCCCCTTTCGGCCCTGGCGATGATTAAACGCGCCGAGGCTCTTCGCACCGAGCTTCATTACAGGCCCAAACCTGCTGAACAGGACGTCCGCAAATATCAGCTTCAGCAGGCTATGAAGATTTACGAACAGGCACTGGAAAAAGCAAAAGGTGTGCCGACAACGGCGGCAATGGCCGAGTACGGCATAGCGCTTTGCCTCGAAGATATGGGCGATTTCGCAGCGGCAAAGACCGCCTATGACAAAATTGCGCAGGCTGATGAGTATAAAGGTACATTATATCAGGCAAGGGCACAGCTTCGGCTTAGTACGCTGAGCGATAATCAGGGAATGGTTGTTTTTGTCAAATCCCAAACGGCAGAGCCGGACGCTCCGCAATCTGTAAAACCTTTGAGTATCGATGAGCCGCTGGCTGACATCGAATCGGCAATCGGTAAAGAATTGGATTTCAATTCAGTTAAATAGCCCGCAATGGCTGACGAAAAAATCAATGAGCCGACAGATTTAAACAAGGAAAACGGTCTAAATTTACCGGACGAGACCGAAGGGGCCGAACATCTCAGCCTTCGGGTCGGCAGCAATATCACACAGCGGAGACTGGATAAATACATTCAGGGCCGATTAAGCAATTTCAGCAGGACGATGCTTCAAAAACTTATTGTCGAACAGGCGATAACTATCAACGGTAAATACGCCAAGCCGAGCACGAAGATTTCGCCGGGCGATATCGTCGATTTGATTTTGCCTCCTCCGCCGAGCAAAGAATTTATTCCCGAAGATATACCGCTGAATATTATTTACGAAGACGACGATATTCTTGTCATCAATAAACAGGCGAACCTGATTGTCCATCCTGCGAGGGGTTATAAAAAAGGGACGCTGATAAACGCTCTTGCATTTCACGCCAAACAGCTGTCAAAAGGCAGCGAGGATTTCCGGCCGGGAATAGTTCACAGGCTCGACCGCAATACGACGGGCGTTCTTGTCGTCGCCAAAAACGAGACAGCGCACTGGCGGCTGGCAAGACAGTTCGAGGCGCGAAAGACTAAAAAGTATTACCTTGCGCTCGTGCACGGCACGCCCGACCTTACAGCGGACTGCATCAATAAACCGCTGGCGGTTCATCCGAGAATACGCGAGAAATTCGCGGTTCTGCCGATGATTGGCAAAGAAGCCATAACGTATTATGAGGTCATTGAAAAATTCAGAGGTTATTCGCTTCTAAAAATTAATATCAAAACTGGCAGGACGCATCAAATCCGCGTTCATATGTCCTATCTCAGACATCCGATAATAGGGGACGAAATGTACGGCGGAAGATTAGCCTATCGCTGGCAGATTGAAGACAAAGAAGCGACGCCGCAAGAGCCTCTGTTCGCCAGACCGGCTCTGCACGCCTGGCAGCTTGAAATTACACATCCTCAAACTGGAAAACTGGTAAAATTTGAGGCGCCTGTGCCGGACGATATGCGGCTGATGCTCGAAGAGTTGAGGAAGTTTAGAAAAATATCTGATTAAAACTTCTATTCTCCCGGCAGTTTGGCAATGTCCCAATCCGAACCTGCGACCACCAGAGTATCGCCCTGGTAAATAACGGTATCAGGAAGCGGAACATTTATTATTTCGCCTTTTTCACTGCCGGCTTTTTCACCCCGTTTTATCGAAACAAGGTTAATCCGGTATTTCTGGCGAAGCTGCAAATCAAGCACAGTTTTTTCGTGGAAGCTTGCCGTTGCGATTACGCTGGCGATGGAATAGCCGGGCGCGAAATCGATTTTTTCCGTTATCTGCGGCGCAATGAGCCTGTAGGCCCATTTCTGTGCGGATTCTATTTCAGGATAAATCACCTCAGTAGCGCCGATTTTTTCGAGGACCTGACCCTGAGTAATGCTTTCAGCCCTTGCGTAAACAAGCGGTATGCCGAGAGTCTTTAAATTGACGACGGTAAGTATCGAAGATTCAAAACTTCTGCCGCCCTGACCTATGCCGACGATTGCGACATCGACTTTATCGACGCCCTGTGCCCGGAGCGCATCCTCGTCGGTGCTGTCGATTCTGACGGCGTGGGCTACTTCGTCGCGGATTTCGTCGATTATATCCCTGTTCTGGTCGATTGCAATTACCTCGGCCTCGCTCATAGTAAGAGCGACGGCGAGCTTTCTTCCGAATCTGCCAAGACCTATTACAGCGAACTTTTTCATATCAGTCCTTTTTTAAATTATTTACGGATTTTCGGTTTTTTCAACAGAAGCACGAAATCTCGGAAGACTTTGGGGATAATTATCTCTGATAAATTCTATAAGTTTTTCCCGAACATAACATCGAAGGCCCCAGGCGGTCGATGCGTCATTTGCGCTCATCAAAGCTCTAAGCTCAATGGTTTTTTCCGTGGTATTCGTTACCTGAAGGACACAGACCTTTTCGTCCCAAAGCTTCGAGTCCTTAAGAATGGTGTGAAGATGCTTTCTGATTTCTTCGATTGGTACGGTATAATCGACATATATAAAGACAGTTCCGAGAATATCGGCGGTTACGCGTGTCCAGTTCTGGAATGGTTTTTCAATGAAATAAGTTATGGGGACAATCAGCCGTCTTAAGTCCCATATTTTAACGACAACATAGGTCAAGGTTATCTCTTCGATTCTGCCCCATTCATTTTCGACAATTACGACATCGTCGATGCGAATGGGCTGAGAGAAAGCTATTTGAAGACCCGCGATGAAAGTGCCGATAGTTTTTTGGGCGGCAATTCCGACTACGATGCCGATGATTCCAGCTGAAGCCAAAATCGCGCCGCCGAGCTGGCGAACCTTTTCGAAAGACATCAGCATAGTTCCGATTGCCACAATCAGTATAATAACTATAATGATTCTTTTGAGTACGCTGAGCTGGGTACGGATTTTACGCGCCTTTAAGTTGTCTTTCGTGTCTATGGCAAATTTATCGAAAACAAAATCGTCAAGGATGTTAGTAAGTTTTATAAATAGCCATGAAATTATGATGGTAAAAGCAATACTCAGGAAACGGGCGACGGCCTCGACATAATTTTCAGGCGCGGTTAACGGCAGAAACCAGCGATATGTCAGCAAGATGACTGCCCATAGCGAAGGGGCGAAACAGTGCTTTAGAAAAGACTCGTCAAATCTGGTTTTGGTACGAGTTGCAATCTTCATAAGCAATCTGAATACAAAGAAGTGCCCAATAAGCCCCGCGATAACAGCGATGACCGAGAGCCAGACGAGCGGAATGACATCGTTCCAGGAGTTCATCATTGTGATATTTTATAAAACTATTTTAAAAAACGCAAATTTAATGTCTTTACGCCGAACGTGAAATATTCAATTTTTATCCTACGGCCAGCGATTCAGTCGGATAATTGAAACGCGCCGGCGTTATATTGAAAGTCAAGGCTGCGAGCAAGGTAAGAGCTCCGAGCCTGCCGAGCAGCATAGTAATAATGATAATTATTTTTCCTGCGGTTGTCAAAGACGATGTAATACCGCAGCTTAAGCCCACAGTGCCGAGGGCGGAGGCGGTCTCGAAAACTATTGCGGAAGTTTCGAAATCGCTGTGCCTTTCGGTTATCGTCAGTAAAAAGGCGGAAGTAAAAAACAGGACAGTGAAAAGCAATATGACGGTGAGAGCCTTTCCGACCATTACCAAAGGCACACATCGTTTGAAGATTTCGACTTCGTTTCTTTTTCGTATAGTGGCATAGACCGCCATAACAATCACGACGAAAGTAACGGTTTTGATGCCGCCTGCGGTTCCGCCTGGCGAGCCGCCGATGAACATAAGGAGCATCAAGACTATTTTTGTCGGCGCCGAGAGCGATTTAATCTCAATAGTGTTAAAGCCTGCCGTTCTGGCGGCAACAGACTGGAAGAACGCATCGCCAAGCTCGATTTTATGATTTCCGGTATTGTTCTGAATTGTAAGTATGCCCGCTGTGCCGCAGACAACAAGCACCAAAGTTACGGTAAGGACTATTTTTGTCTGGAGACTGATTCGGACAGGGATTTTTAAATGACGTTTTTCATAAGGACGAAATCTGTTTAAAAGAAACCTTATTTTATCGACAAGAACATTTACGAGATTAAAAAGCACTCCGAAACCGAGGCCGCCAATGATAATCATAGGACAGATAACCGAGTAAATACGCCAATCTGTTTTAAAGCCTGTGAAGCTGTCGGAGAAAAGACTGAGCCCAGCATTGCAAAAAGTGCTGACAGAATGAAAAATCGAGCAGAACCATTTGCTGTGGATATGGCCGGGCAGCGGGGCGCAGGAATCCCACATATTATACAGGATTAAAGCGCCTAACCCTTCGATTACGACAACGGTTATAAAGATAAAGGCGATAATATGAGCGATTTTATTGACGGTTTGTGCGCTTAAAAGGTCCTGCATCGCGACGGACTGTCTGACGTTAAGGGCCTGGCCGAAGAGCAGGCTGAAGACGGCGCCGAAGATTACGATGCCCAAACCGCCAAGCTGGATAAGCACGAGAATTACAGTTTGGCCGACGACGGAGAAATCTGTTCCGATATCCTTTACGGTAAGTCCCGTTACGCAGGTTGCGCTTGTCGCGGTGAACAGGGCGTCTGTGAAGGTCATCTGTTCGGTTTTATAGCTTCTCGGCAGCATCAGGAGGACTGAGCCGGTGAGAATGATAACTATGAAAGAGCCGACAAATGTTAGAGCGGGGCTTTTACCTGAAGCCGCGAGGTTTACCATAGTTCTGCACACTTTTGTGATAATTTGCAGGAGCAGATAAACGCCCAGCGCCCATACAGGGCTTGCCGTGTAGCAGAGCAGTACGAACAGAATTATGAAGATGAACTCGAACCAGCAGAAAATCAGATAGTCTTTTTTGGAACGGGCGTTAAAAAACCTTACGAGTTTTTCCGCTATAAAGAAAAAGGCCGCAGCGATGAGTATCGAATACAACTGATTGTCGGAAAGGAACCGCTTGTAAAACCCCAATTTTAACAGTGTCGCCGCTATAACGACGACGGTAACGGCAAGGTTCGTGAAAATCAGCAGCCGTTCGAGCTTTTTGTTTTTGTAAACGATGTCCATATCAGGACTAATTTTATTGTTAAACGTGCCTAAAATCCAGAAGATTTATCCCGCACCTTCTTTCTATTCAATTCTTTAAAATAGATGCGATGCGTTGAATATTTTAGAAGGTGCGGGATAAATATGCTGCTGGCGGCGATTTTACCTGAATTAATTGAAAAAAGTCGCACCTTTTAAGGGTGCGGCCCCGCCGAACGGTGTGATTTAACGTTTATAACACCTTTAAAACAAAGCGGTTAGGTGATAGATGTCGCCGCTTTATTGTTTTTTTATTGTTTTTTTCTTAACATTACTAATGAGCCGAACGCCAGTAAGGCAATTGTTGCCGGTTCGGGAATCGTGGTAAACTCCATCTCGTTGAGATATTCAATCCAAAGGCCGTATTTGAACTCGTCGCCGCTGAGAGTCATAGTAGGAAGGGCAGGTCCGGGTTCAATGTCCTTGATATTGATGACCGAGATTTCAAGTTCGTAGGTATGATTAGGCTTCAGAGGGCCGAGCGGTCCCCAGGAAAGCGTATCCATCGAGGCGAGAAGGTTTTCGTACCAATCATCATCGCTATCCAGCCACATAGCCAAGGCGTCGCCGTCGCCGGTGCCTACAGTCCAGGTTAACGTCGGATTGAGAGGGACATCCGTTGCGCCATTAGCGGGATATGTGAAATTGACGGGATTCAGCGGCTCTATAATTTCGCTGTAGTCCAGCGTTACGGAGTTGAGCAGTGTGTCGCCGGCGCCAATAAAATCGAAAGTGTAGTTGCCCTGTGCATAGTCGGCCTGTAAAGCCGTAAGGGAGACATAATCTATCGGCGAATCGTAAGACCAGCCCTCGTCTTCTTCGTAGTAAATGGTAGTAAATGGCGTCGAACTCCCGGGCCGGGTTACGTCAATGCGTTCCATGCCGGAGTCATCAACAAAGTCCACCCATATCTCGAAAAGCCAGGGGTTGGAATCGGCTGTACCGTTCAGATAACCCTTGCAGGAGGTGATGACTATTGCATCAATGTCGAGGGCCGCCTGCACCGTGCCGGCGATAAACAGTACACACAAGCTCGTTAAAATCAATTTTTTCATAACTCATTCTCCTTTCTAAAGTAATATTATTTTTTCTTTCCCAAGAAAACTAACGAACCTAAAGCCAACAATCCGATTGTTGCCGGTTCAGGTATGATGATTTCGATGTTTACGCCGAAATCTTTCTTCTCTATCCAGGCGATAGAGCCCGGCATACTGATGGCAATAAGATTATTGTTCAGGACAACCCGGATGTGCGACCAGCCGAGTTCGGCTACTTCAACCTGGCCGCCCCAAAAGCCTTCGTAAGGCGGAGGGGTAATGGGCATAGCCGGGTCCATCTCGAACAATTCTTTTCGTACCTCGTATTGTTCGAGATTTGTGATAAAGATAGCGCCGCCGGCCGAGACCTTGCCTTCGTAAAGTATTCCGTAATCGCCGCTTTCGGTAATCTTTATACTTTTAATTTCTTTGCCGGGGTCAGCGATTAAGTCGAATTGCAAACGGTCCGATGTGATGGCGCTTTTTCCGTCGACGCTTTCAGCACGGAAATTTGTCGGGGCAAATACTAAAGTATTTCCTCCGACAAGAGTGGGGTCGCCGAAAAGGCCTTTGTCGCTTCCGCCGTTAGTCCAACTGAATTCGTCCGCTGTACCGCTGCTATTGCTCCAGTAGATGACAGCCTGCACATCACCCGAATTAAACGCAGGCTGGAGCAACTGGATTAAAAACAGCGTTATTAAGAGCGGAAAGGGGGCGCGGAAACCAAGATGGGGGATGCTCGTGGAACTTCTTCTATTTCTACAAACTCCCTGGGTAGAACACATCTTCTCATACCTCAAAACTTGTTAACTTCTTTCCTTTTCAAACCTCCGTGAACTTCTCCAAAAGTTCATTCCGGCAACGCCGTATTCTCCTATTCCCTGTTTTCCTTCTCCAAAATGAGCCCAACTTTATATAGAAACCTGCCCAATAAATTCAGATTAAGCCGGATGCAAATCAGATGAGCCAATAATCAGGTTTTCAAACAGCACAAGGCTCGCAAAGCGCGCAGAATCAGCGCCAAAAAAACCCTGGTGTTTTCTCCAAAAAAGCGGGTAAATGCAAAAACGCGCAAAAGCCGACTGCCTCCGGTACGCGTTTTCTTCCTACTTCCCTAATACTCTGTCACCTCTAAAACTGTGGATATAGCCGTTTAAGTTTTACTCTCGCATTCTCACATGTAAATTGCCAATCAACCGATTTCTGTTTCACATTCC